>JAKSKF010000005.1 GCA_024401825.1 Bacteroidales bacterium
GCGTCTGAATCATGTCTGGTTCCGGCGGGGTTGTCAGCTGCTCATTGCTCAAGTCCAGGGATGTAAGCAAGGACAGCGACAATCGAGAGGACTTGACATTGGTTTCGATTAGCCTTATCTGCTGCCTTGCGGACTTGACTTCGGCTTCCATCGACTTGAGGTCCATCGTTGATATTCCGCCTTCGTCGTGGATGGACTTCATCTTGGCAAGATTGCTTTCCAGCACTGCCATCCTTCCTTCCGCCTGTTTATGTCGCTCTTCCAGCAGCAATATGGAGAAGAACACTTCATCCACCTGCCTTTGGAGTTCATACAATGACACCTCGAGTTCAGCTTCATCCTTCGCGGCCACAGCCTCTGCGGTCTTCTTTCCGAGAGAGGATGCGCCGCCGTCCCAGATATTCTGGGTGACGCTGGCGCCGACCTGATACTGCCAAGGCTGTTCCTTCTTTCCGGAAAGGTCAATCATAGAGGCCATCTTTCCGATTAACTCTCCCAAATCCACCGCATCGGTGACGTTGCTCAGCCAGGCTCCGCCGCCGCCAAGTTCCAGGCGCGGCAGCCAGGAGAGAGATGCATTGTGGACATTGCATTCCTTCGTGGAGCGGATAAGGTCGTACCTGCGCACGAGCGGATAGTTCTCCCGCGCCTTGTCCCGACACTCCTGAAGGGTGACCGAGGCGTTCGCGGAAAAATTGAAGGCCAGAATGGCCACTAGTATGGTGGATAAACTTCTCATTAACCGTTATCAGTTTACTAAGTTCAGTTATTACCTATAAAGATACACTAAAAATTCCAAACGGCAGCCATCGGAGTGACAAAACATATTTGTCCGCGTGCATTGCAGGCATCCGTCATCATTCATACAGGCAGATGTTTTTTACACACTGAGTATCCATAATACGCGAAACCGGCTTGCCGGACAATTCCAACAAGCCGATTGCCTTTCTTCCAGTCTCCTCCGTTGATTGGGGAACCGGGCGATGGCCAGCAGTTTAGTTGTAGTCATTGCGGCATTCCCCGTCAATTCGACCTTCAAAATCGAAACTTGTTATAGGTGTAGTTCTTGTTCTGTACGTCATACCAGTCATACTTGCCGGTTCCGAAATTTACGGCCAAACGTTTTGTACAGAAGAAGATGAACTTGTATCCTGAGTCTTAGCGAGGGCATCCGATGCAAAATAGACCGGAACGAACCCTGTCGTGAAGTCCGAGATACCGTTGCAGACGTTGACTGCTACCGTGAGCGCATTGCCGGCATCAGCAGGAAGATTTCCGCTTATGTCCGCCTTTATTTCCACGGTTCCCCTGGCCTCGTCCACGGTGAATGAGCTTATCGTCTTGACGGTATCGATGCTCACTGCCTTGGTAAGGGCTTCGTTCGTCAGTATCCTGACATTCTCTTTCTTCAGTCCCTTGACCGCATTGGCCGGACTGACGATGAAATTGAGTTCGAGCTCATCTCCCTCGGCCTTCACGCTTCCGTCGCTGTACGCGGGAATGATTGTCACGGTCTGAATCATCTTCTCAAGAGCGTCAACCCTGCCCGTGAGCGCATCCACCGCCGACTCCAGGGCGGCCACCCTTGTGTCGAGAGCCGTAATCCTGACGTTCACCTTGTCGATTGAATCCCGGAGGGCAGTCGTGAGTTTTCCCTCGCTGGTCTCGATTGCCGACTTGACGGCAGCCTTGTACTCCCTGCGGATGTTTGCCTTGGCAGTGTCAACCGCCACCTTTACCTTTGTGAGCTCGGCGGCGAGACTGTCAATGTCAGCCTTGCCTGTCTTGTCTTTCAGCGCATCGATTTCCGACTGCATCGCCCCAAGTTTTGCATCTATCCGGGCCGCCGTGTAGTATTCGTCGAGCCGTCCGTTCACCCAACTCTTCAGGGATGATATGCAGCCCGCGATTTCGCTTGCGAGTTTAGTGTCGAGTTTGCCTATTCTCGCATCTATCCCGGCGATGGTGTCGCAGGTCCACTGGTGCTGCTCGAGCGTTGCGAACGTAGCCAGCACCCATTCGGTGGTGGCATAATTCCTCAGGTTGTCGTCCGTATAAGCCCTGAGTTCGTCGATTCTCAGGCCGAGGGTTGCGTCGGCCTTGCGGAGCTCTTCCATCACCTCCTTGGTCGGGGCGTATTTCATCAGGTCCTGAACGTTCTTCCTGATGGTTCCCAGGTCCGAGATGCTCAGGTTGATTGCCTGCAACTGAGTCTTGACCGAGGCAATCTGCTCGCTCTCTATTCCGCTGACCCTCTTCTCCAAATCGTCGATGCGCCCGTTTATCTTCGTGCAGGAACCCGACAGTCCTGCAATCAGGACGGCAAGGCAAAGTATTGAAATTGTCTTTTTCATTCCCAATATGTATTTGTATTCCATCTGAACCTTCATCAGATTATATCCAGAAGGCCGATTTTCCCTTCATCCACAAGTTTCAGAATCAGTTCCCCGAACAGGGTGTTCTGCCAGGCGAACCAGTCTCTGGTGTAATGGGCGGGGTCGTCCACGTTGAACGCCTCGTGCATGAAGCCCGTCCCGGCATCGGTAGTCATCAGCTGCAGTATGCAGTCCTGAATCTCCTCGTCCGAGGTGGATGTGAAGGCCCTCATCATTATGCTCATCGGCCAGATATAGTCGTGACCGATGTGGGGGCCTCCTATGCCCTCTCCGGCGGCTCCTTCGAAGCGATAGGGGTTGCTTGCGCTAAGGACGAAGTTCCTGGTGTTCTGATAAATCTCGTCGTTGATGTCGATGTCTCCCAGATAGGCCATGGCGAGCAGGGACGGCACATTGGAATCGTCCATCAGAAGGGCGTTCCCGAACCCGTCCACCTCGTAGGCGAATATCTTACCGAACTCGGGATGGTTTACGACCGCATACTTGTACAGGGCCTCCTCCACCTCGGCGGCAAGACTGAGGCATTCGTCGGCGAGTTCCTTCTCGGAGTTCACGGTCTGAAGTATCTCGGCGGCCTTTCGCAGGCTGGTGACGGCAAAGAAATTGGACGGCACGAGGAAATCCAGGATGGTGGCGTCGTCAGACGGCCTGAACGCAGACGCTATGAGACCTACGGGATTCACGGGGTTGCCGTAGCCGTAGTTGCACTTCATATCATACTGCCTGTCGCAGACCCTGGTGAAATGGTAAGAGCCCTTGCCCTCCTTGCGCTGCTGGTCGCGGAACACGTCGAGGACCTTCCCGATGGCCTCCACCCAGACGGAATCGAAGATGGAGCCGTCCCCCGTCTTCTTCCAGTATTCATAAGCCAGACGGATGGGATAACAGTCAGAATCTATCTCCCACTTGCGCTCGTGCAGTTCCGGCTTCATATCGGTGTCGTCAGACACCCATTCGGAACCTGTGGGGCCGTAATTGAAAGCGTTGGCGAAAGGGTCTATGCACAGGCACTTGAACTGCCTGCGGATTGTGCCCTCGAGCATCCTGCGAATCACAGGGTCGTCGCAGAAACGCAGATACGGCCACACCTGGGCCCCGCTGTCCCTCAGCCACATTGCGTGAATGTCGCCGGTATAGACGAATGTGTCGGGGTGTCCGTTGCCGTCGTCATCGTAGAAATGAACGGTGGTGTCCAGAGTGTTGGGGAAGCAGTTGGCGAACATCCATCCCAGACGGGCGTTGGGTATTGCCGCCTGAACCTCCTGTATCGTCTTCTCAATGACCGGGCTGGTGAAGAGCCTTGATTCGGGCGCGGGCCGCTTGCTGACATACTCGTCAGGCTCGTCGGCGCAGTACCACAGCCGATGGGCGTCTCCCATCACCAGACGGAGTTCTCCTCCCGCCATAATGTCCGCATACCCGATATACGGCTTGGTGTACGGTTTGCCGTTCAGGTATATCCTCTGTATGTATCTGTTGGTGTCGGAATTGTTCTCTGCTATGATTTTGAACTGCCTGTCCCCCTCGAGGCGGAGTGTGGCCTCGTCAAACAGAGGAGAGCCGAACCAGTATCTGCCTCCGGCGGGTTCTACCTGATAGAAGCCGAGGGACGAGAGTATGTACCAGGCGCTCATCTGACCCACGTCCTCGTTGCCGGAAAGACCGTCAGGCAAGGTCGAGTACTGCTCCGCGCAAATCTTCCTCACCAGGTCGGCCGTCTTCCAGGGCTTGCCCGCCATAGTGTAGAAATATGCGATGTGATGGCTGGGCTCGTTGCCGTGCGCATACTGGCCAATCATTCCGGAGATGTCGCTGGACGCATCCTCTCCCTCTATCTCCTCGTTGGCCGCGAACAGTTTGTCAAGGTACTTCACAAGTACGTCGCGTCCGAGCTGTCTGCGGTCTATGTAACTGTCATAGTCGCCGGTGGATGCGAAGCAGCCGGCGAGTCCCTTGAAATCGTGAGGGACCAGCCAGGTGTACTGCCAGGCGGTACCCTCGCAGTAATCATCCTCCCTGTGCGATGACCTGTACGGGTTGAAAGGTTCACGGAACCGTCCCTTGCTGTCCACACCGCGCATAAATCCGCTTTCAGGGTCGAAGTGGCGCCTGTAGGACTCGCTCCTTTCCTTGAAATAGGCATAATCCTCTTCCCTGCCCATTTTCAGGGCCACCTGAGACAGGGCCCAGTCCGCGATGGCGTATTCCATATCGTAGGCCACCGACTCGTTGAAAAGCTCGCAGGGAATGTACCCGTATTTCATCCTCAGGTCCTGTCCCCTGTCCGGGCGCAGGGCGGATGCCTTCATTGCGTCGTATGCCAGCTGGACGTCAAAGCCGTCGAATCCCTTCAGTACGGCGTCGGCAGTGACGCAGATTCCCGGATTGCCCACCATACAGTCGGTCTCGCATCCCATAAGATGCCATACGGGAAGCTTGCCCTGTTTCCTGTATATGTCAAGGAAACTGTTTATCACGTCATCCATCCTTTCCGAATGGATAATTGAATACAGAGGCATCTGGGCCCTGTAGGTGTCCCAGAGGGAGAAAGTCGTGTAGCGCAGCGGCTCGTCGGCGTCGCAGAACAGCGACGGAGCCACCATAGAGTGGTACATCGCGGTGTAGAACACCTTGCGGGCATTCTCGTCCGAGGTCTTGATTTCCACCTTTCCGAGCGCCTTGTTCCAGGCTTCCCTTGCGGCGGCCCTGGCGGCTTCGAAGTTCCATCCCGGAAGTTCGGCGGCGAGGTTCGCCGCGGCATTGTCGCAGGAAGAGGGGGATATGGCAACCTTCGCCTCAAGGGTAACGGCGTTCGGGAATTTCAGGAGCCAGTGATGGTCCGCGGCCTGAGTGCAGGATTCGAACGGAGTCGAGAACTCGGCGTGAAACCAGATTTTCTGGTCGTCGGCCCAACCCTTGGAGAAGCGGTACCCCTGAATGTGGGTGTCGTCAACGACGACAATGCTGTCCGCAGTCACCGCATCCCAGCATCCCCCGTTCTGCAAGTCAAAGACGAGGGCGGCGTCGGAAGCGTCGGAAGGGAAGGTGTACCGATGGTAACCGACCCTCTCCGTCGCGGTGAGTTCAACCTTCACACCGCTTTTCCGCAGGGCGACGGTGTAATATCCGGGTTCGCACCTCTCTTCGGAGCGCACAGCCTCGTCCGCCACTGCGGCGCGGGAGTAATCGCTGACGGCGGAAGTGACGGGAAGCACGGTGACGTCAAAGAGGTCCCCTATTCCGGTTCCGCTCAGATGAGTGTGGCTGAAACCTATGACGGTACTGTCGCTCTCGTGATATCCGGAGCACCAGTCCCAACTTTCAGGGACACTGGTGGGTCCGAGCTGCACGGCTCCGAAAGGGACGTTGGCGCCCACAAACACGTGTCCGTGGCCACCGGTTCCGATAGTGGTGTCGACATAGGAGGCAAGGTCCTCGGTTATGGGGGCTGTGCATCCTGCGAGCAGCGCCGCCATTGAGAGCAAAATCAGTCGTTTCATAATATGGATGTTTCTTTCGTAAACTTGATGATTTCATCTATGTAGCCGAAGCACAGTCCGACGACGGTGTCGGCGCAACCGTAATAGACGGCCACCCTGCCCGTCGCGGGGTCGTGAAGGGTGGCGCAGGGGAAGCAGACGTTGGGCACGTCGCCCGTACATTCATACAGGGTTTCCGGATGCAGCAGATACGGTCCCGTCCTTGCAATCACTTTCCAGGGTTCATCCAGGTCCAGGAGCGCCGCTCCGAAGGAATAGTTGCAGCCCTGGCAGGTCTTGTGCACTCCGTGATAGAAAAGCAGCCAGCCCTCCGGCGTCTCTATGGGAACGGGGCCCGCCCCTATCTTGTGACACTGCCAGGCGCTCTTCTCGAAGTCGGAAGGGCCCATCACAAAACGGTGGCGTCCCCAATATTCGAGGTCCGGCGATTCGGAATAGAAGATGTCCCCGAAAGGAGTGTGGCCCGTATCGCTCGGGCGGGACAGCATGGCGAACTTCCCGTTGATTTTGCGGGGAAACAGCACTCCGTTGCGGTTGTACGGCAGGAAGGCGTTCTCCAACTGGTGGAAAGTCTTGAAATCCGTGGTCCAGGCGACCCCTATCGTGGGGCCGTGGTATCCGTTGCACCAGGTAACGTAGTATTTGTCCTCAATCCTGCAGACGCGGGGGTCGTAACCGTACACCCACTTCCCCACTTCGGGAATGTCACAGTCGAACTTTATGGTCTGGGGATTCAGTCTCCAGTTGATGCCGTCGTCGGAGAAACCGGCGTGCAGGGTCATCCTTATATTGGTGTCATCGCAGCGGAAGACACCGGCATAACCGTCGCCGAACGGCACCACTGCGGAATTGAAGATACTGTTTGAGTTCGGAAGCAGGTTGCGCGGAATCACCGGATTGGCGCTGTATCTCCACATCACTGTCCTGCAATTCGCCGGACGGTCTTCCCACGGCATATTTTCCAGTCTTGTCATCTTGTCTCTATTCTGATTGAATTTCAGCACTTATCTCCTGAGGCGCGTCTCCGTCACAGAAGCGCACGTATCCCCATTTGTCCGGGACGTGGATATCCACCTTGCCGGTGGGAGCCCACACCCAGTTCTCCTCGGGGCCGCCCGTCTTTAGCCACTCCACGCGGGAGAAGTTCATCCTCCACACCTTATGGTCTCTCGGGTCGTCGAATCCGCGTTCCAGGGCATCGAAGGGAATCGCCATCTCCACATACCAGGCGCGGTCCCTGTCATCCTTCCTGTTGAGCGTCCCTTCCTTGGAAACGGCAATCTTGAGGCCCTTGCAGTCCCAGTTCATTATGAACTGTCCGCCGTCGCTGTACGGCTTTTCCATCATAAGGTCCATTATGGTGCCGAAGGCGTTGTTCTCTATCTCGTAATAGAGCTTGCCGTCTCCGTACGGGTCAATGAACACCTCGAAATCATTGTCGTGGTATATTATGTCGTCGTGTTTCCTGATTGATGCGGTTATGTTCTCTTCTTCGATGGAAGCCCCCACATACAGGTATTTGTCATCCCAAATCATCTTCACCGTAGTCTTCATTACGGGAGCGGGAAAGTCCTCTCCCCTGATGTCGACGAACGGGGCGCTCGGAACGGCGTTTTTCCAGGCCTTCTCCTTAAGGCGGCCGTCTATCCTTATCCTGTCTCCGGTGCGCTGTGCATCATAAACGCGGGCGGGAGCCTGGGCATTAAGCGCAAAAGGCAGCGCCAGCGTCAGAACTGTCAAAAGTCTCTTCATATCTCTAATAATTGTTAAAACTCATCACCTGACCTGAACCGCGATACAGTTCCAGCGGCCCGTCAAGTTCCAGGGCCAGCACAGTGACCGCCTCGTCCAGTACGTCCTTGGGCACATTGATGTAATAGACGCCCGGCACCTCGCTCCAATCTATGTCATTGTAGAGTTTCCAGTCCAGAGTCCTGTCCGTACCCACGACGCGGACTTTCTTTATGCGGGTCTTCAGGCCCTTGACCTCTATGGACTCGTTGGGGGCGTAAGGCAGATAGACATAAAGTATGTCACCCGCCTTGTTGAGTGTGGTATAGCCCTGAACGTGACCGTCGGGGATGCCGGCGCGGGTGGGATACACCGCCTCGGAGTGCTTGCCTATCCATCGTCCCAGATATTTGAGGGCCCGGACCTCCTCTTCGGGAATGGTGCCGTCGGCGCGGGGGCCGATGTCAAGGAGCAGGTTGCCGCCCAGGGACATACAGTTCACCAGCATACGGAGCAGGGTCATATTTGACTTGAAATTCCTGTCCCTCTTCTGGAAACCCCAGGAATCATTTATGGTCATACAGGTTTCCCACCAGCGGTCTGCGGGTTTCACCACGGGCACACCCAGTTCCGGGGTCGCATAGTCCCCGTTGCCCTGGATTCGGGAATTGAGGATGACGTCCGGGTTGGTCTCGCGCAGCATTGCCACGAGCCGGGGCGCCCTCCATTCCTCCGAGGAGAACTCCCAATCGCCGTCAAACCAGTAGAGGTCGGGATGATAGGCATCGTTGAGCTCCTTCATCTGGGCGAAGTTGAACTCACAGAAGTGGTTCCACCTCTGGGGGTCATCTTTTATGTCGTATTTCTGCGGGCCGGTGCGGGAGATGTTCGGGTAATCCTCGCGCGGCCAGTCTATCAGGGAATAATACAGACCGAGTTTCAGCCCTCCCTGGCGGCGGACCTCATCCACGAAAGGAGTCAGGACATCACGCCCCGCCGCGCAGCTCTTCACCGTACTGACATCCCCGGCGCGAGTGTCCCAGAGAGCCACTCCGTCGTGATGCTTGGACGTTATTACCGTGTATCTGGCGCCGCTCTCCTTTATCAGGCGGACCCATTCCGCAGGGTCATATCTGCACGCGGTGAAATCGGCCTTCTGAGCCATATAGGTTTCCATACTAACCCTCTTGTTGTAGACGGGCCAGCTTTCCCCCCAGTCTCCGCGGGAATATATTCCCCAGTGGATGAATATGCCGAGCTTGGCCTGGGAGAACCATTCCATTCTCTGCTCCTTTTGGGCGGGAGTCTCCGCCCCGGGTTCCGACGGCTTGAAGGACACCGCCGTCAAGGATACGGCCAGCGTCAGTACGGTTGCGATTAATCTCTTCATATCATTGTCATTGTTTTGTTTCTGCGGGAGCCTGTTCACTGTCATATATGAACTCGAATATCCTCCGGGCCTCCTCGGCGTTTCTCATAGTGAGGTTGTTGGAACGCAGGAATTTCCTTATGGCGGAAGCCTTGGCGGGGAAACTGCCGTAAAGGTCGGAGGGCCTGCGGATTCTGTATTCCCGGCCTTCCCTGACCCAGAAGTAGGTGTTTTCATTCTCCACGGTCCAGACGTCCGTCCTGTCCTCGAACTTGCCTATGTTCGCGTAGGAGTATTCCGAATTGAGACCAGGAACCTGCATCACTTCCACTTTCTGGCGGGTGACCGTCCCCATAGCCCCTATCTTGCCGGCGGGAGTGTCACGGAATCTCCAATTTATGTAAAGATTGCCGAACGAGGCGCGCAGGAATTCACAAAGGCAGTCATTCCGCCACACAAACTTGCGTCCGTCCACGTAGAGGGTGTCTATCACGGGACAGTTTGTCATTTCCATCACCTCCTCTCCCTGCAGGTAGTAGATTTTCTGATACTTTGCGTCAATCTGTATCCTGCCGCTCGTACGCACCCTGTTCTTAAGCGTGAAAACCGCCGGAGTGTAATCCTCGAACAAATAGATGGGTTCCTGCGAGAAGACCTCGGAGGAAATCGCAGCAAGAAGTGCCAGTATCAGAATAACACGTTTCATAACCTGCCTATCCTAAAACATACAAACTTAACGAAAAATTGCAAAAAAAAGAAGAGCCGGGGAAATCCGGCTCTTCGATTGATATGGAATTACAAGATTATCTCTGCTTAGCCCACCAGAGAGGAGTGACAGTATTCTCTTCTGTCATACCCATAAGGCTGAGAGCATTCTGATACTGCTCGGGACTTGCATTGTTGAACTTGGCGGGATACTTCATACGCTGTGCATAGAAGCCTACCTTCTGACCGGCCTTTGAGCTGCTTGCAGTCCAACCGTCAAGATAGTTGAGCTCCGTAGAGCTTACAGGAGTCTCCCAGAAAGGAAGTCCCGTGCGACGGTGGTCAGACCAGTTTTCAAGAGGAAGCCAAGGGCAGTTTGCAATGTACTTCTGAGTAATAATCTTCGCGAGCTGGTCGTTGAGGGCCTTTCCGTAAAGAGTCTTGCTTGCAGTAGGATAATTGTAGGTGGTCTTCTCCAGTTTGCCTGTCTCGGGGTTGAAGAAATCAATCTGGAAAGACTGAGGCTCAGCTGTATGGTTCCACGCTACTGAAGTACCTACACGGTTGTAGTCAGTGCCGCTGATATAGGCGTTGGCATATTCGCCGAGTCCGAGATACTCGAAACTTGCCTTGATACCGGCTTCATACTCTGCCTTCGCATCACCGGTGATATATCCGCGGATGATTGCCTCAGCCTTGAGGAAGTGAGTTTCCCAAGCGCCGAAGAATACCCTGTACTCCTGGCAGTTGCGATACCTTTCCTGAAGTGCGGGATAGGTTACTCCGTACATATTCGCATTGTAATAAGGGTCTCCGTTGATGAGTCCGTTCAATTCCGACTTGTCATCATAGCCATAACCGCAGACGAGTCCGTTGTAGGAGAAGGTTGCGTCAACTATTGTAGGGTCGGCGAAATGGTAAGCAGTTGAGTCTCTGCCATCTGCTGTTTTTCCACCATCTGTCGTATAGTTTGAACTGCAGAGATGAACTTTGACCTTGCCGTCGATGAAACGCTTTCCGTCTTTCCATTTCTTGTAGTCGGGGTCCATTTTGATTGAAGGGAACGAGCAGTAACCTGTCTCGATGCGGTTGTCATAATCGCCGGGGAGTGAGAAGTATGCAAGGGCGCGAGGGTCGAGCTTTGAAGGAAGGCCGTCGAAGAAATAACCCTGGGTAGGGCTGTCGGTGCAGTCTTCATAAAGTTGTACAAGTTCGGTATCGGTACCCTCCTTTGCAGGGTCGTTCTTCTTGAACTTCCTGCCAACCATCTTGATTCCGAGATACTCGTCGGCATCCTTGATGTAAGGGGTGTATGCGTTGAGTCTTGTAGCGGAAGCGTCCTTGTAGAGGCGGCTTGTGTTCTTGAGAACCTCGGTGACATTCACTCCACCCAGGTTGGTGGTGAGGTTTGCCATAGTCTGAGAAAGCGACTGCCAGTCCCAGGTACGGCTCATAACGCCTGCGAGGTCGTCCCAGCCTGAACCTTCGATAATCCTGAAGTTTCCAGCATTTTCGACGATACCGGTTCCGGCAGCAGCAGCCTTCGCGAATTCGGTCTTCGCGAGGTCGGGCTTCACCTCAGAAAGTCGCATAGCGATACGCATCCACATAGAGATACCGAAGTTCTTCCACTTGGTCGCATCGAATTTATATGCGGGGTCGGAGTCCTTCTCGAGGTCTGATTCGGGAGCGACACTGGTGTTGATGTCATTCACTGCCTGGGAAACTTCCTGGAGCATATAGAGATAGCAATCCTCCACGCTCTTGTATTCGGGAGTGATGGCCTCGAAATCTGTTGTGAAAGAACCGAAAGAATCGACGAATTCGGTCATCAGATAAACTCTCCAGATACGGGCGGCCGCCTTCACGTTGGGATAGAACGCTCCTTCGTGTCCAGCGAGAGCATTGATTTGACTGTCGACGATATTCACCGCATTGGTAGCGGCGGTAATGCTGTTCTTGCTGAGGCTATACAGACATCCCGCCCACTCATCGTTTGATGCGCCGACGGCACGGCTGCTGTTTTCACCGTCCTGGCGGGCGATGTCGGCCCAATAGAGGACGAACACACGTTCAGCGTCATTAGGGTTCTGCTGGTCAGCCACGATGGCCTTGTTAAGTGCATAGTAAGGCTTTGCGTCAGCGGAATTGACAGCCTTGGGGTTGTGATTCATTGCTTCGAAGTCCGCGCAGGAAACCGCAACGAGAGCGCCGAGAGCAAATGCAAGTATTCTATTTGTTTTCATATTCATACAATTTTAGAATCCGAATGAAACGTTGAAGACGTATGAACGTACGGTAGGAGCCGCACCGTATTCGAATCCGGTGACGTTGGCCCTTGAACCTGATGAAATCCATACGGATTCAGGGTCGAGTCCACGCATTGCGCTGTAGAGCATTGCAACGTTCGTGCAGGTGAATCCCAATTTGACTGACTGGAAAACATTGCTCTGGGCAAGGAGTTTCTTGGGAAGGCTGTAAGAGAGGGTGATGTTACGCAGACGGACGTTGGTGGCGTCATAGAGGTTCTCCTCAGTGATACCGAGGTTGGAGCCTGCGCGGCCGGCAACCTGCTGCCAGTATTTCTGTGCAGTGGTCTCGATTGTGTTGGGAGAATAGGTTCCGTCCTCATTCTTGATGACACCGTCGACAACCATCTTGTCACGTCCTTCGACAGTCCAGGCTGCAGTACCGGCATTTTCCATAGCGCCGAGTGTTCCTGAGAACACCTTGCCGCCTATGCGGGCGTCGATGAGGAAGCTGAGGTTGATGCCCTTCCAGGAGAAGCTGTTGTTCCAACCGAGGTTGCATACAGGGTTCTGGTTGCCGAGCTTAACCTTTCCGTTTGCGGTGGGAAGACCGCTTGAATTGAGAATCAGTTTGCCGTAGTTGGGGTCGTTCTGGTCCTCTACACGGTTGTACTTGGTACCGTAGATGTCACCGTAGTCTCCACCTACCTCAGCGACGATGTCGATGTTGTCGAGAGTACCGAGGTTGAAACGGTTCACTCCGTCTGCCAGGGCAAGAATCTTGTTCTGGTTGGTAGAGAAGTTGACGTTGGTGCGCCACTCGAAGTCTTGAGTCTTTACGGGCACGGCGTTGATGACAGCCTCGAAACCCTGGTTCTGAATGTTACCGGCATTGATTTTCCTGCTTGAATAAGCTACGGAAGCAATGGGAAGGTCGATAAGCTGGTTGGTGGCGTTGGTCTTGTACCAGGCAAGGTCGAAGCCCAGTCTGTTGTCAAGGAAACGGATGTCGACACCGGCTTCCCAGCTCTTGATGAGCTCGTTCCTTACGTCGTCATTGTAAAGTGTGCTTCCTGAGTTGAGGGTAGGAGTTCCGAGAGGGCTCGGAGCATTTCCCATAGTATATACGTTGTAAAGCTGGTAGGGGTCCATATCGTTACCTACTTCGGCGAAGGAAGCCCTTGCCTTTGCGTAGCTGAACCATTCGGGCATTCTGCCGTACTTGTTCACCATATCGCTGATAACCCAGGAGAGAGATACTGAAGGGTAGAGATATGAGCAGTTCTTGGGAGCAAGAGTTGACGTCCAGTCGTTACGCAGGGTAGCGTCGAGGAAAATCCAGTTGCCATAGTTGAGGGTTACCTGTCCGTAAAGGGAGTTCATCTTCCTGTGGCTGTAGCTCTCGGAAACGCTGGGCTTGCCTGACTTGGAGTTGTTGAGGTCGAATACGTTGGGAACGAGCAGCTGGCTTTGTGAGCTGGACATTCCGCGGCTTTCCCTTTCCATAAGGTTACCGCCAATCTGAACCATTCCGCCGAAGTCTCCGATGAGATGGTCCTCGTGGGCCTTGAGCAGGAAGGAGAAGTTGTTCTCGAAGAAACGGCTTTCGCCCACACCGTATGAACCGGTAACGCTGCCTGCAACCTTGTTGCCTGCATAGTACTTGTTCTCGGTCTCGGTGAAGTACATATCGGAACCGGCCTTGAGTTCGAGGTCGAGCCAATCAGTGAAGTCATACTTCAATGAAGCGTGCATCAGGAAACGGCTGCGGGAATCCTGGTTGAGGTCATACTTGGTTCTCCACCAGGGGTTGTCACCCATTCTGTCTGCTGCGCCGAAGAAAAACATTTCACCGGCCTCGTTGGCTCCTGCGGCAAAGTCGCGGATGTCAACTGAAACGGGCATCGTGTACATCTTCAGGATGTAGTTGCCGTTTACGTTGGAACCTGAGATGGGACGGTTGTTGGCCTGCGTCTTGATGTACTGAATCTTTGCGTCGAAGTGCCACCTGTTGTCCTTTCCGAAGTTGGAAGTACCGCGGAGCATGAGGTTGTTCCTGTTGAGTGAAGTGCCGCTTACCTGTCCCACTTCCTTGGTGCGTGTCCAGGATGCATAGATTCCGGTTTCTCCGTACTGCTGGGAGAATGTTACGTTCTCAGTGTCGCTGATTCCGGTGTTGAAGAATCCGTTGATGTTGTCGTAAGCGGCAAGAGGAGCGCTGGTTCCATCCCACTTCGCTACGCTCTGGCCTGTGATTTCAGGACCCCAGCTCTGGAAGTCGGTGTTGTCATAGACACCCTGTGAACCCTGACCGTACTTGTACTGGATTCCGGGACGGGTGAATTCGGTGGTGGCTGTCACGGTTCCGGTGATGGTGATACCCAGACCGGGGTTCTCACGACCTTTCTTGGTGGTGATGAGAATGACACCGTTACCTGCGCGTGAACCGTAGAGAGCGGCTGCGGATGCGCCCTTGAGGACGGTCATTGACTCAACGTCCTCAGGGTTGATATCCTGAAGTCCGCTACCCATATCGGCTGAAGGATTCCAGAAGTCGGAATTGGATGCGCCGGCGAAGTTGTCCATAGGGATACCGTCGACTACGATGAGAGGCTGGTTGCTGCCGGTAAGAGAGCTGTTACCACGAAGGATAATCTTAGAAGATGCTCCGGGACCGGAAGAAGCGCGGACAATGTTGACACCGGCAACCTTACCCGTCAGGGCGTTTGCGATGTTGGTTTCGTGCGCATCAACAAGAGCGTCACCCTTTACGTCCTGGATTGCGTAACCCAGGGTCTTCTTTTCTCTTGCTACACCGAGGGCGGTGACGACCACCTCGCTGAGCATCTCTGAATCAGAGAGAACGATTTCCTGTAGTGGGGGGGTGACGGTTCCCACCTTGATTACCTGGGTGGTAAATCCGATGAAGGAAACCTCCACGTCAGAGTTGGGCTTAACCTGAATGGAGAAATTACCGTCTGCATCGGTAACTGTTCCGATGGTCGTGCCAGGTACAAATACGCTGGCGCCCGGGAGAGGTGCTCCCTGAGAGTCTTTTACTACGCCCTTCACGGTAACGTTCTGAGCGAATATCGCCGTTGAGACGAACATCGCCAGCGCTACGAAGATTGAGCGAAGACCAATCATTTTAGCTTTTGTCATACGTAAATGATTAAATTAGTAAAAATGTTTAATAATGTGATTTAGGTTATAATTTCACATCTAAATCGCAAATATACGAATAAATTTTCATTTCGCTTCGATAACGGCCACATACCCGCCGCCTGAGGCAAGTTTCACTTCCAGCTTGCGTTCAGGGGAAAGTGTTTCCGTGCATTTCCTGTAGTCGCGGGCCACCTTGCCGGCATTCACGCCGTCCTTGTAAACCGTGACGTTCCACTGGCCGGCGGGCAGGAAGCCGAGGTCCAGGGTCAAAGACCTCTCATCCCAGTTTCCAAGCACTCCCACATACCATTTGGAACCGCTCCTGCGGGCTACCGCAGCATATTCCCCCACCTTGCCCGAGAGGCTGACGGTCTCGTCCCAGACCTCCGGAACTTCGGCTATGAAGGCCGTGCATTCGGGCTCGGACATATAGTTGGAAGGGCTGTCGCAGAGCATATTCAGGGGTGAAGAGAACACCACGTACTCTGCAAGCTGGTGACAGCGGGTTCCCTGGCTCATCGCCTCGTCATATACGGCGCGGAAGTTGGCCTTGGTCGCATTGCGCATCGCCCCCTGCGTGTAATCCGCGGAGCCGGCGAAGAAGCGGATGAAGGGTATGGTCACGTCGTAGGTCACCTGGTCGCACTTGTTGTTCCACTTGAGGTTCTCAAGGCCGTAAACGCCTTCGTAGTTGAGCACGTTGGGATAGGTGCGGCTCAGCCCCGTAGGCTTGTAGGTTCCGTGGAAGTCGAGCAGCATATTGTACTTCGCCGCAATGGCCGCGGCGTCGCGGTGGAACTCCACGACGGGCTGGTCGCAGGAGTCCATGAAATCGACCTTGAATCCCTTGATTCCCATCCGGGAGTAAACCTGACAGGCTTTCTCGACATCCTTCTGGAAAGGACCGTAGCCGGCCCAGAGGATTATTCCCACGTTCTTCCGGCGGCCGTATTCCACAAGTTCCTCCAGGTCTATGCCGGGAGTGATGTGGAAGAGGTCCTCGAACCCAACCGACCATCCTTCGTCCATAATGATGTAGGCTATGCCGCTCTCGGACGCGAAGTCTATGTAGTACTTGTAGGTGTCATTGTTGATGCCTGACTTGAAGTCCACGCCGTAAACGTTGCAGTTGTTCCACCAGTCCCAGGCCACCTTGCCGGGCTTCACCCAGCTGAAATCGGCGGAAGGGTCGGCCGGAGACGCAAGCAGGTACACAAGGTCATTGTCAAGGAGCTCGGAATCATCGCGGGAGATGCCGACAAGTCTCCAGGGGAACTGCTGTCCCGGGTGGCACTCGGCAATGTAGTCCGCTGTGGACTGGACGTAGAGAGAGCGTCCGTCACCGCTTCCCGTGCTCTTGGAGGTGGGATACTTGGGGAAGTATCCGGACAGTGTCCTGTCACAGTCGCCGTTGTAGAGGAACATTCCCGGATAGTCCAGCAGGTCGGCCTCGCTGATGCACATCTTGACGCCCCAGGGTGTCTCCACCATCAGGGGAAGGAACGCAAGATGGCTGACGTCCCAGCGGGAAACCGTCTGATAAGCGTACTGATTCTCGAAAGAATTGTGGAGCTGACCGTCAAAGGCGCCCTTGTCATTCTGGCAGACATAGGGCACATAGGCGTTCCAGTCTTCGGGGAAAGCGAATTCAACCTGCTCGTCCTTGACCTGGAAAGGTTTCTTGGAGAGACTCACGAACCTGTAGGCCACACCGTTGTCATATGCCCTGAACACCAGTTTGCAATCCTTGTAAACAAGTTCGAGCTGGTTGTGGCAATCCTTGACCAGGGCCTTGCGGTATGCCTGGGCGGGCACAGTGGCGTCAACGCAGCTTTTCAGCGCCTTCCTGACCTTCGAGGCGGAAGCGGGAAGCACGCCGTCGGTCAGGGTCAGGGAAACGGCGGAAGGCGCCAGGACCTGCCTGCCGTCCACGAAAACGCTGTAGCGCACCGTTTGGGCGGTCTCTATTTTAACTTCTATCGTCCCGTCGGGAGATTTCAGGCTGTAAGGTTTTGTTGCGGCAAAGGCGGCAAGAGAAAGGGCCGCCATCGCAATTGAGAGAAATGTCTTTTTCATATCTGATGCATTATTTGATTTCAAGCGAACGGACAAGTTTTCCTTCGCGGTCGAAGGCCTTCACCTCTATCCTGCCGGGAGTCACGTGCACGTCCATCCTTTCCGTGTTGCTGTTTGCCACTATAGGGAAGCGGTTGCCGTACTCTCCCGGGGCGGCATAGATATACTTGTGATGATGTCCGGAGAGCATAAGGTCTATTCCCGCCTCGTTGAGCGCGGGAGTGAAATTCTCCGCTATCCAGTTCTGGGTGTACCAGCTGTTGGGGCCGGTGAAAGCGGGAATGTGAATCAGGCAGATTTTGACGGGCGCGTCCGCGACCTCGGGTGTCTTGACAACCTGCCTGAGCCATTCGAGTTCACGCTGACGGTACTGGTCGAATTCAGCCTGGTCCGAATATTCGGGGTCGTCGTCGGGCTTGTCCTCGCCTCCGTCCAGGACTATGAATGCGACGGGCCCCTGACGGAAGGTGTAGTAGAACTCCCCGGTGTTGGTGGGGAAAGCCTGCGGAAGCAGATGGAACTCGCTGCCGCGGGTTTCGTGGTTGCCGCGGACGAAGTAAACGGGAAAATCTCCGCAGATGTCCCTGATGGGCCCGAACGTATGCCTGATGAGTGTGTCCTGATAGTTCGAGAAGGACACTATGTCACCGTTGAGCACAACCAAATCGGTCTTCTTCCTGTCCATTCCGGACATAAGCGCACGGTACTTGGCGTCGTCGAAGTGCATATCGTTGACCATAGAGAAGTTGCATTCGGGCGCAGAGTAGTCCAGAGTCCTGATTTTGTGGACGCCTCCCCCGGCCCTGACGGCCCCGTAGGAGATGGCATAGGGGTTTGAATCATCCGCGACGGGTTTTCCCACAATGCGGTAGCAGTATGTCGTGGCCTTCTTCAGACCGGTCACCTTCACGCTGTGGAACGTTCCCGTCACCCTGCGGCCGGTCACAGTCTCATAACAGGTCCAGTGCTCCATCTGATACCAGTTGGTATTCCTGTCCTCCCCCACTTCTACCCAGCTGAGGGATTTGTCTCCGGTAACCCAGAGCACGGTGAAGGAATCTTCCGTCACGTTCTGCACCCAGGGACCGTACACTACCTTGAGAGGGTCGGTGCCCGCATTCAGGCCTATGGTGGCTGTCAGGAATGCCACAATCATTAGAATTTTTTTCATATTGTCACAATTTTATTTTTCCGACACAAATATAATTTTTTCAGCGGTATTTCACAACGACAGGACCCAGCAGCCCGGCGCGCGGGGTTCCGCGATAAGGGGAAGGAACTGTCCTGTAATGGTTTGCGAGACTACTGTACACCAGGACCTCAACCCGGTTGCTTCCCTCTTTCACCAGGGAACTTATGTCCACGGAGTATGGACTGCCTATGAGGGTTCCGGCCTTCCGTCCGTTGACGCTCACCTCGCAGGTGGCATCCACGTCGCCGAGGTTCAGGGTAACTGAAGAGGCTCCCGCGTGAATGTCTATGTCCTTGACGTACCTGACCGCTCCGGAATAGAAGGCCAGGGCACCGTATGCGGACCAGTCTCCCGCAGGCATCTTCCCCTCACGGCAGTCCAGGCACACGGGCTCCGCAAAGAAGGAGGCGCCCGGACAGCCGCGGTCAGGCGTACCTGTCACGCACACTGAGGCCACTCCATCGGAGACTGCGGAGGGAACCGCCGTGTAGAGGTCGCCGTCACGGGTCAGGCGCGCCGGCTTGCCGTCAACGGTGACACGGTTTATCCTGCCGTTCACTTTCAGATGCAGGGCGACGGTTCCGGGAGCGGTTTCGAAGCGGTATTCCCTGCGGCCTGCTCCGTTGTAGGGATTGAATTCGAGGAAAGGAGTGCCGTACCATTTGGACGCCACTACATTTTCCAGCATACCGTGTTCGCGGGGTTCCTCCGAATCCGCGGGATAGAGCATAACCATAGCCCTGTCCCTGAAGTCCAGGAACTCACCGCGCTTGCGGGACAGTTCATATTCCGTCTTGCGGGTTCCGGCATAAGCCGCCACCAGACTGTGCCAGCCCTTGCCCAGAGTCAGATTCCCGGGGACCGCCGGATTGCCGTCTATGAGTATCCTGTATGGAGACACGCCCTCGGAAACCAACCTATATACACCCTTGGCGGGAGCATACACGTTGGTACGGAAGACCTGCAGCCCGCCCTTGTCGAGAATCAGGAAGCGGGAGTCCACGCGGGACTTCAGCCCGTGCCATCCCTGGCTTCCCGGGCTGTCGGGCACCCCGTACTGCCAGCTCCAGACATAAGGAGTCCAGAGTATGTTGTCCATTCCTCCGGAAAGGAATTCGTCCGGGTCAACGTCGCCGGGGTTGCAGCACATCATATACGGTCCGTAACCGTAGGTCTGGCCGTTCATTTCCCTTGCCTCGACCCCTATGAATCCGGGGGCGGCAGGAAGTCTGAAATCACCCCAGGAGTTGTCCATAGTGGGGATGAAACTTACCGTCCAGTCTCCCGTGACGGCCTGGCTTTCCACCTTGTCAGAGCCGCTCCGGGGTCCGCCTGACAACGGTTCGCCCGGCGAGAATACCACAAGCGCGGAATTCCCGTTCTCCCCGTCATAAATCAGCGCGCTTCCCTCGGAATCGGAGGTCAGCACGGGCGCCTCCTTCACGGAGCCGTCCATCGCATCCCAGATTTCAGCCTTGCCGCGGGAACGGAAATACAGTGTGTCACCCTTTGCGACGTTCATTATCATATAGACATCCCTCTGCCCTATGCGACGGTGCAGCACCCTTCCTCCCCCGCCGGAACTGCGGAAGTCGGTGTTGAGCCTGTCCCTTACGGCGCCGACAATGCCGGTGGTGTCCTCAAGGACTGTTCCTCCCGCCCTGCGGAACTCCTCAATCTTCTGCCTCGTCTCCCTGTGCATGGCCTTGGCGTCCGCGAGTACAAGCACCCTGTAGGATTCTCCGGACACCGGATTGAAAAGGGACTGCCCCCTCAGTTCGGAGCGCTGCAATGACTTGTAGTCTATGAAATCATAGTCAATTCCGTGGGAACTCAAGTTTTCCGACACTGTGAAAGTGGCTCCGGGGTTGCTTCCCGGGATGGCCTGCATAGTTTCAGTGGGGTAAAGGATGGCCACGTCGCAGACGTGCGTGCCCTGACTCAGGAGGAAGCACATACGCTCCGCATACCTGAGCCAGAGTTTCATATGGGGCCAGTATGGCATCCTGAAATGGAAACAGGGAGGAGCCCATTCCCACCAGCCTCCGTGAGTGCTGTAGTACAACCCGTGCATACAGAGCAGGTTGCCTCCGGCTATGATGTGATGGTCCAGCTGGGTCTTGAGCAATGCGCCGTTGGCATCCCAGCCCATACTGTGAAAGGCTTCGAGCCAGGTCCGGGGACGTCCGTACATATGGGCGATGCTGCTGGAAACCTTGGTCTGGCGGAAACTGCTTCCCCGCGCGGGGGCGTCGTTGCCAGGGGCGGTGAACCAGCTTATGGCGCGGAAATAGTCCAGGTACTTCACCGGATTGAGGCCCCGGCCTTCCGGGTCACAACCGTAGATAAGGCCCCGCGAGGCATTCCAGTCATATATGGGCTTGAAATATCTCTCCTCGGAAAGTTGCGTCAGGACTTCGGCATAGTCCAGGCGCACCCGGACTGCCGTGGAGTCGAGTTCGGAAGGATTTTCCACAAAAAGACAGGCCAGATGCGGAATGATGTCGTAACCCTTGCGGCTCAGGAACTGTCGTGGCATATCCTCGCACCAGGACCTGAGATTCAGCCCGTATTGCAGTTCGTCCTGGAAGAAATAGTTCATTCCCTTCAGGGCCTGCTCGTCCATACTGTCGGCGAAGGGCTGGAAGTACTCTTCCACTATCCTGCGCCCGAGCCCCGGATACAGCCAGGGCGCGGGTTCGGACACTATGCAGTCCGTACTGTCCTCAGCGCTCGAGACTACGACTATGAGATTGTCCGGAAGATGTCCCGAGGGCACCCTCAGTTTCTTCAGGGCGCCCTGATAATTCCTGACCGCCGGTTCGGCAAGGATGCTGTCTATGAACTCGCCGTTCTTCGGCCAAGCCACCACGTAGTCGTCCATTCCCAGGCCTATGCCCTTCTGCGCGCACCTGCGTGAAAACTCATTCCACACGGAGCGCCACTCCGCGGACAGCACCCTGGGCTCTCCGCCGCTCACCCGTCCGCAGGGACCGTGGCCTGCCGCGTTCAGGGAAGTGTCCACGTCCGCGTGAGTATGGTTGTAACTTACGCACAATCCGTCCGTCGAGGCATCGGAAAGAATCTCGAGCTGCCGGGTGAGCCTGTCAAGGTTAAGAGAATCGCCCGTCCACCAGTAGAAGGGGACGTTTCCGTATCCTTTGGGAGGGTTGGCGAACGCTGCCTTAAGGTCGGAGATGTCGTCGTGGCCCGGCCAGCCCTTGTATGCCTGTTCCTGAGCCGCGGCGACGCTCCACACACCGGGCAGGAGCAGCGCGATTCCAGCGGCAAGAACACTGCAGAGAGACTTTCTATTCATATTTCACGGATTGGACTATACCTATCTTGAGGGAAGTGTTGTATCCCTGCGAGAAGTACAGGCTCTTTCCCTCCGCGTTTCTTACGGTCACGAAGGGAAGGTACCGCACGTCGCCTCCGCACTGCCGCGCAATGCCGTTCATCAGGCTGTCCCCCTCATCGACACTGAAGCTGACGTTCTCAAGGGAACTGATGAACCCCCTGTAGAACTCCAGGCTCTTCTCCGAAGGTCCGGTGATGAGAATCTTTCCTCCCCAGGCGTTGAGTTCCCGGGCGGCGCTCTCCAACTGGCGCAGCGCGTGAGTCGTGGGTTCTCCGTTCTCGGCAAGGCGGGCCACTATGCAACCGTCACTGCCGGCCTTCTCCCCTTCTCCCTCTGCGGGCCAGAGCACCAGTTTCTGGGACACGGTCCCGTTCTCTTCCACGTTGAAGGTCTGCACGTGAGCCAGGACACTGCCGTCCGCGAGCCTGGTTCCGGACACCATCATATAATAGCCGACCTCGAGAGGAGTCCTGTCGGAAGGCTGTTCTTCGGAATATTCATAATCCATCAGCCTGCAGGGTCCGTTCTCCACCTTCGAGATGGAGAAACGTCCGAAATAGGCCTCGGAAACCTTGACTCCGGCGTCGGAAGTGTCGAGCGCCAGATAGCCGCGGGGATTCTCGCGGGCCGCCGTCTCCTTGAGGTTGACGTCCAGCCAGGTCTCACCCTCCCGCACCTGCACGTTCCCGTTCTGCATAGAGATGCGGGCCGGGATGCCGGCGGCGCGGCAGAGAGCCACATAGAAAATGCCCAGCGAACTTTCATCGCACTTGCGCGAACGCCAGACCGCAACGGGAGGAATGCGGAGATGCTGAGGATTGCGGTCCCCCACTGTCGTGATGTTTTCCTTGACCCACTGAAGGGCGTCGGCGTAGGTCCTGACCTTTCCACCCAGGCCCTCCCGGATTTCCCTGTGGAAAGGAAGCAGATTCTCCATCTCCACCCTCGGGGACAGGATGTACCTGTCCGGGCGGCTGATGTCGCTCACGGCATCTTCCAGCACCTCGGGGGTGATGTCACGCAAATCCTTGGCGGAAATGGACTTGAGAACCGTGTTTACCGCCTCGGCCATCTTTTCGTCCCCTTCACCCAGGGCCTTGAAGGCGTCTATGGTCTCCCGGTTCACGACCCCGGGATGCAGTGAAGCGCGGATTGCGTCCTCCTTCAGGAGTCTCGCGGCATTTTCCTCCACCTGTTCCTTCGTAGCGTAAGCGGGAAGAGGGTCGTCGACGGGAGGTATGATATGGAAATCCATACTGAATGTCTCGCCGAAAGTGTGGTCCAGGACAACTTCGGAGTCGGAGGAATCCGCCTTTGCGAGTCCGAAACTGTCACCCTTGTAGGCCAGCGCCATAATGTCGCCGAGTCCGGTGTCCAGACCCGCCCTGCCGTTTTCGTCCGTCCTGAGCGAAGCCACGGTGTAGTATTCGGCATAGTTGTAAATCTTGAAATCCACGGTGGCGTCCTTCACCGGATTTCCATCCTTGTCCCTGACCGTCACCACGGTTCTCCTGGCCGGGACATAGTTCCGGATGAGGTTGATTTCCGTGTATATGTCATTGGAGGATATCACGTCCTCCGGTCCGTCATAATGTCCGAACGCCTTGGTATGCAGCAGCATAGCCCTGGACACCGGAGAGTTGAACCAGCCCATGTCGAGGGCGGGCTCGGGTTCGCAGGCCCCGAGGAAATGCCACTTCCCGTCAACCCAGGCCTCAACCCAGGCGTGGTTGTCGTCCGTATGGGCCCAGCGGGGAGTATATACCTGACGGGCGGGTATGCCGGCTGCCCGGAGCGCGGCGACCGTCACCACAGACTCCTCGCCGCAGCGGCCGAATCCGTACCTGACTGCGGCCATAGGCGCGGAGGTGCGTCCGTCGGAAGGCTGGTAGGTCACCCTTTCGTGGCACCAGTGATTTATCTCAAGGACGGCATCGTACATAGAGAGGCCCTTCACCCTTGCGCAGAGTTCGTCCGCGTAGCGGAGCCTGAAATCGTCGAGTCCCTCGTTGTTGACGCGAAGGGGAAGGACGAAGTGAGCGAATTCCCTTTCCGGCACGTTCCATCCCATAGTCGAGCGGACCTCCAGGGTCTTTTCCACGTTCTTCTCCCACCAGGCGCGGGAATGTACCAGGGAATCCGGCAGAGGCATCGATTCGTACAGGAAATCCATATATCTGTCCTTCTCCGTACGGTTGAGCAGCCAGTCGACGGAGAAATTGACGAATACCATATCGAACGAGACTTCGGGGTTCTCCTCGTAGTACATTCCTATTGTCCCGTCCGGCAGCGCGGTCAGGGACGAATATACGGATTCGTACGGGCAGACCGTCTTCACATAGGGCCAGGTCCTGCCGTTGTCGCGGCTGACGAACACGCTGACGTTCTCACGCCGCAGAGAGTTGGGAACGGAATGAATCAGCAGGGAGTCGCCCAGACAGATTATGTCTCCGTCGCAGGCGTTCACGCGAATCTGCGGCCAGGTGCCCTGGGTTCCCCAGGTCCGGCCCCCGTCCTCGGAAATGTTGTATCCTCTTTCTCCGGCGCGGCGCACGCTCAGCAGCACCCTTCCGTCCGGGAGTTCGACCACCTTGGCCTCGTCACCGCCTACAAAAGCCCGCTCAGAGACATTCCAGCTGTTTCCGTTATCGTCGGAATAGAAGATATAATTGTCAAAGCGCTTGAGTTCGCCTGAATGGACTGCCGCAACGAACATAACCCTGCCGGCATACTTTCCCTTTGTGAGGCACAGTCCCCTGCCGGAACCGAAGAACGCGCTGTGGTAATTCCTGCATTCTTCATTGTCAGCCTGCGGTCCCCACAGTCTGGAAGTGCAGTCCAGAGGCTCCGACCAGCTCAATCCTCCGTCGACGCTGCGGCAGATGTAGTTGCCCTGGGGCGTGGCGGGAGTCGATGCCCACAGTCCGTAGCCGCCGCTGAATGCGCAGAGCACGTCACCGTTGGGGGCCACTGCCAGAGCGGCGTCCCCGAAGCCCTTGTTGAAGCCCTTTCCTTCCACAACCGTCACGGGAGCGGACCAGTTCAGTCCTCCGTCAATGCTGCGCTGCGCAATGATGTCTATGTCTTCCGGAAGGTCCAGGTCATTGTACTTGCGCTTGTCCGCGGTTGTAAGCAGCGTGCCGTCCGGCAGTGTCACGATTGCCGGGATTCTGTATCCGTTGGAACCGTAGTCGCCGGGGCCGAGCAGCCTGACTCTCCTCAGCAGGATTTCCCTTGCGCCGGGAGCGGGTTCCGCCACCGTCCTCCATCGGGAGCCGAAGCGCAGTTTCAGGATTGAGGCGCTCACCTTGTGTCCCTCGACCGCGTTCTCACTTATGTCGGCGCACACTTCAAGGTCTTCCAAATCGCATATTGTCCTTCGGCAGGAGATGTTGTAAACCTTCTGCCCCCTGACAGTCCTGACGGAGCCGAGAACCTTTCCCGAGCAACGTATTTCCAGGGAACTGACGTCCGCGGCGTCGGCTTCGAGCGAAACCTGGACCTCGCGGAGTTTCTCCTTCTTTTCGGGCGATACCGTCAGGGTGACCAGGGTCTCTCCCCTGTTCCCCCTTCCGGTGAATGCTGTCTGACGGGTCTGGAACATCACGGGAACGGGGTTCAAGCCCATTTCTCCGGAGAGAATCCGGGCAATCTTGAGGTACCCCTTGCCGAACACGAAGTTCCCCCTGACAAGTCCGTCAGCCCTGCCTTTCTCGAGCGGAGAACTGATGTCTATGTAACGGGCGCCGAACTCGGAGGCCAGTTTCCTCAGGCGGGAGTCCAGTTCGGAGCGGTCGGTTATTTTCTGATGGCTGGGATATATGGGCTGAACCGACAGAAGATAGAGTTTGCTGGAGGGAGCGGCGGCCTTGACTGCGGAAAGAAGAGTCCGCATCTTATCCGCGATTGTCTGCGCAGACTCGCCCCGCGCCACTTCGCCGGTTCCGGCGTGAATGAAAATGCGGGAGGGAGACTTGCCGGAACTGAAAATGGCCGGAATCCCCGCAGTTATGTCCCCTATGGTCTGGGAGCCGAAGCCCCATCCGGTTCCGCGGCTCTTGACCCTGGGACTGCCCATAAGTTCGTGCCATTCGGCTCCGTGAATCATCTCGTCGCCTATCATCACTATGTCGTCCTCGTCCAGGGGAAGCATATCGAAGGCCGCGGCCCTCATACCCAGGCTGCCGGGGAGCCCGCAGTCATTGAAACTCCTGTCCGCATAGACGCAGTCCAGTCCGAGTTCCTTTTCTATCGCCTTGCACCACACCCTGTACCCGGTAGGATAGAGATGAAGTCCGTCCTTGGTGTAGGCGGGGTTGATGTGAGTGGTGCCCGGTTCCACGAGAAGGGACCACAGGTCGACGTAGGCGGCGCCTTCCCTCTCGCAGATGCCCTTGTAGAGAGAGTTCAGCAGGATTATGTCATCCGCCGAACGGACGTTGCCCTCCGCCACGGGGAGCACGCTCTGGACATAGACGCGGGTCTGCGGACTTTCCGTCCTGAAACGCCGGACTATCCGCTCCACGTTGCGCGCTATGGCATAGGGGTCGGCGAGTTCCTTTCTTGCGAGGTCGTTGGTCCCCGCCATAAGGAAAACCTTTGACGGGCGGCCCGCCACCACATCGTCGATATTGTCCAGCACTTCCTTCGTCACGCAGCCGGACACTCCCCTGTTGAGGATGTTGCCCTCACACCCGAAGGCCTCCCACCACTCGTGCATATTGGTGATGCTGTTCCCAACAAAGACTATGTCGCCGTTGTGTACGGGCATAATGTTGATGGCGTCATACCGGTGACCGTGCATATCGGCGGCCGCCCCGGATGCAGTTGCGGAAAAAGATACTGTTGCGGCCAGAAGGGCGGCAACCAGGACAATTTTCAATCTTTTCATACCAGTAATCGGTTTCAGTGTTATCAAATGCAAAAATAATAATTTTCAGCCATCGGGTCAATCGTTCAGTTCCGCGACGCAGAAATCACCGTTTCCTGTCCTTCCACGCCACATAAGTTCGGCCAGGGCATATATCCGCGGGAACAGGCGGGCGTCCAGCATATCTTCCGTAAGGCCGTAATCGGTCCACAGGGCGCATTCCGCCCCCAGTGTCAGGGGATTGTTTTCCGCAAGCGCGGCGTCTGCCGGATTCCGGGACCAGGCGTCTTCCAGACTGAAAGTCCTGTCCTCCCCGTATCCTCTCCAGGGCGTTTCCGGGAAATTCAGGTACATACAACGGTTCGGACTGCAGATGACGGGATACCCCTTCTCAATGGCCTTGCGGTAATTACGGTCTGCGTTCCTGCGGTAATTCCACCACTGTATCACGACATTGTCCGGAAGAGGATAATCGGCTTCGGATATGACGTCCTCCCAGAAAATCGCCTTGCGTCCTTTCGTCTTCAGGTACGACGCCATCACGGCGGACAGCCAGAGCTGGAGTTCGCGGGAATCCTTCAGTCCGTTCTCCGAAATCCTTCTTCCGCAATCCGGACATCTGTCCCAATTCCCTTTCGGGGCCTCATCGCCCCCAAGATGAATGTACTCAGACGGGAACAGCTCGCAAACCTCGTCCAGGACGTCCTTCAAGAATTCCAGGGTGGAATCCTTGCCCGCGCAGAAAATGCAGTCCGTAAACCCGGTCTGCGGAATTTCAGGCCGCCGGCCGAAGCATCCGTATTCCGGATATGAGAACAGGGCCGCCTCACAGTGGCCGGGAATGTCTATTTCCGGAACTATCGTGATGTTTCTCCGTGCCGCATATCCTACAAGTTCCCGGACATCCTCACGGGAATAATAACCCTGCTGTCCGGGGCCTTCCGAGACAAACGCCCCCTTTGCGGCGAGTTCCGGATATTTCCTTATCTCCAGCCTCCAGCCCAGCCCTTCCGTGAGATGCCAGTGGAACACGTTCATCCTCAGCGAGAAGAGAAGGTCCAGTTCCTTCTTTATTGTTTCAACGCTCTGATACTGACGCCCGGAATCCAGGAGAAGTCCCCTCCATCGGCATCTGGGATAATCCTTTATCACACAGCAGGGCAGTTTCCCTTCTCCGGCCTTCCCGTTGCGGGCCGAAACTCGTTTCAGGGCGTCCAGCGCCTGTCCGGCATACAGTCTGCCTCCGGGAGTCGAATATTTCACGACAACCTTGTCCTGCGTGACTTCCAAGAAATAGCCGTCCGCCGTGATTCCCGCGTCCTCAACGTATTGAACTTCGGCGCATTCGGAAAAGCCCCCGGTGTACTCAAGGTACCGAGGGGTGGGAAAAACGTCCCCCGCCACAGCATCTGTAAGCGAGAGCAGGAGCGCGGCGGCGAGCACTGGTCCGAACCTCATCACGGAAGAAAATTTACTTTTCAAAAGTACAAAATTTTCAACAATTCCGACTCATTCGGTCTCTCGAGTGCAACGAAACCAAGACAATCCGCATCTTTTTTACAGATTTTTCGTATATTCGCAATATTAATGAAAATGTTTTTACAAAACATATGTCAAATTTTTATCAACTTTTAACCAATGCTTATGAAGAGTAAAATTCTGAAGGGAATCGTTTCGATTCTCGTCCTGGGATTCGCGGCGGGTTACCCCCCCCCCTGTTTGCCCAGAACCATCGCATTGAAGGTCAGGTAATTGACGAGAGCAACCAGCCCGTCGTCGCGGCTGCAGTCTTTGTCAAGGGTTCCGTAGCGCTCGGAACGCAGACCGACCTTGACGGCAAGTTCACAATCGAAGCGCCCGACAATGCGGAACTTGTAGTTACCTGCATCGGATACGTCGGACAGACTGTCGCAGTGAACGGAAAGACAAACATCACCGTAACGCTCGCTGAAGACAACGAACTTCTTTCCGAAGTTGTCGTAGTGGGTTACGGCACACAGAAAAAGGTCAACCTGACCGGAGCCGTTTCACAGGTCAAGATGGAAGACGTCCTCGGTGACCGTCCCGTCATCAACACGGCTGCCGCCCTCCAGGGTGCGGTTCCCGGCCTGACGGTTTCAGGCGGTTCATCCACGAACCAGGCTAAATCTTTCAGCATCCGTGGAGACCTCTCCATCAACGGAGGCAGTCCCCTTGTCCTCATAGACAACGTTGAAGGAGACATCAACAACCTCAATCCCAACGACATCGAGTCAGTATCCGTATTGAAGGATGCCGCATCCGCGGCAATCTATGGAGCCAGGGCCGCGGCGGGTGTGATTCTCATCACCACCAAGCAGCCCAAGTCCGGGACCAAGTTCACTCTCAACTACAACAACAACATCGGTTTCCTCAACTCAATCAACTGCCCCGAGCAGGCCAGTCTCACCGACTACATTGACGCATACATAGAGGCGGGATACAACGGGAACTACTGGGCAGGAAACGGTGACGTGACCAAGTGGAAGGAATACCTTGCACAGTACAAGGCAAACCCCTCTTCTCTCAAAACTATAGGTGAGGGCATTCTCCCTGACGGAAACAACGTCTATTATTTCCTCAACGAGACCAACCTCTTCCAGAATATGCTCGAGACGGGTTTCTTCCAGAACCACAACATCTCCGTTTCCGGCGGTTCCGACAAGGTACGCTTCCGCGTATCGGGAGGTCTGAATCAGGTGAACGGCCCCCTTCTCACCAAGAAGGATTCCTACGGGCGTAAGAACGTCAGCGCATTCGTGTCCGCCGACATCACAAAATGGTTTACCCAGGAGGCCACAATCTCCTATTCGGACGCAAACAAGACCGACCCCACCAACGGTTCATTCTACACCACACGTCTTATCAACTACTATCCTTCCTATTTCCCGGGAGAGACTGTAGGCAGAGACCACGACGTTCTTTCACAGGTTCCCGCAAGTCAGTTGCAGCAGTGCCCGGTAACCAACAACAAGACTTCCGTGGCGCGTATATTCCTCAAGTCCAACTTCAACATTCTCAAGGGATGGACAGCCACTCTGGAATACACCTATGACAGGAAGGACAACAACTACAACTACTACTCAACCCCTTACGAGCAGGCCGAGGCGCAGTTTGCCGCAAAGACCATCCCCGAAACGGGCCAGGACATATACGAAATGTCTGACGACATCACCAAGTACAACGCCCTGAACATCTATTCCACCTATCAGAACACCTGGGGAAAACACGAATTCAAGGCAATGGCCGGCTTCAACCAGGAAAGTTCCTGGTACAAGTACTTCTATGGTTCCGTCCTGGGGCAGACCGTTCCCAGCGTTCCCTCATTCGGCGGCGGCACCGGCACCAAGAATCTCAAAGAGAATTATTCCGAATATGCAATCCGCGGCGGATTCGCCCGTTTGAACTATGCTTATGACAACAGATACCTTATTGAACTTGATGCCCGTTACGACGGTTCTTCCAAGTTCCCCAAGACCTCACGTTTCGGATTTTTCCCTTCCGTATCTGTAGGTTGGAGAATCGGTCAGGAGCACTGGATGGAAGGCACAAGGAACTGGCTCGACGAACTCAAGCTCCGCGCTTCCTACGGTTCAATAGGCAACCAGAAAATCGACCCCTACCAGTTCACTTCCACTATGGACATAGGTCAGAGCACTGTCTGGCTCGACAACGGGGACAAGGTTACCACCATTTCCTCTCCCGCTCTCGTGAGCGCCGCCTTCACCTGGGAAAAAGTCACCACACTTGACCTCGGCTTGGATTTCAACGCATTCCAGAACAGGTTGCAGGCCACCTTCGACTACTACGTCCGCAAGACAACGGGAATGCTTGCTCCCGGCGTGGAGATTCCTGCCGTAGTGGGCGCCTCAGCTCCCCTTCAGAACATAGCCGACCTCAAGAACAGAGGTTGGGAGCTCGCAGTGTCCTGGCGTGACGGCATAGGCAAGGATTTCGCCTATCACGTAGGGTTCAACCTCTATGACAACCGCACTTTCATCGACAAATACAACAACGAGTCCGGTCTCATCAGCGACTACTACGTTGGCAGAGAGTTCGGTGAGCAGTGGGGATATGTTTCAGACGGATACTACTCAATCAACGACTTCGACCTTGAGAAGGCCAAGACAGGCGTCTGGACCCTCAAGGAAGGCGTGACCGCCATCCAGGGTGTCAACGTACAGCCCGGTGACGTCAAGTTCAAGAACATCGACGGCGACGAGAACAACATCATCACATCCGGCGAGGGAACCCTCAAGAACCCCGGCGACCGCAGAATCATAGGCAACACCACTCCCCGTTTCCGCTTCGGCGCGAATCTGGGAATATCATTCAAGGGCCTGGCCCTCGACGTGATGCTCCAGGGTGTCGGCAAGAGGGACGTATGGCTCGGCGGAGCTTCAATCTATCCGTTCGCGGGAGCCGGCGCAAGCGATGCCGTGTTCCAGCCTCTGTACTACAACCAGACCGACTATTGGAAAGCCAAGAGTTATGACCCCGAAAGTCCTGACTATATGGTTGCGGCCAATCCCGACGCCAGCCTGTTCCGTATCTACGGCCAGGGAAACAACGTAGGTTCCAACACCCGCACCTCCGACAAGTTCAAGGCCAGCGGAGCATACCTGAGAGTCAAGAATCTCACCTTGTCATACAGCTTCCCCCACAAGCTCATCAACGCAATCAGACTTTCAGACCTCAAGCTCTACGCGAGCATCGAGAACCTTGCTACAATCTCTTCACTTCCCAAGGGTTACGATCCCGAGACCCTTTCCTGGTCTTATCCTTTCTATCGTACTACCACATTTGGTGTAAGCATCACATTCTAATTTAACAGGGTTTGGATATGAAAAAATCATTATACATTTCTCTTGCAGCCGTTTGCCTTCTTGCAACTTCCTGCAATGACGGATTCCTCGAGAAGTATCCCCAGACTTCATTGACTGAGCAGAACTCCTTCCTCGAGTACAACGGATTCAGGGCATATATGAATCCTTGCTATGACCTCTTCTTCACAACAGCCATCAGGACCAACTTCAATACAATGCATTGCGGTTCGCAGTTCTACGGCGACTTCTATGCGGGCATACTATCCAACAGGGACAACCCTACAGGAAACGGCTACGCATACCGCACCATCACCCCCACAACTTCAGGCGGCGGCTGGGATTTCTCATACATCCGCAGAATCAACATTATGCTTTCCCACGTCAATGACGGCGCCCTCAGCGAAAAGGAGGCCGCTCACTGGGAGGCTGTCGGAAGGTTCTTCCGCGCCTGGTGGTATATGGAACTCGTTGACCGTTTCGGTGACGTTCCCTGGGTTGACAAAGTGCTCTCAGACACATCGGAGGAGATTATGGGTCCCCGTACCCCCCGCGCCGACGTGGTGAAGAACATCTGCGCCGACTTCGAATTCGCGATTGACAACATAGGCGACTGTTCCAAGGACGGCACAAATCCTCTCACCGCAAACGCCTGCCGTGCAGCCTATTCCCGCTTCCTCCTCCGTGAAGGAACCTGGGCCAAGTACCACAACCTCCAGGGCGAGGATGCCGGCCAGCTGCTCAGCAAATGCGTGACTGTGTCCGAAGCCCTTATGCAGGCATATCCCGCCCTCTACTACGGTGTGGATGCCAAGAATCCCGCCACAGGCTACGGCGAACTCTGGACAACCGAATCCCTGAGCGGAGTTGCGGGCGTCATCTTCTCTCAGGAATACGTTGATGCCATAAAGATGCACCGCGGAAACGACTATGAGCACATTGCGGCCCATTACACCGACGTTCCCCAGCACACTATGGATATGTTCCTTATGAAGAACGGAAAACCCGTTGCCAACGCCTCTTCTGGCTATCAGGGAGGAAGAGGAACCGACATCTATGCCGAGTTCCAGGACCGTGACCCCCGTCTTTACCTGAACGTACAGCCTCCCTATGCGGTTGTCGCGAATTCAGGTGCCGGTGACGGAGTTGAATCCTTCCCCACCTGGAGATACGCCAAGGCCGGCGACAAGATTCAAGGTACCAATTATGTGGTGAAGGACGACGCCGAGGCCGCGAAACTGCGCCAGTTCATCGATATGATGGGAGCCAACGAGCAGTGTGTCCGCGGAGGCGCGTTCGGAGGCCAGGGTATGAAGAGATGTCCCGGCCAGAACTGGGGCGCCGCTCTCACCCCCAGCAGCCCGAACCTCAGCAACTCCGGTTCCGTAGCATATATGAAGAGCCGTACCGGATACTATTTCTGGAAGAACTACGATATGTGGGAGTACGCCACCGGTTCATCCGCTTTCTGTACTGCGGACAAGCCCATCTTCAAGATTGAGGAGGTTCTCCTGAACTACGCCGAGGCCAAGTTCGAGCTTGGCGCATTCGACCAGGGTGTCGCGAACAAGACCATCAATCTCCTCCGCGCAAGAGCGGGTATGCCCGATATGGTTGTGGCTGAAATCACCGCTGACTTCGACCCCAACCGCGACAAGGGCAACGCTCCCTGGCTGACAGGCCAGCTGAGCCGCTACGAGGTTGCCCCCGTACTTTGGGAAATCCGTCGCGAGCGTCAGATAGAACTCTTCGGCGAAGGTTTCGGATTCTATGACGTACGCCGTTGGGGAAAGGCTGACTACTACATCAACCGCCAGCCTTGCGGAATATTCATTCCCAGCACCAGCATTCCTTTCGGAAACGGAACGTTCGGCGGAACCGTAGTCAACTACGAGACCATCAAGGCCACCGGCAAAGCTTCGGCAGAAGGCAGCGAGGGCGGTTGGATTTACACTGCGGCCAGTCCTCTGGAGCAGGGCGGCGGCTGGATTGACACCTACTATCTTATGATGGTTCCTACCAATGAGATAGTTCTCAATCCCAACCTCACGCAGAATCCCGGCTACAACGAGCTGTTCGGACTTTAACGATAAATCTTTACAAAAAAGGCGGTGTTTTAGCCGCCTTTTTTTATTTTTGCAAAAAGAGACTCCTGATATATGAAAAGAATCGTCATTCTTGACACGGTGCTCCTTTCAGGGGCCGCGCTTGCCGCGTGCGCAAACGCAAACGCAAACGGCTCCACCAAGGAAAAGACCGCACCCAACATAGTGTTCATCCTGGCCGACGACCTCGGCTGGGGAGACCTCAGCTGCTACGGGCAGACCCGCTTCCGGACTCCCAACATAGACCGGCTTGCAAGCGAAGGACTGCTCTTCACCCAATGCTACTCCGGCACCACGGTCAGCGCCCCTTCACGCTCCTGTCTGGTGACAGGCACCCACAGCGGGCACACTGCCATCCGCGGCAATATGGAACTCCAGCCTGAAGGACAGTTTCCCCTGCCCGCCGACGCCGTGACCATCTTCCACGACCTCAAGGACGCGGGCTACACCACGGGAGCCTTCGGCAAGTGGGGACTCGGATTCATTGGTTCCACCGGAGACCCGGGCAGGATGGGCGTAGATAAATTCTACGGATTCAACTGCCAGCTGCTCGCCCACAGCTATTACGCGGACCATATCTGGGACAATGAAAACAGGGTTGAACTGACTGACAACTGCGACTCCGTCCCCTACGGCGAGGGCACCTACATACCGGACCTCATCCACAGCCAGGCCCTAAGTTTCCTGGAGAATTCCGTCAGGGAGGGCAAGCCTTTCTTTATGTGGTATCCCACCACCATTCCCCACGCCGAGCTCATCGTGCCCCGGGACGACATAATCCGGAGCTTCATCGGCAAATATCCGGAAAGGCCCTACAAGGGCTGCGACCAGGGAATGCCCGGTTTCAGGAAAGGCGGCTACTGTTCCCAGGAGTATCCCCACGCCACTTTCGCGGCAATGGTTACCCGGCTCGACAGGTATGTCGGCCAGATAGTCGACAAGCTCAAGGAACTCGGCGTGTACGACAACACCATCATCATTTTCGCCTCTGACAACGGGCCCCACCTGGAAGGGGGCGCAGACCCGGACTTCTTCGATTCCAACGGGCCCTGGAGAGGCTACAAGAGGGACGTATATGAAGGAGGCATCAGGGTGCCCTTCATTGTCAGGTGGCCCGGCCATGTGGCAGAAGGCGGACGGACGGACTTTGTCTGCTCGTTCTGGGACCTTATGCCCACACTCCGCGAAATCAACTCCCAGGCCGTGCCTGACAATATGGACGGGGTAAGTCTTCTTCCCCTTTGGGAAGGCCGGGAAGGTCAGAAGGAACACGATTACCTTTACTTCGAATTTCAGGAGATGAACGGCAGGCAGGCAGTGCGCAAGGGTCCCTGGAAACTCATCCATATGGACATACGCACCGACAACGACCGCTACGAACTTTACAATCTGGACGAGGACCCGTCCGAGACCCTCGACCTGGCGGGACAGCACCCTGACAAGGTGGAGGAACTCAGGAAGATAATGACCGGGGCCCACATACCCAACCCCGATTTCCCCGTACTGAAGGGAGAGTGATTCAGACAACACACAGACAATGACTATGAAGAGAACATTGACGATTTTTGCGGCGGCCTCGCTCTGCCTCTCCGCTCTCGCGGGCAATCCCAAGCCTTTCGTGATTCCCGAACTTCAGGAATGGAAGGGAACTTCCGGGCTCTTCGTTCCGGAGGGGGATATGAGGATAGTCTTCAACGCCGAGGAACTCCGCCCCGTGGCCGAGGCCCTTTCGGAAGACTGGCTCACGATGTTCGGCCGGAAACCGGAAATCACTTGCGGGAAGGCCGGCAAGGGAGACATCTGTCTTTCCCTGAAAAAGGACAGAAGCCTTGGTGAAGAAGGCTACTCCGTCAAGGTAAAGGACGGGATACAGGTCTGCGCCCCGAAGGCCGTAGGAGTCTATTGGGCCACAAGGACGATTCTCCAGATAGCGGAGCAGACCCCTGAGCACTCCTTCCCCAAAGGAGAGGCCAGGGACTGGCCGGACTACGGATTCCGCGGCTTTATGATTGACGCAGGACGCAAGTTCATCCCTATGGACTACCTGAAGGACCTCGCCCGCATAATGTCCTACTACAAGATGAACGTGCTGCACGTCCACCTCAACGACTGCGGGTTCAAGCAGTTCTTCGAGCACGACTGGAACAAGACCTACGCCGCCTTCAGGCTCGAGTGCGACACCTACCCCGGCCTTACGGCGAGGGACGGCTCCTACACCAAGAAGGAATTCGGCGAATTCCAGGATGAGGCGGCGGGGATGTTCGTGAACGTAATCCCGGAAATCGACGTGCCCGCGCATACCCTGGCATTCACGCAGTACAAGCCGGAACTCGGCAGCAAGACCTACGGAATGGACCATCTGGACCTGTTCTACCCCGGGATGTATGACTTCTTCGACGCGCTGTTCAAGGAATATCTCGAAGGCGACAAGCCCGTGTTCAGGGGCCCGGAAGTACACATAGGGACGGACGAATACTCCAACAGGGACCAGGATGTGGTGGAGAAGTTCCGCGAGTTCACCGACCATTATATAAGATACGTGGAGAGTTTCGGGAAAAGGGCCTGCGTATGGGGCTCCCTGACCTATGCGAAGGGCGTCACCCCCGTAAAGTCGGAAAATGTCCTGATGTACACCTGGTCACGCGACTTCTCCGCCACCGCGGATATGTTCGAACTCGGTTACAAGACGGTTTCGATTCCCGACGGCTATGTCTATATTGTCCCCGCCGCGGGCTACTATCACGACTATCTCGACATCAGGAGACTTTATGACAGGTGGACTCCCGCCCATACCGTGGACTCCGTCTATCAGGAACGCCATCCCAACATCGAGGGAGGAATGTTCGCCGTATGGAACGACAACTGCGGCAACGGAATCTCCGTCTATGACATACATCACCGCACGATGCCCGCCCTGCAGACCATTTCCGTAAAGACCTGGAACACCGGCAGGACGCTGGGATTCGAGAAGTTCGACCTCAGGCGAGGCAGCATCAGCGAGGCCCCGGGAATCAACAGGCTCGCCCTGGTGAAGGAGATGTCGGGAGAAATCTTCCGCGCAGACGAACTGGCTCCCGGCACGGAAGTTCCTTTCAGGGAAATAGGCTACGACTACACCGTATCCTTCACCCTCGAAGCCGCGGACGAGCCTTTGGGGACAAAGCTGTTCGACTCCGGGCGCTCAATCTTCTATCTGTCCGACCCCGTGAGCGGGAAACTCGGCTTCGCCCGTGACGGCTACCTGTTCACATTCAACTTCCGTCCCTATCCCGGGGAGAAGCTGGACATAAGGATATGCGGAAACAACAAATCCACATCACTGTTCGTGAACGGACAGCTGCAGGAGACACTGGGCATACGCAAGTGCCTATACGAGAACTCCAACAGGCCCACCTACCAGGTGAGAACCCTGGCCTTTCCTCTTGGAAAAGCCTGCGATTTCCGTAGCAGAATCACAGATTTCAATGTTTCAAACGTAATATTATGAAGAAAATCGCTTTGTTCGTTGCCCTCGCCGCGACTCTCTGCGCCTGCAACGATTACCCTGAAGTAGAGTCAAGTGTTCCCTACACCGTCAAGAACGGCACGATAGTGCTTGAGACCCCTGCGCGCGAGGCGGGGCAGCAGTCCGCACTCGGAATGGTCTGCGACCCCATCGACACCGTGCGCGTCGGCTTCGTTGGCCTGGGTATGAGGGGCGGGGACGCCGTGCGCCGCTACACCTATGTCGAAGGAGTGAAGATTACCGCAATCTGCGACCTTCTTCCGGAGAGAGTGGCCAAGGCCAACGAGTACCTGGAGTCACGCGGCTGGCCCAAGGCCGCGGAATACAGCGGAGAGGAAGGATGGAAGCAGCTCTGCGAGAACCCCGACGTCGACCTTGTGTATGTCTGCACCCCCTGGCTTCTCCACACTCCGGTTTCCCTGTACGCAATGAATCACGGCAAGCACGTGGCCTGCGAGGTTCCTTCGATGATGAACGTCAAGGACTGCTGGGACATCATAAACACCTGCGAGAAGACCCGCAAGCACTTTATGATGCTTGAGAACTGCTGCTATGACTTCTATGAACTGACGGCTCTCAATATGGCTCAGCAGGGCCTCTTCGGCGAAGTATATCACGTGGAAGGCGCCTACATCCACAACCTTGACCCCTTCTGGGACGCATATCAGGGCAACTGGCGTCTTGACTACAACCAGAAATGGCGCGGTGACAACTACCCCACCCACGGCATAGGACCCGTCTGCCAGGTTCTGGGCATCCACCGCGGAGACAAGATGAACACCCTCGTTGCTATGGACACCAAGTCCATACACGGAGCGGAAGTGGCCAAGGCCAAGATGGGAACTGACGAGTTCGCCGACGGAGACCACACCGTATCGCTCATCCGCACGGAGCTGGGACATCAGATTGAAATACAGCACAACGTATATGCCGCACGTCCATACAGCCGTATGTACCAGCTCACCGGGACCAAGGGCTTCGCCAACAAATACCCCCGTCCCGAATTCGCCGTCGGTGAAGACCCCGAGGAATTCGTTACCCGCGAGGCGTTCGATTCCCTTATGCAGGCATACAAGCACCCTATCATAGCCGAGTACGAGACCAAGGCCAAGGAGGTCGGAGGACACGGAGGAATGGACTACATTATGGACTCCCGCCTCATCTACTGCCTGCGCAACGGCCTTCCTCTGGACCAGGACGTTTATGATGCAGCCGAGTGGTGCTGCGTGAACGAACTCAGCCGCATATCAATCAACGCGGGATGTGTGCCCGTACAGGTTCCGGACTTCACGAGAGGAGACTGGAACAAGATTCAGGGATACACCCACGCCACAAAGTAAAGGCGCTAAAAGCGTTCTTCCCTGAAAGTTGATGCCGGGAAACCGGTCACGTTAGTCAAATCCGCCTCTGCAGGATTCGGTTGCCAGCCATACCGGACAGCGCAGGGGCGGGTTACTTCTTCCGCCCGCACGATGACGTCGCCGTTCTCCACCCTGGCCTCTGCGGGATAATATATTCCGTCGGGGCCGGCCACCTCGAACCCCTTTCCTCCCCTGATTCCGAGCGCATTGTCGAACGAGAGTCTCAGGCTCCGGCCCTCTATGCTGAAATCCTTGAATTCAGGACCTGCGGGCACTATGTCGTCACGGCCGTAAACGTCGTGGAGGACACGGACTGCGGACCTTTCCCCCACAGGCTTCTTGTCGCGGGGATGAACGTCCGTGGGATGGCCGAGGTCGGAGCAGACGGTAAGGCCCACCCCGGGTATGTCCGCCGCAACCCTGCGCTGGACGTCCCTGAAGACAGGCCAGCTGGGACGGTCGCCTATTCCGGAGAGTTGTACGGTCTGGATTGCAAGTTCTTCTCCCCAATAGTTGCGCAGGCTCTTGACCATAAGTCTGAAGAGTTCAGCGAACGACTCTGCGCAGTGGGCGTTGGATTCGCCCTGATAGAACAGGACTCCCCTGACCTTCCATCCCCGAGTCAGTTTCACTCCCGCATCGAAAAGGTATCCGGGCTGGTATGGGTGCCGCTGGAGCGGGCTCTTTGCCAGTTCTATGTTCTTCCGGCACCTGTCCCTGGCCCAGGGCTGGCCGAAGTCCGAGTTCATCCAGTCGTAAAGTATCTGGGGATAATCCCAGGCCAGCACGCGGCGGTCCACCCACGACTCAGTGGTGGAGCCTCCCACAGCGCAACTTATCAGGCCCACGTGGCACCCCAGGCTGTCTGCGAGCGCGCGGCCGAAGTGGTAGGCCACCGCTGAGAAATCCCTTGCGGTCCCCGGGCCGCTCATTTCCCAGCCCATAGGGAGAAAGTACTGCAGCCGGTTGACCGAATCCAGCGCGCTTTCAGGCCAGGCGTAATGATTGGTAAGCCAGTTCTCCTTCATATTGAAGAGATGCAGTTTTTCCTGCCGGCCCGCGGCCTCTATGTCCTCCTGCGCCGTAGTTCCCCGGAAAAGCTGGAATTCCATATTCGACTGGCCGGAGCAGAACCACACCTCCCCGGTCCAGACATTGTCGAAGCGGAAGGATTTTCCCTTGCCGGAAATTTCCAGCCGGTAGGGTCCGCCGGCGGGCATTGCGGGGAATTCCACTTCCCACCTGCCGTCCGGACCAGTCACCGCGGAAAGGGTCTTTCCCGCAAAGCGGACCTTGACCTTGTCCCCGGAGTCGGAAGTTCCTCCGAATACTATGGGTTCGTCACGCTGGACGACCATATTGTCGGAGTACATTGCAGAGAGTTGCAATCCTCCGAAATCTCCCGTCAGAGCGCCGTATATGGTCTTCGCCATTATCCAGGCGCCCTCCGCATCCGGATGGAGATTGTCCGCAAACAGGTCGGGGCGGGAAATCAGCGCGTCGAAAAGGTCTATCAGTCCCACGCCGGAAGTGGCGGCAATCCGTCCGATTGCCTTTTGCTCCTGCGCGTGCCAGTCACGGGTTCCGCTCAGGAAGCGGGGATGGCCGTGCATTATGGGAGTCATCCTGCATATCCAGATTCTGACATCCGGGTTGGCCGCGCGGAAATCGTTTATCAGAGCCTTGTAGTCTCCTGTGAAATCCTCGGAATAATTGGGCCAGTTGCGGGGGTCCGTATCGTTGAGCCCAAGATGAATGACCACAAGGTCCGCCTTGAAATCGAGGGCTTCGCCATATTCGGGCAGGGTATTGTACGGGCGGTGCCCCTTCCTCAGGAGGGTGGCTCCGTTATGTCCGAAGTTCCGCACCTCGTACCCGTCTCCCAGAAGGACCTGAAGCTGAGCAGGGTAACTGAAATTGTCCCTGTCGTCTATGCCGTATCCGTAAGTGACGCTGTCACCCACGCAGGCGACCTTGATTCTGTTTTGTCCGACAATCTGGACCGATGCGGCAAGAAGAGCCGCCACAAGCAGGAATTTTTTCATATTTCAGGAGCAATAAAGACACCTAATCTGGAAATGAGCGGACAGGCCTTGCTGTCGAGTATGTTCAGGCGGAGGGAACTTGCCGTGACGTTCTCCGGGAGGCAGATTATCCTCTTCCGGCCGATGGTGCTCATAGCGTCGGGCGAAGGGCTGAGGTCCCTGAGAGCCACCCACTCGCCGTCAACCAGCGCCTCGAGAGAGAATTTCTTCACCCTCTGTCCCAGCTTGACATACTCGCAGAGCATTATGCGGTTGAACTCCACGGGCTTGCCGAAGTCAAGGGTGAGTTCCGCTTCGGTAACGTCATCGTCGGTCGCCCAGTAACTCTCCGGGTCCGAGTCATTGACCTTGGAGGCCGCGTATTTGCGGGAGCCGCCGCGCACCTGTGACGCGCTGGCCTTGGCTCCGACGGCCAAATCGTTTTCAAAGACAGTCCGGACCATCCTGTGGAATTCCGCTCCCCTTGCGCTGTCTGTCGGATGGATGAGTCCGTCCGGCATAATGGGGAAATTGAGAAGAAGCGTACCGTTGCGGCCCACGGACTTGTAGTAGATATCCATCAGTTCGGCCACGGTCTTGACCTTCCCGTCTTCACGGGCGTGATAGAACCAGCCCGGACGTATGGACACGTCGGCCTCGCCGAAGACCCAGGAGTTTCCGTTCTCCACCCCCGAGCTCAGTTCTCCCGGTTCCGCCTTGCGTCCGGATTCGAGAAGGGCCCAGTTCCTTTCTCCGATGAAACCGTTTTCATTGCCTATCCACCGGAGGTCGGCCACGTGAGTGTTGTCTCCCCAGATACAGATATGCTCCTGAAGGCCGCGGACCATTTCATAGGTCGTGCCCCAGTCGTAATAGTCACGCGGGATTTTCCTGGTTTCATCCGCGCCTCCATACCAGCCGTTGCCTCCGTTGGCTCCGTCGAACCACACTTCGAACATATCTCCGTAATTCGTCAGGAGTTCGGTCAGCTGGTTGCGGAAATACTCCACATATTCCGGCTGTCCGTATGCGGCGTGATTCCTGTCCCAGGGAGAAAGATACACCGCAAAGCGCAGTCCCTCCTCGCGGCAGGCGTCCGCAAGTTCCCTCACCACGTCTCCCTTTCCATCCTTCCAGGGAGTGTTCTTCACGCTGTACTGAGTGTATTCCGAAGGCCACATACAGAAACCGCAATGGTGTTTGGCCGTGAAGATTATGCCCTTCATCCCGGCCTCCCTGCACGTGCGCGCCCACTGGCGGGCGTCGAGCTTGAGAGGGTTGAAAAGACTGAGGTCCTCGTTGCCGTAGCCCCATTCTTCATCCGTATAGGTGTTCATAGAGTAGTGCAGGAACGCATAAGTTTCCATATCCTGGATTCCCAACTGGTCTTCGGAGGGTACGGGTCCGCAGGGAGCGGGAGCGCAAACGGTCCTGCACGCGGTCAGCAACAGAAAGGATGCCGCGAGAGCCGCGGCGATGGTCTTGGAATTCATTGTAAACTTGTCTTTGGTTACCACACAAATATAACGAAAAAAGATTAACTTTACCTCACAAACAAGCCTCACATGCTCTGGGAAAGATGTTGCGTTTCATATGAGCAGGCCGTCGAGGCCGCCGCCGGACGCGCCTCAAGGATAGAACTGTGCCGGGACCTGGATGTCGGAGGAATCACTCCGGAGCGGGCCTGCATCACGGAATGCCTGTCCGCAGGGCTTCCCGTCAACGTTCTGGTCCGGCCGCGCGGAGGAAGTTTCGTGTTCTCCGAAAAGGAAATCCTTTGTATGCTGGACACAATAGGTTTTTGCGGGGAATCGGGAGTCGACGGAATTGTGACGGGAGCTCTTCTGGAGGACGGAAGGATTGACTGCGATGCGGTCCGGGCTATGGTGAAGAAAGCCCGTCAATACAAGCTTTCAGTAACATTCCACAGAGCCTTCGACCACTGTGCGGACCCGTTTCTCTGTCTGGAAGACATAATTTCCCTGGGATGCGACCGCATTCTCACCTCCGGACAGCGCGACACCGCCGAGGAAGGGAAGGGACTCATTGCCGAACTTGTCCGCAGGGCCGCCGGGAGAATTGTGATAATGCCCGGCTCGGGAGTCACCCCGGACAATGCGGCGCAGTTGTCGGAATACACGGGATGCGTGGAGCTGCACGGAACCCGCCTGTTCTGAAAATGGCGATTCTTGTTGACTTCTACAGGGTTATGTCCGCAAAAACGGGGCTGTGGTCAGAGAGGAAAACGCCCTGAGGGCCTCTGGGGTCCATAATCTCGTAATATGAGCAGGTCCCTTGGCTGATGAAGATGTAATCTATTATCTGGGGAACCGGAATGTCCCGTCCGTTGCTCTTGTTGACATCCTGCACGTGCTTGTCGATATCCTCGGAGTAGCCGTGCCAGCTTGCCTTCTGAAGTTTCTTTTCAGCGGCTATGTCGTAGGCGTGAATCAGCCCCATCTCCTTGATGCGCTCTATTTCCTGGGAGTCATTGTAAATATTGAAATCCCCGGTTATGACCATAGGACAGCCGGCACCTATCTCGTGAGCCTTCTTCACAAGGAGACTTACGCCCTCGTGACGGGCCACTACTCCCACGTGGTCCAGGTGAGTGTTGACAAAGAAGAATCTCTTTCCGCTGCTCTTTTCCTCGAGGAACGCCCACGAAGCCACCCTGACACAGGCGGCGTCCCATCCCAGGGAGGGCACGTCCGGAGTCTCGCTCAGCCAGAAATTTCCCGAGTCTATGGCCTTGAACCGCTTGGCATTGTAGAATATGGCCGAGTGTTCGCCCTTTTCCTTGCCGTCGTCACGGCCTACGCCCACGGACTTGTAATCCTTGAGTTTTTCCTCGAGGAACGCCTTCTGGGCCGCGACGGCCTCCTGGGTGCCTATTATGTCGGCGTCCAGTGACAGAAGCGCGTCAGCCAGGGCGTCCTTCCTGTATTCCCAACTGTTCTGTCCGTCATTGGCGGTCATATACCTGACATTGGAAGTCACGACCCTGAGTTCAAGGCCGAGTGAAGACTTCTCCTGAGCGCAGGAAACCAGAGAGAATCCCGCGAATAAAATTGCAGCAAGCAGAATTTTTTTCATAACCGTATATTTTTAGCGTTTGAATTCCATTCGCAAATATATCAATTTTTTGCTCAGACTGAAATATTGTATATTTTTGCCGACAAATGATTTCAAGATGAAAATACTGAACACCACGGCCGTCGCGGGACTTCTGGTCCTGTCTGCCTGCTCAGGCGGAAGCGACATCTATTCCAACGGAGAATTCACCTGGACAACCCAAGCCGTCATCCAGGACGGTTACAAGGCTTACGCCCCCGATTCCCGCACAATCGTCTCCAATTATCCGGATGCGGAATATGAATCCGGGCAATGGCATCTGAGCGAGGACCTTTCCGGCCTTCCCGCCTACACGGCGCCCACGACTCTCGAGGAGGCCATATTCAACCTTTCCCTGGAGGAGTCCGTCAGGGCTGTGGAACCGGATTCCACCCTTCGCACCGGCGTGAACTGGGGCGGCGTGTGGACAAGGGACGTCAGCTACAGCACCATCCTGGGCATCTCGATGATTCAGACGGAAGCCGCGCAGAAGAGTCTTATGGCCAAGGTGGACAGGCTCGGAAGGATAATCCAGGACACCGGAACCGGCGGCAGCTGGCCCTGCTCCACTGACAGGATGATATGGGTGATGGCCGCCTACGAACTGTACAAGGCGACGGGAGACGAGTCCTGGAAGGAAACCGTCTATCCCATAATCAAGCGTTCCCTTGAGAATGACAGGCTTACCGTGTACGACACCGCGACCGGCCTGATGAGAGGCGAATCCTCCTTCCTTGACTGGAGGAAGCAGGAGTATCCCCTGTGGATGAATCCTTCCGACATATTCCAGAGCGAGAACCTCGGCACCGAATGTGTGCACTATGCAGCCTGGGACATTCTTGCAAAACTTGAAGGCGAGTTGGGCGACGGCACTGAAGCCGCCCGGTACAGACAGTTTGCGGACAGTCTCAAGAACGCAATCAACGACAACCTGTGGATGCCGGACAAAGGCTGGTACGCCCAATACCTTTACGGCAGGGAATATCCCATACGGTCGCCCAGATTCGAAACCCTGGGCGAGGCTCTCACCATCCTGCTGGACATCTGTCCCGGACCGGAGGCGGCCTCAATGGTGGCCAAGGCTCCCTGCGAGGATTTCGGAATCCCCTGCTTCCACCCTCAAATCAAGGGCATCCCTCCCTATCACAATGATGCGATGTGGCCGTTCGTCCAGGGTTTCTGGAACAGAGCCGCGGCGAAGACCGGCAATCCCGACGCAGTCCTTCACGGCATAGCCTGCATCTACAGGGCGGCTGCGCTCTTCCTCACCAACAAGGAGAATGTCGTCATTTACAACGGGCACTGCAAGGGTACCGAAATCAACTCATCCCGCCAGCTCTGGAGCATAGCGGGGGCCCTCAGTTCCGTACTCAACGTCCTTATGGGAATAGATATGCAGGATGACGGCATTGCCTTCCGCCCGCTTGTGCCCAGGGAAATGGCAGGTGAGAGGAAACTGGAACAGTTCAGATGGAGGAATTCCGTCCTTGACATCAGCGTGGACGGATACGGCGCAGGCATAAAGTCCTTCAGCATAGACGGCGAGCAGTGCGACAGGGCTTTCTTCCCCGGCAGTCTCGAAGGCCGCCACAGCATTTCCATCACCCTGGACGGGAAGTTCCCCTCCGGAGGCATCAATATGACGGCCAACCCCTACACCCCCGGCACACCAGCTCCCGCCAAGGTGCTCGGCTCTTCTCTCGGCAGGCATTTTGTCTGGGCTTCCGACGCGGACAGTTTCATAATACTGAGAAACGGAATCCCCGTGGACACCACTTCCCTGGGTTCCTTCCACGTAGAGGAGGACGGAGAATATCAGGTGATTGCAATGGGCAGGGACGGCTGGAATTCGTTCGCAAGCGAGCCCCTGGAATACTACTCCGACGAAATCGTTGCGAAAATCGGTTTCAAGACCACCAAAACGGCAGGTTCCGGAATCAAAATCAACATCAGCGTCCCCCACGGAGGTCCCTGGTTCGCACGGTTCCGCTACAACAACCCGCAGGCCAACTTCGAGGATGACAACAAGTGCTGCAACAGGACAGTGAAAGTCAACGGCAGGAAAGCCGGGCTCGTCGTCTTCCCGCAGCTGGGCAAGGGACTTACGGAACTCCTTCTGAATTCAAGTTGCCTTAAACTCGACCTGGAAGAGGGACAGAACACCATAGAGCTGGAATTCACCGAAGAGAACGAGAATATGAACATCGATGTCAACGAGTGTTACATCGAGGACATAAGGCTCACCCCGGCTATCTGATTTCCAGGGCGACAGGGCCCAGGAGCCCCGCCTTCTGCAAGGGCGAATCCGCCTCGTAGAATTTTTCCGTGGTGTATGTCGTGACCTTGGGGCAGTCGGGCCTGGCGTCTCCTATCAGACGGTTCACCCAGGTGTTCACTACCTGCACCTCAATGGTGTTCAACCCCGCGCGCAGGGCTTTTGCTATGTCTCTGCGGAACGGCGAGTGCCACAGTATTCCCATATCCTGCCCGTTCACCGTCAGGCGGCAGAGGTCGCATACCTCGCCCAGGTCCAGGACTGCCGATGCCGGCGCACTGTCCAGGGTCACCCCGGCAGTGTAGGTGCAGGTGCCTGAGAAGTATTTCACATACTCGTCCTCGAAATCGGTGTAACTGCACAGGGAGTCGGCCTTCAGGCTCCTTTCAGGGAATTTCAGGGTCCAGTCTCCTATTTCCACCCTTCGGGCACGGCACAGTCCGCAGAAAGCGCAGTCTTCCTCCCGTTTCTGGGAGAGTCTCTCCCCTTTTCCCATCACCAGGAACACGGCCTGGTCCGGAAGCAGCCTTACGGGGATGAAGGTGCGCCCCGCCTTCTTTTCGAATTGAACCGGACGGGTTGTCCCGTCCTCAGGATTCCAGAGTTCGGGAGTTCCCCTCGTGCATCTGAGAGACAGATGCGTCGTCACCGTTTCGTCTGTAGGATTGTCAATCCAGTAGATGTCGCACCCGTCCGTACGCCTGTGGACATATCGGATTTGAGGGGCGCAGTCCACGTCCTTGCCGACACCCTGAATCTCAGATTCGAGTTCATCGGGCCTGCAGAGATGCGCTCCTGCGGCTTTCAGCCTTTCTATGCACAGGGCTGTCTGTTCAGACTGCGGGAGACCGTCGATATCCAGGCAGAGCAGCCTGTAGGAAGCGCCAGACGGAGCCACGATGACACCGTTCCTGACTTTCAGGTCCTCCAGCCCCCTGGCGTTGATGAAATCATAGTTGTAGCCGGACGGCGCGCCGAACTCCTTCCTTCCGTACTTTGCCGTGAGGTTGGTGTCCTCACCGTAGTAAACCAGTATGTCGGCCACGTTGCTTCCGCGGGAAAGGAGATAGGATGTCCTTGCCAGATAGTCGGTCCAGGGCCTGGCGAATTCAGCCCAGGTCTCGTGACGGCTGAACCACTGGCCGTAAACGCTCAACCCCACTCCGGGGCGGCAGTCATCCAGAGGCTGATGGGATGATTCGTGGATGAATATCCTGTTCACTCCGCAGGAGAATTCAGTGTCAGCCAGTCTTTTGAGCCTCTCAGGCGTGTACCAAAGGGCCTTTGCCTCCTTTCCGTTGGCCGTGAAAGACTCGGTGGCCACCCACTGCCTTCCGTACAGGTGCGCAAGGGATGCGGACTCCCTCATATCGGCAACCGCCACCGGAAGGGTGGAATGGGTTGAATTCCAGTCCGTGACTGTCCAGCAGGCCGCCATAGGCACCGTGGCGTGTCTCTTGACGTCCATTCCGTCGGCCACCAGCACTCTTCCGTTCTCCTGGGATTCAAGGCATATCGTTCTAATACCGTACATTGCCGCTATGTCCTTGATTTGCTCATAGTTGTCGTAGTAGAGGTCGCCTATGGTGCGTCTCCAGTCGAAGAGGAATTTTTCCGACGCTTCCGGGCTGTCGATTATTTCTCCGCTCAGCACAGGCATCCAGGGCAGCATCGAATAGCCGCGCTTCTGTTCGAAGGCCTCCATCATCGCCGGGGTCCAGGTCTGCCACCAGGCTTCGTAGCTGTCCACGAGCAGTTCCGTTATGCCCCTCTGCCCTATCATTCCACCGGTAGCGTCCCTGTACATATTAAGGTACTGTATGAAATAATTCCTGTAGGCAGCCCTGTCAAGTTTGTCCACCTCGAGCCCGGTCGCCTCCTTCGGCGCGGGGCCGTTCTTCTTGCCTGTCAGGGTGTAGCCGAAACGTATTATGCGCCACGACCCTTCCGGAGCATCCCATTCAAGGGTGCCGTCCGCCGACATACGGGAACTTACGTCGACGACTGAAGCGGACGTTGCGGTCTTCTCCCCTTCGGGAATCTCTGTCCTGAACGAAGAGAGGTCGTAGGGAGAGCTGAATCCGGCCTTCTCCTCGGCGTGCTCCACGCGTGAGTCCGTATAAAGGATATACTTGTCCTCCGGGAGAACCTCTCCCTTTTCATTTATGATTCGGAAGAATTTGGCCGAAACCGGAGCGAAGTTCACCGTGATACTCTGGGCCGATGTTGGAGAAATCATAGTCACCAGTCTGAAATCCGAACCGTCGTCGGAACATTCCAGGCGCATCCCGGTCTTGTAGGGATGCACGTTCCAGTTCTGTCTCCTGTCCGGAGACAGCACCTTCACCGACCTGTATCCGCCTTCGTTTCCCGGCAGCCTGACCGCCAGGACCTTGATGTCCCGGTACCATCCGTCAAGCGAGTACGGCTGCGGGAGAGAGACTCTGACCTGCCCTCCGCAGACGTCCGCGCTGCTCCAGACCAGCCTTTTCATAGCGTCCTCGCGGCTGACCCACGGGCCGCCAGTATTGCTCCAGCCCGGGGAACTGGCTATGCCCACCGTCATTCCCAGCGAGTCCGACAGCCTTATGGCATAGCGGAACGCATCCTGCCATTCTTCGCGCATATACACCATCCTGTTTTCCACTATGGGACTCTGGGAGATGCCTGCGTCGAAGTGATGATAGCCGCCTATTCCTATGCGGTGCATCCATTCGAGGTCCTTGCGGATGCCGTCCTTGGTAACGTTGCCGTCCTCCCAGTGCCACCATACGCGCGGCCTCGCATCGGCTGGCGGCCGGGCGAATTCAGTTTTCAGATTGTCGATTTCCCTGATGGTCCCGCCCGGACAAAGTTCGGGGGCGAGCGTCGCGAGCGCAGTCAATGCCACGCAGCGGATAAAGATTCGTGTTTTCATAAGACTGGCAAATATAATTCTTTTTCATTCATTTCTTACCAAATGCAAATTTTTTAACAATAATGAACAACTTGAATAAAAATTGTATATATTTACGCAATTTTAGGTTGGAAAGTTCGCAAAGACACTATAGTCCACAATAACATTTTTAACCATTCAACACAATGAGGAAACTTATCAGCATTTTCACAGTTTCGTTCTGTGCGCTTCTGTTCAGTTTCGCAGCCATGGCACAGCATCGTGTGTCAGGTGTCATCACAGACCCCAGCGGCCAACCCGTCATCGGCGCGGCCGTCTTGTCTGCGGACAAGTCTGTCGGTGAAGTCAGCGACGTTGACGGAAAATTCACCGTTACAATCGGAGACAAGCCGGTTGAACTCACTGTATCCTGCCTGGGTTACACCACGCAGACTATTACAGTACGCCCCACGCAGGGCAGTATCTCAATCATTATGGAGGAAGACAGTTTCGCCCTCAGCGAGACGGTTGTCGTAGGTTACGGTTCCCAGAAGAAGAGCAACCTGACCGGCGCGCTTACCGTTGTCGAAGCCTCTCAACTTTCAGACCGTTCAGCGCTCGACGTAGGCCATATGCTTCAGGGTGTTGTCCCCGGTCTTACGATTTCCGCTACTTCCGGCCGTCCCGGACAGGATGTCGACATCAACATCCGTGGTGTGAACTCCATCAACGGAGGTGACCCCCTTGTCCTGATTGACGGTGTTGAAGGCAGTATGCTGAGAGTCAACCCCAACGATGTGGAATCAATCTCTGTCATCAAGGATGCCGCCGCGGCCGCCATCTACGGCGCGCGTGCATCATTCGGTGTCATTCTCGTGACTACCAAGAGCGGCAGCGCCGAGGACGGCAAGCCCACTATCAGCTACAGCGGCCGCGTCGGTTTCAAGACTCCGACCACCAGCACCGAATATGAGACTTCAGGTTACTGGAGCGTTTATACGAACAACCTTTTCTGGAAAGCGTACGACGGTAAAGCATATGCCAACTATACCGACGAAGATATGGAGGAACTCTGGGCCCGCCGCAACGACAAGGTTGAGAATCCCGCCCGCCCGTGGGTTACGGTAACCAATGAGAACGGCGAGGACGTTTACAACTACTACGCAAACACGGACTGGTATCACTGGATGTACAGGGATGTCGCTCCCACCACCAGCCATTCAGTATCCCTGAGCGGTGGCGCCAAGAATGTCAAATACTTCATCTCCGGCAACTTCAGCCAGGATGAAGGTATGATTAAGGAAAATCCCGATGTCTACAAGAGGTACAACCTCCGCAGCAAGGTGACGATGGATATCACCAAGTGGTTGAATGTCAGCAACAACACTGCATTCTTCACCAGCACTTACTCTTATCCCGGCATCAGCGGCGTGAACAACTCGTTCTACAACATCCGCCTGCACGCCCTTGCAAGTTATCCCACTCAGAACCCTGACGGAACTGCCATCTACTCGACAAAGTACAACAACTATACTGTCGGCGACGGCGCCGCCGTGTATATGGGCAACCCCAATTTCCGCAACCTCGACAAGAGCAGCGAGATTTCCAATACTTTCGAGATGACAATCCATCCCGTCAAGCAGTTCGAACTCAAGGCCAACTATACCTACTCACAGTACAACAAGAACAACATGAACCGTACTGTAGAGACCACCTGTTCCGACAGGCCCGGTGTCATCACGGAGATGACCAAGTATGAGAACAAACTCACGGAGGCCTTCTCAGTCAACAGATATCACGCCGTCAACGTTTACGGCACATATTCCGACACGTTCGCGGATGCCCACAACCTCAAGGCGATGCTCGGTTTCAACTACGAGACCAAGCACAACAAAGACGTTGAGGCATACGGCTGGAACCTTATGTCAGATACGCTCAATGACCTTGACCTTACCGGTACGGACGACGAAGGCAACAAGCGTACGGATGTCGGCGGCGGCCAGAGCGAATATGCAATCGCAGGTTTCTTCGGCCGTATCAACTATGACTACAAGGGCAAGTATCTTCTTGAGCTCAGTGGCCGTTATGACGGTACGTCACGTTTCTCTTCCGCCAGCCGTTGGGGTTTCTTCCCTTCAGGTTCCGCAGGTTGGAAAATCTCCGAGGAGGACTTCTTCGCTCCCCTCAGGAAGACCGTCAACCTTGCCAAAATCCGTTACTCATACGGACAGCTCGGAAACCAGCAGGTGGGCTACTACGACTATATTCGTTCCGTAACCATCAAGAAGGGTGACTACCTGTTTGGCGGAGACAAGCCCGTTGTCGCTTCTCTCGGTTGGCCCGTTGCCGGCAACCTCACCTGGGAAGTGACATCCCAGCACAACATCGGTATCGACCTCGGAATGCTCAACAACCGTTTGAACTTCACGGGTGAATTCTATATCCGCGACACCAAGAATATGCTTACCGACGGTATGGCTCTTCCTGCAGTTTACGGCGCTGAGGTTCCTCAGATGAATGCCGCCGACCTCAGGACCAAAGGTTATGAACTGTCCCTCTCCTGGAAGGACCAGTTCAGCCTCTTCGGCCATCCTTTCCATTACAATGTCACAGCCGTCTTCAATGACTTCACCAGCAAGATTACCAGATTCGCCAATCCCACAAAGAACCTCAACAACTACTATGAGGGCATGACGCTCGGTGAGATTTGGGGATATCACGTTGATGGTTTCTTCAAGACTGACGAGGAAGCTCAGCAGTATATGAATGCCGTTGACCTTTCGGTTGTTGCCGACCGATTGACCAACACTCCCCTCGGAGGATGGTGGGCCGGTGACATGAAGTACGTCGACCTCGACGGAAGCGGCAAGCTCGACGATGGCGCGGGCACTGCGGACAACCCCGGTGACAGGCGCATCATAGGTAACTCGCAGCCTCGTTTCCAGTATGGTCTTACCCTCGGATTCAATTATTTCAATTTTGACTTCTCCATATTCCTTCAGGGTGTAGGCCATCAGGATTGGTATCCGGGCGGTGAGGCCGAGTTGTTCTGGGGACCTTTCTGCCGTCCTTACGCCACCCTTATGATTCCCGGCTTCCTCAACGAATGCTGGAGCGAGGAAAATCCCAATGCTTTCTTCCCCCGTCCCCGAGGTTATATTGCGCTCGGAACACGAGCACTTACCATCAAAAACGACAAGTATCTTCAGGATATCGGCTTCTGCCGTGTGAAGAACATCACCTTCGGTTACACTCTTCCCAAGAAAGTTCTCGACAAAATCAAGATGAAACAGCTCAGGGTTTACTTCACAGGAGAAAACCTCGGTTTCATCGCCAACAACCTGCACTTCAGCAAGTACATCGACCCCGAATTGTGCGCCGCTCAGAGCAACCTTGCAAACTATCGTTGGCAGAAGACATTCATGTTCGGTGTTGACATAACATTCTAAACGACTGCATCATGAAAAAGATATTCATACTTTTCACTTTGGCGCTTTTAGCCGTTTCATGCACGGAGGCTCTCGACAAGTTCCCTCTGGACAAATTGTCTGATGCAAACTTCTTTTCAAATGAAGACGGCCTCAAGGCATACAGCAACACATTCTATTCAGTATTCCCCGGTGCCGGCAGCTACGAGAGCGCCACGCTTTGCTGCCTTGACCAGGCGGACAGCTATTTCAGGAACAAGAGGCTTGACGCCATTACCGGAAACCGTATCCCCGCTTCCAGCGGTACAGGTGACTGGGACTGGGTCGACCTGCGTAAGTTCAACACCCTGCTTGACAATTTGGGTCAGTGCGAGGACAAGCAAGTTGCCGCCCAATATGAGGGTCTGGCACGTTTCTTCAGGGCTTACTTCTATTTCGAGAAGGTAAAGCGTTACGGCAATGTGCCCTGGTATGACACCCAGCTGGGTTCTGACGACCCCGCCCTGTACAAGACACAGGACAGCAGGGATATGGTCATCAACAATGTCCTCAAGGACCTTGACTGCGCCATCGAGCAGCTCGGCAGGACCAGGGAGATTTACACCGTTACGGCCTGGACCGCAATGGCTCTGAAATCACGCGTCTGCCTCTTTGAGGGCACTTTCCAGAAGTATCACAACAGCAATTCTTTAAGGGCGGACAGCCTGCTTAACCAGTGCGCCGAGGCTTCTCTGAGATTTATACGTGAAAGCGGATATTCCCTCTACAACACCGGCACACCCGAGCAGGATTACTTCGACCTCTTCACTGCAGGCGACTATATGGGAAGCCCTACGACCACAGAGGTCATCCTTGCCCGCAACTACAGCATTACCTACAAGGCAACCCACAGGCTTCACGCCTGCCTTCTTACCTCAGGCGAGGGCGCATCAGGAATGAGCCGCAAAGCGGTGGCCTCATACCTCAACAGGGACGGTTCCCGCTTCACCGACAAGGAAGGTTGGGAGAAAACCCAGTTCAAGGACGAGCTCACAGGTCGTGACCCCCGTCTTGCACAGAGCATCCGCTACCCTGGCTACACCCGTATCGGAGGCACCGCCGTACTCGCTCCGGACCTTGCTAACTGCGTAACGGGTTACCAGCCCATCAAGTTCCTCATGACGGAAGACGGAGACGTACACGGACAGTCATACGGTGACCTTATTCTTTTCCGCGCGGCTGAGGTGTACCTCAACTATGCAGAGGCAAAGGCTGAGCTGGGCACCATCACCAATGAGGACCTCGACCTCACCGTCAATGCTATCCGCAAGAGAGCCGGCATAGCCGACGCCGGCAAGGTCACTCTTCAGACACCTGCCGACCCTTTCCTCACCGATTCCAAGTGGGGCGGTTACACTCACACTACCGATGCCGTGATTCTTGAAATCCGCCGCGAACGTCTGTGCGAGCTCAACCAGGAAGGTTTCAGGTATTACGACCTTATGCGCTGGAAGGAAGGGAATATCCTCACTGCGCCTTATTATGGAATGTATTTCCCCGGTCCCGGCGAGTATGACCTTACCGGAGACAACCAACCTGACGTCTGCCTCTACACGGATACAAAACCGACGACCACTGCTCCTGTATCTCTCAAAATCGGTGAAGAGATTTCTCTCAGCGAGGGAGAATCCGGAATGATTGACAAGTTCAAGGGCCAGGTCGCCTCTCAGTGGGATGAAAACAGGGATTACCTTTTCCCTCTCCCTCTCCAGGAACTCCGTTACAACGAGAACCTCATTCAGAATCCCGGCTGGCCGGACGGAAGAGGTCAATAATTATCGAATTTGCAAGAACAAAGAAATAAAGTTATGAAAAAACTTACATTCATTCTCGCAGCAGGTCTTGCCTTGTTCGCAACGTCCTGTATAAAAGAGGCCGAACTCCCCGAAGGAGGACCCGCCTCCTATAAGATTGCAGCGAGGAACGCAATCGACCTCGGTGAAATGATGCCGGGCAGGAGCACTACCATCAGTCTCTATGCCACGACAGAAAGCGACGGCGTACGTGAGCAGCTCACAGCCACTTTCAGGGCAGACCCCGACGCTGCCGTCCAGATTGAAGGAGAGGATATCGCTGTCCTTCCGTCCGACTGCTACTCATTCACCGTGAACGATGTCGTCATCGACAGATACAACAAGGATTCACGCACAGGTAAAATCAAGATTACCTACACTCCTAACCTCGAAGGCGGAAAGACTTATGTCCTTCCCCTCATAGTCGGAGAAGTGACCGGCTCCGCCAAGGCATCGGCAGACCCCACTCCCATCATCGTCAAGTTTTTCGCCGTTTCCGGCTCGCCCGACAAGCCTATCGGTTCCGGCACCAAGAACGACCCTTACAACATCTATGATGCCGCCGGCCTTATGGGTATGGAGGAAATGATAAAACATATCGGTGAGGATGCCATCAAGACACCCGAGGCCTACGCGGCCGCCACTCCCACCTACTTCAGGCTGGTGAACGACATCGATATGGCCGGCAAGGACTGGACGCCTATAAACTGCGGAAAGCCTTACGACGAGAAGATTGACTTCGACGGCAACTACAAGACCATCAGCAACCTCAAGTACGAGGGAACCAACTACGGCGGAATGTTCGGCGTTCTCTGCGGCGAGGTCTATAACCTCAACCTCATCGATGCCGAGATTACCACTAACAAATCCGCCTCCGGCCTGCTCTGCGGTTACTGCGGAACAGGTGACGTCATCACCGGCATCGTGCACGGGTGCAAGATTACCGGTGTGCTCACTGTCGACAACAACACCATCGGCGGTGTCGCAGGATGCTTGAGCGGTGGAGAAATCTATGAATGTGACGTCGATGCAAAGATTACCCAGATCGGCGACAACAGGTACTATTGCGGTGGAATCATCGGCTGCGGCAACAAGAAGGTCTGCAAGATTCACGACTGTATCACCAGGGGTGAAATAACAAGCGCCGGCAATCTTGAAGCCAGAACTTACAACAGAAACATTGCCGGTATCGCAGGTGCGTTCGATGAGAACAAGAATGCTGCGGCATCGTTCACGATTGAAAACTGCATCAGCCTTGCAAGCATTCATTGCAATGCTGTGGCCGCGGGTATTGTAGGTCACCTCAACGCGAACAGTTGGGGAGAGGCCGATATGACTTATATCCACAACACCGTAAAGGGTTGCATCGCCTGGAACGAATCCATCACAATGGACAACAGCCGGTCCGTATCACTGAAACTCAGCAGAGACGACTACGCTATGGGCGGCGGTTGCATAATGGGATGGGGATGCCCTCAGAACACTCTCCAGAACTGCTGGAGAAAGCCCGGCATCAACTTCCTCGTAACCTGCCCCGACGACCCTGAGTCAGCGACTCACTTCAAGACGTTCGACCAGGAAGACGCAGGTATCGGCAATCCTCTGCAGGGAATAGACTGCAACTACAGCGACCTCTGGTCTTCAATGTATCACGGAAAGGCAGCCGGCGCCACCGAAACCGCTTCACAGGTTGCGAAGCGCATCGGTTGGGATGAAGCCGTCTGGGACCTCTCCAATAACATTCCTTCACTGAAGAATGTCAAGAGCGTTCCTTCCCAGGATGACCCCGAGAAGCCTACAGGCATGGGCACGAAGTCAGACCCTTATATGATTTATACCATTGCCGACCTTATGGCAATCTCCGACAAGGCTATCTCTGTTAGTTTCAAGTCGCGCGAAGAATATCTTGCCGCCGATTACATGTATTTCAAGCTCGGTAACGATATCGACCTCGGCGGCATTGCCTGGACTCCCATCGACCTCGGTATGGAGAAGGAAAAGGGCAAGAAGATTGACCTCAACGGTAACGGAAAGACCATCAGCAACTTCACCGTCAGCGGTGGAGAGCAGGTGGGCTTCATCAAGGGCCTTGTGGGAGACGTTCACGACCTCAAGATTGAGGGAGCGACTGTCTCCACCACCGCAAAGAAAGCCGGTATCCTCGTAGGTCAGGCTTCAACGGGCGACAACATCTACACTTACATCTACCGCTGCTCAGTCAAGGGTAAGGTTGCTTGCGAGACGTCTTCAGACAGTAAGCAGGAACTCAGCCTCGGCGGTCTCGTTGGCCAGCAGTGCTACGGCGAGATTAACGAGTGCGCAGCAGACGTCAACATCGAAGTTGGTTCTGTTACAAATGCTCACTATATCGGCGGTATTGTAGGCTCGCTGGGAAAGAAGGAACTCATCGTCAAGAACTGTATCTCAAAGGGCAATTATATCTCCTCAGAAGCTACCGCATATATGTTCGGCGGCATCATCGGATGCGCCCAGAATGTGGGTAACCAGATTGTGAACTGCATCAGTCTTGCAACAATCTCCTGCTCAGATATGGCCGGCGGTATCATCGCTGAACTGAACAAAAACTCAGACGGTGGCAGCGATAGGTCAAAAATCGATGACAATACCAGCAAGGTCAACGGATGCATAGCCTGGAACGATGCCATCATCGCGACCGGCACGAAGTACGGTTCCGGCGCCATCATCGGTCTCGGCGGCGCAGGCGAGTTCAAGAACTGCTGGAAAAATCCCGGACTGAGCCAGTTCCCCGACAGTCCCGACACTGAAGCCGGTGTGGCAACCACAGTCGCTTCATACAACGGAAAGGCCGCGGGAGCCACCGAGACCGCTTCACAGGTTGCGAAGCGCATCGGTTGGGATGAAACCATCTGGGACCTCTCAGGTACTGTTCCCGTCCTGAAGAACATCAAGTAATCCTGACCTTAAATGAACAAGATTATGAAACGTATCTCATTAATATTCGCTGCCGTTGCAGCCATCGCCTTGACTTCCTGCACAAAGGAAGTCAAGGAAGACCTTACATCCTATTATAGGGTATATGCCGACACTCCCGAGATTCAGGGATTCGCCGAGGAGACCACACAGACAATCAGCGTGTATGCAAGGACTGCGGATGCGGGCCTGAATGTTCCCCTCACCATAAAGTTTGCCGTTGACGAGTCTCTCCTGGACCTGTACAACGCGTCCAAGGACGAAAGTGAGAAGGCAAAAATCTTCCCTTCAAGCCTGATGACCTGGACAAACGACACGGGCAGCATCCGCGAGATGTACCGTATCTCAAGCAAGGCCACCATCAAGATAGAGCACAATGCAGAGATTCTTGAGGGTGAGACCTGGTATGTGATTCCCGTTGTGATTTCCTCTATCGAAGGTTCTTCACTCGCGCACATCGCCGAGGACAACGTGAAGTTCATCCCCATCAAGACTGCGAAGGCGGGTGTCGGCAGCGGTACTGCCGACAAGCCTTACCTCATCAGGACTCCTGAGGATTTTTGCGCTGTCACGAGCATGACACTCCCCGCCGCATCAATCGACGCAGTTCCCACTTACTTCAAGCTTCTTGAAGACATCGATATGACCGGCGTGGACTGGAAGCCTGTCAACGATGCCGGAGACTGCAACCTCAAGATTGACTTCAACGGAAACGGACACACCATCAGCAACATCCGCTACAGTGGAGCATCATCATATCCTTCCATCTTCGGCGTCGCTTTCGGTGAATTCTACGATTTGACCATCGACAATGCTTCAATAGCCACCGGCGGACCTGCGGCAGGAATATTCGCCGCAGAGGGATACTATGCAAAGATTCACGGCATCACTGTCACCAACTCTGTTCTGGACGGCACGAACTGCGGCAATACCGGTGTAGGCGGTCTCGTCGGAAAGATGACATACACTGAGATATATGCCTGCTCTGTTGACGCCGAGGTTTCTTCACCCAAGAACTACGTCGGAGGCATCTGCGGCTGGATGAAGAGCGAATCTTCCATCCACGACTGCATCACCTCAGGTAAAGTCACCGGCATCGGCGGCGCACAGCGCTTCGCTGGTATTCTCGGTGGCAACATCGGCAAGGCCGGAATCGTTTCCAACTGTATCAGCACCGCTGAAATCGAGACCGGAATCTGCGCTGCGGGCATAGTCGGCCATATGAACGAGGATGCTTCAAGCGCCAAATCGAAGCTTGGCAACCAGGTAATCGGATGTATCGCCTGGAACCCCCGCGTAGTTGCAAACAAGTGCAGGGTAAACCAGTACAGTTCAGGCGGAGTCGTAGGTTACACCGCTCCCGACAACATCCTCAAGAACAACTGGCGTCGTACGGATATGGTCTTCACCCAGAATGTGGGAATGGATGACCCTCAATATCCTGTCAACTATACCGTTCTCGAGGACCAGGAAGATGCGGACGAGGAACATCCTCTCGACGTTCCCGGCGACCACAGCACTTCACACGAGTTCTACTACCACGGCAAGGCTGCCGCGGCGGGTGAGACCGCTTCACAGGTTGCCAGACGCATCGGTTGGGATGAAACCATCTGGGACCTTTCAGGTGACGTTCCCGCGCTGAAGAAGTAATCCACATATCCCTTTCAATCGGCTGCCCGGGCCGGGCAGCCGGTTTTTTTGTATTTTTATGAAACAATCCTTTCAGATGAAACACAAGTTCTTACGCAAATTGATGATTCTGGCGCTTGCAGGTCTCGCCTTTTCCTGCAAAACGGCAGAAGAACCGGCAAAACTGACCGTATCCCAGACCGAAATTTATTTCGCAAAGGAGGGCGGCAGCCAGAGACTTGCATTCACTGCCAACAGGCAGTGGGTCGCCTCGGTTACCGAAGACTGGTGCAAGTTGAACCCCGCATCGGGAAACAGCGACGTGATGTCCACTATGATAAGCGTCGAGGCCAACACCGTCCCCTCCAAAAGGACAGCCACAGTCACAATCAAGGCCGGAGACCTGTCCAGGAACGTGACGATTACCCAAGGCGCCGCGTCAGGTCCTGACGATGACAAGGAGAACGGGACCAAGGACAAGCCATACCTCATCTCAACGGCGGAGGATATGGTTTCAATGAAGGAAAAATGCCGGGAGGTCTCCTCTGATTCATCGGAGCCCACCTATTTCAAGCTGACTGCCGACATAGATATGAAAGGCGTCACCTGGGAGCCCGTCAACAACAGGACGCCTTTCGCGCGCAAGATAGACTTCAACGGTAACGGCAAGACCATTTCAAATCTCAGGTGCACGTTCAAGCCGTACTCGTCACTTTTCGGCGTCCTCTTCGGAGAAGTCTATGACCTCAAGATTGCCGACGCCCACATCGAAGGCGACACCGCCTGCGGCATTGTGGGAGGATACGCGGGTACGAGCGACACTTTCGAGCATAGCGCCAGGGTGACCAACGTACACGTGTCCGGCAGCGTTGCGGCGACAACCGGCAGCGTGGACGGCGTAGGCGGAATGTTCGGCCGAATCTGCAACACTGAAATAAACCGCTGCTCCGCCAGGGCCAACGTGACGTCAATAGGAGGTCAGGTCGGCGGAATTGCCGGCTACACAGACAGCGGCGCAAACATCATCAGGGACTGCTACACCGAGGGCAAGATAGACTGTCCGACATCGTCCCAGCGCTGCGCAGGCATCGTGGGATGCATCAGGGGCACAAGGGCGGTTGTCGAGAACTGCATCAGTCTCTGCTCGGTAAGCACTAACTTTGCGGCCGCCGGAATCGTGGGCCACGCAAACGAGAACGCAAGCGGCATCAAGACACCGGGCGACATCATCAGGAACTGTCTTGCCTGGAACTCCAAGGTGATTGCCATCCAGGAACGCGCCGACCAGTACAGCAGCGGTGCCGTAGTCGGCTTCACCTCACCCAAGAACACCCTGTCCGGATGCTACAGGAAGCAGGATTTCTCGTTCAGCATCAACCCGGACCAGACCGACAGGAGCAAATATCCCCTGAATTTCATCTCCCTCTGCGACCAGAACGACGCTTCCGAGTCCTCCCCTCTCGCCGAGGGCATAGACTATGACGGCTCAAGCAAATTCATCGCTCCCTACCACGGCAAGGTGGCTCCCGCCGGAAAGACAGCATCGCAATTGGCCGGGGAACTCGGATGGAGTCCTGCAAACTGGAACTTGGGCGCCGCCGTGCCCGTCCTTGTCAACAGCGACATCAAGTGGACAGAGACCGGAGGCGGAGGCGACGACCCTTCTGAATATGTCATTCCGGGAGACGACATCCCCAATCACAAGGCTGTAACTCCTGAAGGAGTGAAGGGATGGGAGAAATACACCGTGCGCGATGGCGTCACCTTCTGGAGCTTCGAAGGGTTCGATGAAGTCAGCGGCGCATACCAGTCCATACACGTTGCCGAAGTCGACCTCAACAAGGGTTACAAATTCAAATACGTCTATGATTCCAACAAGGACATAGCTTCCCACATCCTGAGCAAATATGACGCTATTGTCAGTATGAATGCGGGCTTCGGCGCTTCGCAGATATTCATCAAGGTGAACGGAACGGTCCACAAGAACATCACCCAGGACAAGAATGCCGAGACCGGTGTGATGAACTGGAGGAACGACGCCGGCATCTGCACCAGTCCCGAGGGACGCGTGTTCATCGCTCCCGCCATCTTCAGCCAGGACGGTGACGGGCAGTCCGAATACGGCGCGATGGTTGCCGAGCAGCGCAGTTTCTATACCACCACGCTCAGGAATATGCCCAACATAATCTCCGGTTCTCCCCTTCTAATCGACGGATACAAGGACCTCGGAAGCACGTATGTTCCCGCTGGCGTGAATCCGCAGACTTACGCCAGCGACACCGAGCATCCCTGGTACCATCAGGGCGTCCGCCATCCCCGTACCGCCATCGGCATCACGGGAGACTACCGCCTCATTATGTTCACCGTGGACGGACGTCTGACCAACTGCAGCGGATTCTCTGCAAAGGAACTCACCCGCTTCCTTATAAAGTACTTCGACCCGAAGTATGCGATGAACCTGGACGGCGGCGGTTCCACCACTCTCTGCGTGGCAGGTTACGGAGACCCTGAGACGCACGTCGTCAACTACCCTTGCGACAATAAACGCAAAGACCACGCGGGAGAGCGCACCGTACAGACATTCTTCTACATAACAAAATGATATTCATTATGAGAAACCACAGAATTCTACAGGCCATCTTATTGTTTGCAGTCATATTGTCGGCAGGAAGCTGCAAGAAGAGCACCATAAGTCCCAAGCCTCCGAAGCCGGCTGACGACCCCCAGAAGGAGAATGTCACGTTCACCTTCTCCGCAGCCGACTCGAAATACGCCTCCCTGAGGGAGACCGTTTCCGTTACGGCGGACAACCCCGGCAAGGCAGTGGTTACTGTCGATTGGGGAGACGGCGCCAAGGATTCGGACAACGGCACCGCTTTCAGCCACAAATACACGGCTGCCGGAAAATACAAGGTCAAGGCGGGCGCGAACGGCGGCAATGAAGAGTGGGACGTAGAGATAAGTTCTCTGCTTGCCCTCGACGAGGCTGTCAAGGAACTGTACAAAACGCCGAAAAGGGTCTGGGTGATGACCCACCGGGCCCATACGACCGACCGCAGCGTTCCGGAAAATTCCATCGCGGCTGTCAGGGCCTCAATCCAGGCGGGCGCTGATGTCATAGAGACCGACACTCACCGCACGAAAGACGGCAAGGTTGTCATATCTCACGACGAGAGCATAGACAACCATACAGACGGCAAAGGGAAAATTACCAATATGACACTTGAGGCCATTCAGCGCTATCATCTCACCGACAGGGGCGGAAGCGTGACCCAGGAGGTGATGCCCACCCTGGAAGAATTCCTGATGGCGACGAGGGGAAAGATTTATGTGAACCTCGACTATTCTCCGCGAACGGCTTCCACCAGGGAAGTGCTCGATGTAGTGGAGAAATTGGGAATGTTGCAGCAGGTTTTCCTGTACTGCAAGGACGCGTCTTTCGTGAAAGAAGTCTTCAGGAGCAATCCTGAAGCCAATGCTTATGTCAGGAGCGAGGATTACACCGCTCTTCTCGACGGCGGCAAACAGTATTTCCTCCAGGTAGGTTGGAATTCAGGCCAGACGAAGAGTTCGGAATGCGTCATCAGGTGCGGGACGGCATACAAGGCCGGCGTCCTCTGCTCGGTCAACCTGTTGCACGTCAACCACGACTACATCCCGGAATACTCCATCGACGAAGGACAGTTGAACAGTCTGTTCAACCTGTATCCGGAATGTCAGATGATTAGTACGGACTGCCCTCAGGAAATGGTTGCAATCCTCAAGAGGAAAGGTTATAATCAATAATGCCAAGACAATTCACACGAATATGAAAAAATCACTGTTTGCGCTGCTGCTCGTCTTGCCCGTCCTGTTGGGATGCAAGCCTGCCGAAATTGCAGTGGAGGGCATTTCCCTCGACAAGTCGGAACTTACGGTTGAAATAGGCGGAACCGCCACGCTCACCGCCACGGTAACGCCCGCAAGCGCCACCGACAAGGAAGTCACCTGGTCCATTGACCACTCTGAAGTGGCATCCGTAAACGGAGGCGTGGTTACGGCCCTTGCCGCGGGCGAAGCGAAAATCATAGCCAAATGCGCGTTGTTCTACGCCGTGTGCCATCTTACCGTACCCTCCGGAGACGAGCCGCCCGTCCCTGTCACCTCCCTGACAAAGGAGGAGGCGGAGCAGGCCCGCCTGCAGGTGATTTCCGCTTGGAAGACAAGCGAAAAGGCCAGGCTCCAGGAAATCTTTGCCGGCCAGAAAGGCACTGCCACAGGCACCGACTCCTTCAAGGGAATCACAAGGGATTACTTCTATGTCACGGATGTGGACAATCACAGGATGAAGTATTTCATCGACACCTACGGCGCCGAGCCCGAAGGGGGCCACAGCCTTTGGATTTCGCTGCACGGAGGCGGAGAGGACGCCACCGGGCAGGTAAACGAAGGCCAGTGGTGGAACCAGCAGTATATGTACCTGCGCGCCAATCCCCCGCAGCCCGCTGAAGGCATCTACATCTCTCCACGTTCATACAAGGATTCCTGGGATATGTGGTTCCTCAGGGGGAACGACGACCTGTTCCGACAGATTATCCGGACAATGGTCGTCCTAAAGGGAGTCAACCCCGACAAGGTTTACCTTATGGGATACTCTGCCGGCGGTGACGGCGTCTGGAGAATGGCTCCTCGCCTGGCGGACCATTGGGCCGCCGCTTCAATGATGGCGGGGCACCCGGGCAGTGTAAGGTTCGAGAACCTGAGGAATCTTCCCTTTATGATGTGGGTGGGAGGAAACGATTCGGACTATGACCGCAACAAGGAGGTTCCCGCAGCAAGCGGAAGGATTGACGCCCTTCAGCGCGCCGATTCCCAGGGATATGTTCACTCCCTCCACGTTCAGACTGGAAGGCCGCACTGGATGGAACTTGACGACGCGGCGGCATTCCCCTGGATGGCGGCATACACCCGCAATCCTTATCCGAAGAAGATAGTATGGAGGCAGGAGAACGAGGAGAAGAAGATGCCCGAGGCCTTCTTCTACTGGCTTAAAGTTGCCGACAAGCACATATCGGCAAGGTCCGACGACGACGCTCCGGGTTCAAGCAAGGAAAGGGAGGCCTACCTGGGCAAGGAACTTACGGCATCCATCGACGGCAACACCATCACAATCGGGAAGTGCGACTACAACTCGTTCACCATCTACCTCAACGACAGTATGGTTGACCTGGACAAGGACGTGAGCGTCATATTCAACGGGAAGACCGTCTTCAACGGCAGGGTTGAGCGCCGCCTGGAAGTGCTCGAAAGGTCGATGGCCGAGCGAGGCGACCCCTCCTACGTGTTCCCCGCGGAGATTGTGGTCCGCATCAGATAAGACTCACGGGGGATAAAAGTCAATTTTTATATCTATATTTGTAGATATGAAAAGAATACTTTTATCCCTCTTGATTTCGGTTCTCCCCATCGCGGCGGGAGCCGGCACCGTTTATACCATCTACCCCGTTCCTCAGCAGCAGAAGACTGACGGGAGCGTTTCATCCTTCTCCCCCACCGTGAACATTGTCGCGGGACCCGCAATAGACGAAGTCACAGTACAGAGGGCCGCCGAAGTGCTGAAAAGCCACGGCCTCGGCGTCACCGTGTCCGACAAGGCGGTCAGGGGACAGTCAAACCTGACTATCGGTGTCAAGGGCAGCCGTGACGCCGCCGACAGGCTTGCCGCAAAGATGCGCCTGTGCAGGGAGCTGTTCAGTCTGCCCAAATATGACAGGCACATCCTCAGCCTGAGCGCAGACAAGTCCGGCGCAAGCCAGGTGCTGATTCTCGGCGAGGATACGGACGCCTCGTTCTGCGGACTCGCCTCGCTCGAACAGATTCTTGACTGCGGCACTTCCAATCTCAGAAGTGTCGAAATCCACGACTGGGCCGACGTCAGGGACAGGGGAATCATCGAAGGTTACTACGGAGTCCCCTACAGCGCGGAAGTCACTATGGACATCTTCAGGTTCATGGCCCGATACAAGATGAACACCTATATGTACGGCGCCAAGTCCGACCCCTATCATTCCCGCTTCTGGTCGGAGCCCTACCCCGAGAAGATTTCAGAAGAGCAGAAGAACATAGGATATCTGTCCCAGGATATGATGAAGGAGATAACCGAAGTGGCAAGGGCCACCAAGGTCAACTTCATCTGGGCCATCCACCCCGGCGTGGCTTTCACTGACGCTTCCTACGGGGACGTCAACTCCCGCATAATGGACAAGTTCGAAAGTATGTACGGACTCGGAGTCCGCCAGTTCGGCGTGTTCGTGGATGACGTGGGCGTGCCCTATGACAATCCTTCCCTCAAGCGCTGCGCGGACAGGCTGACGGATTTGCAGAACCGCATCGACAGGCGCTGGAACGTTCCCGGAGCGTCTCCCGCGGACACAGTCAAGCCCCTCAACTACGTTCCCCAGCTCTATGCCTATTCCTGGACTACCAGGGAGAATGCCCGCAGGTTCTTCCAGTCTCTGAGCGGCACTCCGGACAAGATAAACATATTCATCACGGGGGCCGCCGTCTGGACCGTTCCCAACAACGAAGACCTCGACGTAGTGAGGGATTTCCTGGGCCGTCCTACCGGCTGGTGGTGGAATTATCCCTGCAACGACAACGATATGACCAAAATCTTCCCTATGGACATCTATTCCAATTTCAGGGACGAGAGGCATATCGACAATATGGCAAGACTCGAGCCTCTCAAGGACGAGCGCACCCTTATCATAAACCCTATGCAGCAGGGTGAAATATCGAAGATAACCCTTTTCAGCGTCGCGGACTACTCCTGGAACAACGCCGCCTTCAACAATGACCTCAGCTGGAGCGCATCGCTGTCCGCAGTTGTGGGAAAGGACAGGCAGGCCGCGCTTCGTCTGCTGGCCCCTCATCTCAGGCACTTCGACGCCGACGGGCTGAAACTCGACGTCACCTACTACAAGGAGTCCGTCAGGGAAGGGCATCCCCGCCCCGCAGGGCTGATTTCCAAGTTCCACGCCATCCACGATGCCTGCCAGACCCTGGCTTCCCTCAAGGATTCGGCTCAAGAAAGCGACAGGCTTTTCTACAATGACATTCGTCCCTGGCTTCTCAGACTCGACGCCATGGTGACGGAAGCCGCCGCCCTTTTGCGCGGCGAGTCCCCCGCCCCCGTCGACTACGATAACAATCCCGACTTCCAGTTCAGCGTACTGAACGGTATGGGAGAAAGCATCAGTCTCACCACGCTCACCGCAGAGCCTTCCGCAGAGATTCTCCAGCCGCTGATTGTCTGGCTCAGGGAACAGAATCAATGAAGCGTCCCTCTCTGACATTGGGAGACGCCGCCCACCTGTGCGCACCGGTGTCTTTCGGCACTATGGTCAAACCGGCGGGCAGCGCCTGCAACCTGAATTGCAGTTACTGCTATTATCTTGAAAAATCCGCCCTGTATGGAGGGCGGGAGCCCGTGATGAGCAAGGACCTGCTGGAGACCTACGTCCGGCAGTACATCGAGGCGAACGACACTGACGAGGTGTCATTCTGCTGGCACGGCGGCGAGCCCCTGCTGCTGGGAACGGACTTTTTCAGGACGGCGGTCAGCCTGCAGCAGAAATACGCTCACGGCAAGACCATCCGCAATTCACTCCAGACCAACGGCCTCAGGGTGGATGAGGATTGGTGCCGCTTTTTCAGGAAAAACGATTTTCTGGTGGGCATATCGCTTGACGGCCCCAGGGACATTCAGGACGGCTTCAGGAAGACCAAGGCCGGGAAGCCCACCTTCGATTCGGTTATGGCCGCCATCTCTCTTTTCAAGCGGCACGGTGTGGAATTCAACACTCTCAGCGTGGTGAACAGCAGCTGCGAAGGCCGCGGCCTTGAGATTTACCGCTTCTTCCGGGACGAGGTGGGCAGCAGATATATGCAGTTTCTTCCCGCCGCCAACAAAGACCTCCCCTGGGCCGTTTCCGCCGCAGGTTACGGCCGTTTCCTGATTGACATATTCGATGAATGGGTGAAACGCGACGTCGGCGCCTACTATGTCCAAATCTTCGACGCCACCCTTGCCCAGTGGTGCGGATTGAACCCGGGACTCTGCTCTGTGGCGGAAGTGTGCTGTGACTCCCTTACCGTGGAGCACAACGGGGACGTTTATCCCTGTGACCACTTTGTCCTGCCTGAGAGCAGACTCGGCAACATAAGGGAAAACACCCTCAGGGAGATATACGAAATGCCCGCGAGATTCGATTTCGCCGTCTCAAAAAGAGAATCTCTCCCGCCGGAGTGCCTCAAGTGCAAGTTTTACTTTGCCTGTCACGGAGAATGCCCCGAGCACCGCGTGAATGGCAGGAACGTCCTGTGCGACGGGCTCAAGGCATTTTTCTCTCACGTGGCTCCGGCTATGGACACTATGAAGGACCTGCTTTCCCAGGGGAAGGCTCCCGCCCTCATAATGGAACGCTGATGTCAGTCCATCGCCTTGCGGAGCGCCTCCAACGCGCGTTCAGGGCCGTTGGCGGAGAGTTCCTCCCTTGTAAAGAGTTTCAACGCCGCCTCCAGCGCGGCTGATTTTCTTGTGCCTCTCCCCCACTCGTCAAGCAGGATTGAAGCCTTCGAATAGTCCTGAAGGCCTTCCTTCAGGCGTTCGAATCGGACGCTGCTCAGTCCTCCGGGATAAACCATATAGCAGTCGCCGGCGGCCCAGGTACGGAATCTGGCATCCTTCATCGGGTTCTCCGTCCAACTGTTGTATGCCCAGCGCAGATAACCGTCCACGTCGCGGGACAAGGCCACCAGAGGCAGCCAGGACGCTTCCGCGGGATTGCTGGCGATGAAGGTGTTGGGATACTTTTCGGAGCAGCAGGTGTAATAGGTGGAAATCAGGCCGGCTTTCCGCCTTGCCTCCACCACCCCGGCGGGATATTCCTCGCCGAATGCTATGCACAGGTCATCTATCCTGTCGGCTATCTGTTCGTGATAACTGCCCGCAAGGGCCACCTTGAACTCCGGCTCCACCCTGTCAATCAGGTCAAGGACCGCCTGCATCGCCTTTTGGGGACGTTCATCCATTGCGATGTACGTCTTGTCGAACCAGCCTTTCTGTCTGAGATGCGCCGCGAAATCCCTGATGAACCCTCCCCAGTACGCCTCATACTCCCCGCTTCCGGGCTCGGCATACACGGAGGCCTTGCTGTCCGACGCCTGGTCGAAATAGTCGAAGGTCAGGGCCCAGGGAATGAGGGTATAACAGTTGATTTGTCCGTCTATCCCCAGGGACATCATAAATTCCACCCATTTGTCGAATACGGTATAGTCATAGAGCCAGCTTCCGTCCGCCCTCTTGATTTTGGTGACCATAGGTCCGAAGGGGTCCTCGGTCTGTCCGTTCCAGGGACGGTCCATAATCGTGGCAGTGATTACCTTCTGGCCCGCGTCGGCCAGGAGTTTCATCACCGGCCTCATATATTCGAAATGCTCCCTGCTCCACAGGGGTACGTCGTGGAATCTTGCCACGGCGTAGGGATTCTGCCACAAGTCCAGATGGAACGGGCTCTCGGACAGGGGAGGCAACGTGCGGTCACACACCCTGAGCGAATATTTGAGGGTGGTGAGCACTTTCCGGGAGTCACGGATGCTGACGGTTCCCCTGTATCTGCCGGGCACGGCGTCCGAAGGAATGCTGACGCTCATCCATACGGGCTGAGTCTTTCCCGCCTCCAGACGGGCCTCTTTCCTGTCGTCGATGAGGTCTGCCGCATAAACCGGCCTGTAATTGACCGTGTCACGTCCTCCGCACTGGTTGTACTGCTCCAGAAGTTCGTCCCCCACAATCTCGGAAAGGAAATTCAAGCTGACGCAGGATGCGTCTATGACGGATTTTCCGCAGACAAGGTCTCCGCTTTCGAGTCTCAGTCCTTCCTGCGGTTCAGAGGCGCTGACCGAAACAATCGCGCTGACCTTCTCCCCTTTCCAGGCCTTGTGCGCAGGCAGAGGGGACTTCCATTCGGCATCCACCCGCGCCTGACAGGTCAGGGACGCGAGCATCGCCGCCAATACTATCGTTCTTTTCATCGCTTTTCTATCTGACAGGTGAGATTTCTATTGAGAAGTGAGTGTCGTCCGCGTATATCCTGTTCTTCTTCTGGGGAGCGGGGCCGCAGCTTGCGCCGCCGAGTCCGAGCACGGCCGCATCCACCGTCAGGTAGGTCGCCTCAGCCTTTTGGGGCAACTGATGGGGATGGGCTGACATTACAAGGTCCATAGCGCTGTACGGAAGAACCGACATACTCATCACGGGCTTTCCCTTGATGGAATTAGAAAGCGCCTTGACCATAACTCCGGCATTGCCGTCGGTGAGCTTGACCCAGTAAACGTCCTCGTGGTTTCCCATATCCTGAGGCTTGGTGTAATTAGTAACGTTGGCGCGGACATCAGCTCCGAAACAGCCGATGAAGCTTGACGCCTTCCTGTCGCAATAGTTCTCGAAGGGTCCCATACCGTAGTAAACGAATCTGTTCATAGTGGCGGGCAGCTTGAAGAGGAATCCCATCCGTCCGGGGATGAGTTCCGGCTTGTCGGAATCAATGTCGGCGTCCAGCACTATCCTTCCGTCGGGGAATACCGTCCAGGACTGCCTGGTGGTGAACTTCACCACATCCTTCATTTCAGGGCAGTCCTCCAGCTCCTGATATCCGTGATTGCTCTCTGAAAGCGCCTTGGAGCCGTTTGCCGCGCGTGATTCCACGGTATAGCTGACCGTATAGGACCCGTCGGCGTTGTCTGTCCTGGAAGAGGCAGTGACGTGATGCTCCAGCCTGTGCAGCCCTTCGGCGAACCATTTCTTGAAGAGCCATACGTCATTGTTGACAAATGCCCTGAAAGGATTGAGCGCCGGGCCTTCCCCTGGAACTATCACGTCAGTTCCGTCATAACTCAGCCGGCTCAGGGTGCCCGTGTTGTCGTCGAACTCAATCTTGAAATCCGAAACCTTGCGGCTATCCGGCTCCAGGTATGGCTTGCCGTCCTGAATCATCAGATGCTCGAATGCCAGCGGGGCCTTGTGGCCGTTGGTCCAGGGAAGAGCCTCCTTTGCGGTGTAACCGAGCATCAGGAAAGTTTGGACTCCCTCGGGAAGCGTTTCTGTTTCAAGCTCGTAAACGGCCTTGGAACGGGGCTGCACCTTGATTTCCATTTCCCTGAAAACCGGATTGGCGTCGGAATGCTTCAACGCATAGCTGAGCACGGCCTCTACAGGCTCGAAATAATTCCTGTTGAACACCTCGATTCTGCCGTCTCCGAGATATTTCGTATAGATGGGCTGATAGACCTTCGCGACCTCGAAATACTGGGGCTTGGGGGTCCTGTCTCCGAAGATGAGTCCGTTCATCACGAACTGGCCGTCATTGGGACAGTCGCCGAAGTCGCCGCCGTAAGCCAGATACCTGGTGCCGTCCTTTTCGTAGTTGTACAGAGACTGGTCGACCCAATCCCAGATTGCTCCCCCAATGAAACGGTTGTTGGAATCCATAATCTCCCAGTAATCGGCGAAATCGCCCAGGGCGTTGCCCATTGAATGGGCGAATTCGTTGATGTGGTATGGATACTTGACCTGCGCCTTTCCAGCGGCCACTTCCCTCACCCATTCCACCTCGGGGTACTGGCGGCAGCCTATGTCGGAAACGTCGTTGTTCCTTTCATACTGCACGGGGCGCATCGGGTCGAACTCCTTGGCCTTGACAAAGGTGTACGCGAAGTTCACTCCCGGGCCCGCTTCGTTGCCCATACTCCATATCAGGACTGAGGGATGGTTGTAGTCGCTGCGCATCATTTCCATCATTCTTGCGACGTGTTCGTCCCTGAATTCGGGAACGTGGGAGAGGGATTCCTTCCCGTAGTGGTAAGGATGGCTCTCGATGTTCGCCTCGTCCATCAGGTATATGCCGTACTTGTCGCACAGGTAGTACCAGTACGGGTCATCGGGGTAATGTGAATTGCGCACGTGGTTGATGTGGGCGGCCTTCATCATCATTATGTCCTGTTCCATAATGTCCCGGCCTATGGCGTGTCCCAGTTCGGGGGCCGTCTCGTGACGGTTCACGCCACGAAGCTTGACCGGCTTGCCGTTGAGGTAGAAATATCTTCCGGCTATCCCGAATTCGTCTTCGGAGGCCGGCGTGTCCCTTATCTGGACGTCCCTGAATCCGACAATGGTGGAGAAGATGTCGAGAACCTTGCCGTTCCTGGATTTCAATTCGCCCACGAGAGTGTATCTGTGGGGTGCCTCCGCGGACCATTGCTCTACTTTTCCGCAAAGAAGGCGGGCGGACGCTCCCTGTCCCCTGAAACTTGTGACGGGCTCAAGTTCGTCGCCGTAAAGCCTGTTCTTGTAGAGATGCCAGTCTATGGTGAGATTCCCCACCCTGTCATTTGCCTTTACGATGTCCGCCTCTATGTCGAGCACGCCCTCGCTCCTGCTTCCGTCGGTGAAGCCCGGAGTGATTTTTATGTCGCGGACGCGGGTGGCAGGCTTGGCCTCGAGCGCCACGGTGCGGAAAATTCCGGAGAGCCGGAACATATCCTGCGCCTCGAAATATGAGCCGTCGCTGTTTCTGTACACCTCAACGGCCACCTGGTTCTGTCCGGGCTTCAGATATCTGCTGATATTGAAGCGCGCGGCATTCCTGGAGTTCTTGGAGAATCCCACGTACCTGCCGTTTATCCACAGGTAGAAGAAGGAATCCACTCCGTCGAAGTCGATGAACACGTCCATCCCCTTCCACTGCTCAGGAACGGTGAAGGTCCTTTTGTAGGAGCCCACCTCATTCCTGGCCGAGAACATCGTCCAATCCTCGGGAGGTGTCCTCATAAACCCTTTCTTCCAGTCGTCCGTCTCCACCTTGTAGAAGAAAGGATAACGCACGTTGACGTATATCGGGGTTCCGTATTTCTGAGTCCCGTCTTTGCACAGGCCCTCAATCTGCCAGTTGGACGGAACGGTGATGTCGTCCCAGCCGCTGACGTCATAGTCCTCCCTGTAGAAATCCGCGGGCCTTTCCTCGGGATTGGCCACCCAGTTGAATTTCCAGTTTCCGTCCAGACTCTGCCAGAGCGCGGTGTTCTCCGGAAGGACGTTCAGCGCCGATTCCCTGTCCCACTCGCCGCTCAGGTGAACGCGGAACGTTTTTTCCGAAATGACCTCGACAATCAGGCGCGTTCCGTCCGCCATCTTTCCTTCAAACGCCTTCATTTGTCCATCTCCTTATCCGATGCCCATTTTTCAAAATCGGGGACATGCCGCCTGTTTTCGGGCATGTCCCCTGACAAAATCAACCGATGCGGTAGTTCAGCACCACGTTGG
>JAKSKF010000050.1 GCA_024401825.1 Bacteroidales bacterium
ATTTATTCCTGCCTTGGAAAAACTCTGGATGAAGTCAGGGACTCCCTGTATCATGGAAAATCCGGCATCGTGCTTGACCCCGTACGCAAGGAGATGGGATTCCGCAGCGGCCTTACGGGTTACGTGGACAGTCCCGATTTGAAGAAGGAACTGCCGAGGTCACAGAGGGTGTATATGCCGGAACATGCAAAATATGCCTACTGCGCCACGAGAGACGCTCTGGCCAGTGCAGGGATTGACCAGGACTACCTGAACACGCACGAAGTAGGCATCCTCTACGGAGGTGACAGCACCGCCGATCCGGTTTACAACGCAGTGAACACGATAGTCCAGAAAAAGGACACGATGCTTTGCGGTTCCGGGGCGATATTTCAGTCAATGAATTCCACGGTGACGATGAACCTGAGTGTCATCTTCAAACTCAAGGGAATAAACATGACCATTTCCGCAGCCTGTGCCAGCGGTTCCCATTCCATAGGTCTGGGTGCCCTGCTCATTCAGGACGGACTTCAGGATATGGTTGTCTGCGGAGGCGCACAGGAGATAAATCCGGCCGCCACAGGCTCGTTCGACGGAATAGCGGCCTTCTCGGTGAGAGAGGACGCGCCTGAAAAGGCGAGCCGTCCGTTTGACCGTGACCGCGACGGACTCGTGCCCGGAGGTGGAGCGGCGACCGTCATTCTCGAAAGTTATGAATCCGCCGTGCGAAGGGGTGCGCCCATCATTGCGGAAGTTCTCGGATACGGTTTCTCCAGCAACGGGGACCATATCTCCTCCCCCAACGTGGAAGGCCCCAGCAGGGCTCTTGAGATGTCAATCCGCAGGGCCGGAGTCAACATATCCGACATAGGCTACATCAATGCACACGCAACGTCAACTCACGTGGGCGACACCAACGAGGCGAAGGCTATCTACAACGTGTTCGGCGACCAGCGCACAGAAGTGACAAGCACCAAGAGCCAGACAGGCCACGAGATGTGGATGGCCGGTGCCAGCGAGGTGATATACTCCATCCTTATGATGAAGAACGGGTTCATTGCGGCAAACCTCAATTTCGAGAATCCAGACGAGGATTCCGCCAAACTTCTGATTCCCGCAAAGCGGATTGAAAAGAAATTCGACATGTTCCTTTCAAATTCGTTCGGTTTCGGAGGCACCAATTCGTCACTCGTAATCAAGAATCTGTAACATGGCCGCAAGGCGAGTCATTATCATAGGTGCGGGCCTCGGAGGTCTGCAGTGTGGTTATGTGCTTGCCAAGAACGGGTATGACGTGACCGTCCTGGAACAGGGCCTCCAAATCGGAGGCTGTCTCCAGACCTACCGCCGGGGCAATGCGGTGTTCGATACAGGCTTCCACTACGTCGGAGGTCTCGGCAAAGGAGAATCCCTGGAATGGCTTCTGAAATACTACGGACTCGACTCCCTTCCCTGGGTGGAACTTGACAGGAACTGTGTTGACAGAATATACATAGGTGACCGCTCCTATCCTCTGGCCGCCGGACACGACAATTTCATTGAAAGGCTCGCCGCTGACTTTCCGGGAGAAAGGGATGGCCTGGCAGCCTACGCAGCCCGTCTCAAGAGTGTCGGTGACAACATAAAGGCGAACTTCGGGACCGGAGAGACAATGCCTCTTTTCGGCATGTCCGCATACGATTTCCTGTGCGGATGCATATCGGACCCCACCTTGAGAAAAGTGTTGAGCGGAGCCTCGCTGCGGCTCAAATATGACCGTGAAACCCTCCCCCTCTACATCTTCGCCCAAATCAACAACTCGTTCATACAGAGCGGGTGGCGGCTCAAAGGAGGCGGCAGCCTGATTGCGGAGAAACTTTCCGGGGGAATCAAGGCCTTCGGGGGCAGGGTCATCACCCGTTCCAAAGTTGTACGGCTCAATGAAGAGGGCGGCAGAATCACCGGAGCGGAGAACAGCGAAGGACGCCGTTTCCAGGGAGAAATATTCATATCGGACATCCACCCCGCCGCCACCCTCGACATGATCCCGGAAGGAGGCGCCGTCAAAAAGCCCTACAGGAAGCGCATTTCATCACTGAAGAACAGCAAGGGTGCGTTCACCGTCAATGCCGTAATCAAGCCAGGAACTCTTCCATACGTCAACAGCAACATCTATCTTCACAGTGAAGATGCCGATGTGTGGACAGACAAAGGAAGGAGCCTGATGATAAGTTACTCCGTACCGGATGGCGGCAAATATGCCACCAATATCGACCTGCTTTCATACCTCGATTTCACTGAACTGGAAAAATGGAGCGAAGGCAAGCCAATGTGCCGTGGAGAAGAATACGAGGCCTTCAAGAAGGCTTACGCTGAAGACTGCATCCGTTTCGCCGGGAAAGCAGTCCCCGGACTATCCGGTGCCATCGAGCGCTACTACACAAGCACGTCACTCACATACCGCGACTATACGGCAACTCCCTGCGGCTCTGCATTCGGGATAATGAAGGACTGGAACAGCCCTCTCACGACAGTGCTCAGCCCGAGGACTCCGGTAGAAAATTTGCTTTTGACAGGACAAAACCTTAACTTGCACGGAGTTTTGGGCGTGTCGATGACCACCCTTTACACCTGCGCCCAGCTGCTGGGCCTCGACAAGATAAAAAAAGAGTTTGGAATATGAAGAAATATGCATTGGTGACAGGAGCGAGCCGCGGCATAGG
>JAKSKF010000051.1 GCA_024401825.1 Bacteroidales bacterium
ACCTCCACGACGCGGCTGCTCTTTTCCTCGATGATGCTCTGCATCACGGAGTTGCCGAACAGGAACACGAACATGTAGATTATGAAACTCATCACGTAGGCCAGAACCATATAGATTTCGGCGGAGTCTTCCTTGGCTTCTCCGCTCTCCGTCATTGTCATCGTATTGACACGGATATCCGTCCTGACCTCGTCCATTATCTTGTCCAGGTCGCTTATGTTGTATGCCGTCAGTTTACGGGCCTCCACGGCTTTGCTGACGAACTGCCTTACGTTGCGCTTGACATCGACGTTGAGAGGCTCGTCGGAATAAGCATCCACCGTCACGTTCCCGTCCGAATCGAGTTCCGAAATATGAATCACTGCGTACAGGCCGTATTCCTTCAAGGTCTGGCTCAATGTTTCATAGTCCTCCCCGGACGATATTTCATAAGTCGTAGTCCCGTCACTTTCGAAGAATGCCCCGCAGATTCCGGAATCGTCCACCACCTTGATGTCGTAGTGTTCGCTCCCTCCCGCCAGCATTATCAGAGTCGGTATGCAGAAACACAGGGCAAGGAGAAGCGGGGTCAGAAATGTGGTGAGCAAGAATGTCTTCTTGCGGACGCGGGTACTGTACTCGTGTCCGATAACAATGCCTATCTTGTTGAATTTCATAGCCAATCCTCCTATTTGCCCCCTACAAGGCCGATAAATATGTCATTCATCCTCGGAATCAGTTCCCTGTATGAAACTATGTCAACTTTTTCCAGTATGGGATGAAGAATGTCCCGCGAGCCGTAGCCCTCGTTGACGTTGAGAACGGCCCTGTGGCCTTCCTTATGGTCTTCTGCCAGGAATACGCTGAACGCCTCCCCACCCTGCAGGGCAGCCTCGTCACGGTATATCACCTCAACCTGATTCGCGCCATATTTTCTCCTGACTTCATCGGTCCGGCCGCTGACGACCAGCCGGGACTTGTTAAGAAGCATTATGTTGTCACACAGTTCCTCGACGGATTCCATATTGTGGGTGGAGAGGATGATTGTGGTGCCCTCGTCACGAAGTCTCAGGATTTCGTTGCGGATAGTCTGGGCATTGACCGGATCGAATCCGGAGAAGGGCTCGTCCAGAATCAGAATCTGCGGTTTGTGGACCACGGTGGTTATGAACTGTACCTTCTGGGCCATTCCTTTTGACAGTTCCTCGATTTTCTTGTCCCACCAGCTCTGTATTCCGAACCGGATGAACCATTTTTTCAGTTCCGAAACGGCGCTGTCGGTGGACATTCCCCTGAGCCGTGCCAGGTATATGGCCTGCTCCCCGACCTTCAGTTTCTTGAAGAGGCCTCTTTCCTCAGGCAGGTATCCGAGACTGCGGACATCTTCGTCCGTCATCTCCTTCCCGTTGAGAAGAATGCGGCCTTCAGTGGCGGGGATTATCCTGTTGATGATTCTGATAAGGGTGGTCTTGCCCGCTCCGTTGGGCCCCAGAAGGCCGAAAATCGTCCCTTCGGGGATTGTCACGGAGACATTGTCGAGGGCCTTGAAGGCCCCGAAACATTTGGTAACACTTTCACACTGCAACATGACAATTGATGTAAATCGTAAAATTATACAAAAATCCGTCAAATTTACAAAAACTTTCTCACGCTCCGCGCTTTCACATCAGCTCTTCCGGCTCCGCCACCCGCAACATCGACAAGGCCCTCGCGGGCTGAAATCAAAACGCGCCGCCTCGGGACGAGACAGCGCGAATTGATTTTGAGGGTTTGCAGAACTCAAGCAGTTTGGTTCCGCTCCCGACTGTCACTGACATTCTGTAACGAGACGGACACTGAAGCCGTTTTTGCGCCAGTCGTGTTTATCTGGGTCGAAAGCGGTGCCTAAGATGAGCACGTTGTACGCACCGTTCGCGTCATAGGCAGAAGATGACCAATAGTAGCCGAGGGGGCCGTACCAGTCTAAGGTGATATTGGAACCCTGACGTAAGCCCGCAGCGGGAAGAAAAACAATGCCTGCTGAATTGATATCGTCCCAAGTCATAGAACCGGAAACTTCCTCTCCTGCGTAATTGTCCGGATATATGAAAACTCCGTTCTCAACCTTGCTACAGCAAGGCTTGCGGTTAATCATACGATCACCGTTGCACAGATACACCCACTCCGCATTGGTCAGTGTGCACCAAGTTTCGTTGTTGTCAATAGCTCTGCCCCAGTCAACGAAGTCTCCGGAATAACCGCCATCAGAAGTGGAGGTATTGATGCCATAGTAGGTTGCATTCGTTGACCATCCGAACAGGTCAACGACTGCGCTGTTGGTCTGAGAGTCAATGGTTTTGTTTCCTGCGGCATTGCCCACATAACTATTCTGGTTTGCGGCAAAACCCCAAGTGTATCCGCTTCCATTGTAGGTTGCCCGAAGGTTGCCCTGCGAGAAGTGAACCTTCCTGCCCTGAGCATTTACCGTAAACTCGCCCGGAAGCGCGCCTACTATGACAAAGCAGGTGTCTGTCGCATTGCCTTCAATGGTCTTTACCACAATTGTGTCTTTTCCTATGGCGCCGGCCTTGATGGTCACAGTTCCCTTATCCACGGTGGCAATGCTTTCATTGCTGCTTGCCCAGGAGACACCCTTTGTAGAATGCTTGACAGTGGCTATAAGGATGGTGTCTTTGT
>JAKSKF010000052.1 GCA_024401825.1 Bacteroidales bacterium
CGTTCCATATCCTCCTGCCTTCGGCGGCGACTGCATCGAGGTCACAGCCCCTGATTTCTCTGTCAAGATTCTTTTCGGCCTGCTCCACGCTGATGAATGACACTCCGTAACGGATATTCAGGGAAGGGACGTTGAATACAAGTTCCACAGACCCGTTTCCGGCAGAGGCCGTCGAGACAGGTGCCCCGTCGAACTCGGCGTAGATGTAAGCCTTCGTACCGTTTCCACAGGACGTCCACCCGGAGACTGAACTTCCGTCCGCCCGCATCTCCCCTCCTATGCCGTTGAAATTCAGTTTGACAGGGGTGCCTTCACGGAAGGTCAGTTCATAGATTGCAGACTGGTGTGATGCGGCGAATCTTGAATGTATGGTGGATTCGGCAAGTTCCGTCTCATAAAGATACGGAGTGACATTTTCATTGTCATAATTGAGTTTCAGTTCCGGGAAACCGATGAAAAGTGGCGCCTCGCTCCGGTGGTTGACAACCAGCAGAGGAAGTCCGTTCACATATTCATCAGTGACTTGCCTGCGCATAGGAAATACCCTGAGTATCGAATGGGGCAGGCTTACCGTCGGATACACAGGCACCAGGAGGTGGCTGATGTTTCCGATGTAGGGGTTGACGTAATCGACAGGCTCCTTCTGCTGACGGCAGCCTGCGGTGAATGTCGCGGCAATCGCGATTGATAACAGTATTTTTGATATATTGGTCTTCATATTCTGCAAATATAGCCATTTTTATGTAAATTTGGGGGCAATAACAGGAACAATGAGCAGACTCAGATTCGATGCCGTGGAAGCGGCGTTTTCCAAGAAGCCGCTTAAAATCAGGACGGAAGAACGCCCTGATGCGTATTTTGCACGGAATGTTTTTGACAGGGCGAAAATGAAGGAATACCTTTCCGCCGGGAGTTATGACAAGATGGTCAGGGTTCTGGACAGGGGGGAGGTTCCGGACATCACCACAATTGAAGAGGTTGCCGCCGCGATGAAGAAATGGGCAGTAGGCCGCGGTGCAACTCACTATACCCACTGGTTCTCCCCTCTTACCGGGACAACCGCAGAAAAGCACGACGCCTTCATAGAACTTGACGGCAAAGGCGGGGTGATAGAGTCGTTTTCGGCCAAACTGCTCACCCAGCAGGAGCCGGATGCCTCGTCCTTCCCCAACGGCGGTATCCGCAGCACTTTCGAGGCCCGTGGCTACAGCGCCTGGGACCCCGCCTCCCCCGCTTTCCTGATTGGGGCGACGCTTTGTATCCCTACCATCTTCGTGGCCTATACAGGAGAGGCCCTTGATTACAAGGCCCCTCTTCTGAGAGCACTCCGGGCGGTTGACAGCGCGGCGGTGAAGGTCTGCTCCCTCTTCAACCCCGAAGTCAGGAACGTCCATTCCTATCTTGGCTGGGAGCAGGAATATTTCCTCGTGGACGAGGACCTCTACATGGCCCGTCCTGACCTGATTCTTACAGGAAGAACCCTGATGGGGCACGAAAGCGCCAAGAGCCAGCAACTCGACGACCACTATTTCGGCGCGATTCCGGAGAGGGTCGCCGCATTCATGCAGGACCTTGAGATAGAAGCCCTCTCGCTGGGAATCCCGGCAAAGACCTGCCACAACGAGACGGCCCCCAACCAATTCGAAATCGCCCCCATATTCGAGCAATGCAACCTTGCGGTGGACCACAATATGATTCTGATGTCCCTGATGAAGGACGTGGCACGCCGTCACGGGTTCAGGGTACTGCTCCACGAAAAGCCATTCAAGGGAATCAATGGTTCCGGCAAGCACTGCAACTGGTCCCTCGGCACCGACACGGGAATACAGTTGATGGCTCCCGGCAAGGGAGAGTCGGACCACCTGCGGTTCATAACGTTCGTGGTCAACACTCTTGCCGCCATCTACAGGCACAACGGACTTCTCAAGGCCAGTGTGATGAATGCCGCCAACGCCCACAGGCTCGGCGCGGCGGAAGCGCCTCCAGCAATAATCTCCATCTTCCTCGGTTCAGAGATAAGTTCGGTCCTCGACCACATCGAGAACTCGGATGACTTCAAACTGAAAGGGAAACGGGAACTCAAACTTGACATTCCGCAGATTCCGGAACTTCTCATCGACAACACTGACCGCAACCGCACCTCCCCGTTCGCCTTCACCGGCAACAGGTTCGAATTCAGGGCAGTGGGCTCCGAAGCGAACTGCGCGTCCGCTATGATAGCGCTCAACAGTGCCGTGGCTCAGCAGCTGGAACTGTTCAAGTCCGACGTGGATGCTCTGATATCCGGAGGTGAAAGCAAAGAAGTGGCCATAGTCAAGACTCTGCGTAAATACATCAGTTACAGCAAGCCCATACGGTTCGACGGGAACGGATATTCGGACTCCTGGAGGCAGGAGGCCCTGCGGAGAGGGCTGGACTGCGAAACCAGTGTTCCCGTGATTTTCGACAACTACCTCTCCGAGGAAACGGTAAAGATGTTCTCCGGTGTCAAGGTGTTCAATGAACCGGAACTTCATGCCCGCAACGCCATAAAATGGAGCACCTACACCAAAAAGATACAGATAGAGGCCAGGGTTATGGGCGACCTTGCCATCAACCACATCATCCCCATAGCGGTGAACTATCAGACCGCCCTTATGGACAATATCCTGAAG
>JAKSKF010000006.1 GCA_024401825.1 Bacteroidales bacterium
TAGAGCGCATCCTTGGTAAGGATGAGGTCATGAGTTCAAATCCCATCATCGGCTCATTTTTTATGTAAACAACTTTTACACGTAATATTATGGCAAAAGAAGTATTCAAGAGGGATAAACCCCATGTTAACATCGGCACAATCGGCCATGTTGACCACGGTAAGACTACCCTTACCGCTGCCATCACCAAAGTGCTGGCGGAAAAAGGTCTGAGTGAGGTAAAGTCATTCGACCAGATTGATAACGCTCCCGAGGAGAAAGAGCGCGGTATAACCATTAACACTGCACACGTCGAGTATCAGACCGAGAATAGGCACTATGCGCATGTCGATTGCCCGGGCCACGCCGACTATGTAAAGAATATGGTTACCGGCGCCGCTCAGATGGACGGTGCAATCCTTGTTGTTGCAGCCACTGACGGTCCTATGCCTCAGACAAACGAGCACGTGCTTCTTGCAAAGCAGGTTAACGTCCCCAAGATTGTCGTCTTCCTCAACAAGGTTGACCTCGTTGACGACCCTGAGATGCTTGACCTCGTCGAGATGGAAGTACGCGACCTCCTCAGCAAGTATGACTTCGACGGCGACAACGCTCCCGTTATCCGCGGTTCAGCTCTCGGCGCTCTCAACGGAGAGTCCCAGTGGGTTGAGAAGGTTATGGAGCTTATGAGCGCTGTTGACGAGTACATTCCTCTTCCCGTACGTGAGAACGAGAAGCCTTTCCTGATGCCTATCGAGGACGTCTTCTCAATCACAGGCCGCGGTACTGTCGTTACCGGCCGTATCGAGACAGGTACCATCCACGTCAATGACCCCGCAGAAATCGTAGGTTTCAACGAGAAGCCCAAGACTACCGTGGTTACCGGCGTCGAGATGTTCCGCAAGCTTCTTGACCAGGGTGAGGCAGGTGACAACGTAGGTCTCCTCCTCCGTGGTATCGACAAGAAGGAAGTAAAGCGTGGTGAAGTCATCGCAAAGCCCAATTCAATCAAGCCTCACGACCATTTCCTCGGACAGATTTACGTTCTGAAGAAAGAAGAAGGTGGCCGTCACACTCCTTTCCACAACAAGTATCGCCCCCAGTTCTTCATCAGAACTCTTGACGTTACCGGAGAAATCTCTCTCCCCGAAGGAGTTGAAATGGTAATGCCCGGTGACAACGTTGAAATCAACGTTACGCTCATCACTCCTGTCGCACTTAACGAAGGTCTCCGCTTCGCCATCCGTGAAGGTGGACGTACCGTAGGTGCAGGTCAGGTTATCAAGATTCTCGACTAAAAGAGAACATAAACCTCAGCGGGCAACCCTCCACAGGGATGCCCGCCTTTTAGGGGAATAGAACAAGGGTAGTTCAGCGGTCTCCAAAACCGTCGATGTGGGTTCGAATCCTGCTTCCCCTGCAAAATATCAAAGGTTACGATTTGGTAATTGTTTAACAGATTCGGTGTCCGCTTCCATTTTGCCGAATCCATTAAATGTTGAAGATGAGAAAGTTAATCAACTATTTCAAAGAGTCGTTCGTTGAGCTGTTCAAGAAGACCACCTGGCCTACCTGGGAGAAGTTGCAGAGTTCTGCGGTTCTCGTTATGATAGCCACCGTCATCCTTGCAGCAGTCCTCTTCGTCATCGACTTTGCTTTCCAGCATCTGATGACTGCAATTTACTCATTGTAAAATCGTACTGAAATGGGCGAAACGAAATGGTATGTTCTGCGGACTGCAGGCGGAAAGGAAAAGAAAGCTGCCGAATATCTCCAGAAGGAAATTGAGCGCAGCGGTCTTGAGGACCAGGTGAAACAGGTCCTTGTCCCCGTTAAGAAAGAGATTGTAACAAAGAACGGCAAGAGAAAGGCAGTTGACAAATTGCTTTTCCCCGGCTATGTGCTTATACAGGCTCAACTGAGCGGAATGCTTGAAAACATCATCCGCAACCAGGTCCCCGGAATGTCAGGTTTCCTCACAGAGAAGAAGACCGTCAAAGGAGCCCAGTTCGAGAGGATTCCCGTCCCCATCCGCGAGGATGAGGCCCAGAGAATCCTCGGCGTTCAGGACGAGAACATCGATGCCCCCGCGGAGACGGAAGTGAATTACGAAGTCGGAGAGGCCGTCAAGATTACCGACGGTCCTTTCAGCGGATTCACGGGCACGATAGATGAGATTTTGGAAGACAGAAGCAAGGTGAAAGTCATAGTCGTGATTTTCGGAAGAAAGACACAACTCGAACTCAGCTTCGCACAAGTAACAAAAGAATAAGTAACAAATCATTATGGCAAAAGAAGTTACCGGATTCATCAAGCTCCAGATTAAAGGCGGAGCCGCCAATCCTGCACCTCCGGTAGGACCGGCCCTCGGTTCCAAAGGCTTGAATATTATGGATTTCTGCAAGGCTTTCAATGCAGCCACGCAGGACAAGGCAGGCAAAGTCCTTCCCGTTGTCATCACCGTATATTCTGACAAGTCTTTCTCATTCGAGGTAAAGCAGCCTCCCATCGCCGTGTCACTCAAGGAAGCGGCCAAGATTTCCAAGGCTTCAGGAGAACCCAACAGAAACAAAGTGGCTTCAGTCACCTGGGACCAGGTCAAGACCATTGCCGAAGGCAAGATGCCTGACCTCAACTGTTTCACAATAGGTTCAGCTATGAAAATGGTCGCCGGTACGGCAAGGAGCATGGGTATCACAGTATCCGGAGAATTCCCCAAGGATCTTTAATAATTCACACGCATTATGAGTAAAATGACAAAAAATCAGAAAGCAGTAGCTGAGAAGTTCGATTCTCACAAGCTTTATCCGCTTGCGCAGGCGTGTGAGATTGTCAAGGATATCACTTTCACAAAGTTTGACGCTTCAGTGGAACTGTCCGCGAACCTCGGCGTTGACCCCCGCAAGGCCAACCAGATGATTCGTGGCGTCGTCACTCTCCCCTGCGGTACGGGTAAGGTCACGAGAGTTCTCGTGCTCTGCACTCCCGACAAGGAAGAGGAAGCGAAGGCGGCAGGTGCCGATTACGTCGGTCTTGACGAATACGTCGAGAAAATCAAAGGCGGTTGGACCGACATCGACGTCATCATCTGCACACCTTCAGTAATGGCCAAGGTCGGAGCTCTCGGAAAGATTCTCGGACCTCGCGGACTTATGCCGAACCCCAAGACAGGCACCGTTACGATGGAAGTCGGCAACGCTGTCAAGGATGTCAAGGGCGGTAAAATCGACTTCAAGGTCGACAAGACCGGCATCATCCACACAGCCATCGGAAAGGCGTCGTTCACGGCCGACCAGATTTGCCAGAACGCGACTGCGGTCCTGAATGAAATCGCCAAACTCAAACCTCAGGCACTCAAGGGCACATATATGAAGGGAGCTTCTATATGTACCACTATGAGCGCAGGCATTAAGATTGACCTCAAGGCATTTTTGAACAGTGCTGAATAAAATTCAATATTATGAAAAAGGAACTTAAAAATCAGATTATTGAAACTATATCAGCACAACTGAAGGAATATCCCAATTTCTATATCACGGATATCCAGGGTCTGAATGCTGGTAAGACATCCGAACTCCGTCGCGAATGCTTCAACGAAGGAATCAAGCTCGTTGTCGTGAAGAACACCCTGTTCAGCCACGTCCTCAAGGGAATGGAGAACGAGGAGCTCAACACGCTTCTTGACACCCTCAAGGGAAACACCGCAATAATGTACACGACATCTCCCAACGCCCCTGCAAAGCTCATCAAGAAGTGGCAGAAGGCCGGTTCGGAGAAACCCGTTCTCAAGGGCGCGTATGTACAGGAGTGCGCATTTGCAGGTTCTGACAAGCTCGAGGAACTCGTAGCAATCAAGTCCAAGGAAGAACTCATCGGAGACATCATCAATATGCTCCAGAGTCCTGCACGCAACGTCATCTCCGCTCTCCAGAGCGCGGGTGGCACCGTTGCCGGGATTGTCAAGACACTTGAAGAAAGAAACTGAAATAATAACAATAACAATTTAAAAAATTACAATTATGGCAGACGTAAAGAAACTCGCTGAAGAGTTGGTAAACCTTACAGTGAAAGACGTTCAGGAACTCGCTAAAGTTCTCAAGGAAGAGTATGGTATCGAGCCCGCAGCCGCTGCAGTTGCAGTGGCCGCTCCCGCAGCCGAAGCAGGCGCAGGCGCAGCAGAGCAGACTGAATTCACAGTTGTTCTCACAAATGCAGGTCAGGCCAAGCTCAATGTTATCAAGGCAGTCAAGGAAGCCCTCGGACTCGGTCTGAAGGAAGCCAAGGACCTTGTTGACGGAGCTCCCGCCAACGTGAAGGAGAAAGTATCTAAGGCAGAGGCCGACCAGCTCAAGGCTACCCTTGAGGAGGCTGGTGCAGAGGTTGAGATTAAATAACTCCAACCCTCCCTGCTTTAGGGGGCAAACAGGTTTAGAGCCGGGGATATTAGGCTCTAAACCTTTTTTCCGTATTTAAATTTTCTCTTTTTACAAGGCAGAATATGTCAAAAAAGACCTTAAACAAGCGTATCAATTTCGCAACATCAAAAATCCTGGAATATCCGGATCTGCTTGAGGTTCAGCTGAAGTCCTTCAAGGACTTTTTCCAGCTTGAGACGACACCCGAGAACCGCAGGAACGAGGGTCTGTATCAGGTCTTCCAGGAAATATTCCCCATTGAGGACACCAGGAACAACTACAGGCTGGAGTTCATAGACTACTTCGTGGACCCTCCCAAGTACTCAATCGAGGAATGTCTGGACAGAGGGTTGACATACAACGTCCCCCTCAAGGCGAAGCTCCGTCTTCTGTGCACAGACCCTGAGCACGAGGACTTCGACACCAGAGTCCAGGACGTGTATTTGGGAGACATTCCCTATATGACCCCTGCCGGAACCTTTGTAATCAACGGCTCTGAACGTATCATCGTTTCACAGCTCCACCGTTCTCCCGGTGTGTTCTTCGACCAGAACATGCACGCCAACGGAACGAAGCTCTATTCAGCCAGAATCATTCCGTTCAAAGGTTCGTGGATCGAGTTTGCAACAGACATCAACAACGTGATGTATGCATACATCGACCGAAAGAAGAAATTGCCCGTAACCACATTGCTCCGCGCAATAGGTTATACAGGAGATAAGAACATCATCGACATCTTCAATCTCGCGGACGAGATAAACGCCACCGCCAAGGAACTGAAGGCCAATGCGGGCCGCAAGCTTGCGGCCAAGGTCCTCAAGACCTGGATAGAGGATTTCGAAGACGAGGACACCGGTGAGGTCATCCCCATCGAGAGAACCCTTCCCATCGTGGAACGCGGTCAGGTTCTTGACGAGCAGACCATCGCCGCCATCCTCGAGACAGATGTCAAGACCATCCTTCTGCAGAAAGACGAGGCGTCCACAAACGAGTACGCCATCATATTCAACACATTGCAGAAAGACCCCACGAATACAGAGATTGAAGCTGTCAACTACATCTACAAACAGCTCCGCAACTCTGAACCGCCCGATGAGAGCACAGCCCGCGACGTGATTGACAAACTCTTCTTCTCCGAGAAGAGGTACGACCTGGGCGAGGTGGGAAGATACCGTCTCAACAAGAAGTTGGGACTGGACACCCCCGCAGACGTAAGGGTTCTCACCAACACGGACATAATCGAGATTATCAAATATCTCATCCAACTGATTAATTCAAAGGCTCAGGTGGACGATATCGACCATTTGAGCAACCGTCGCGTCCGTACCGTCGGAGAGCAGCTCGCCAACCAGTTCAGCGTCGGTTTGAGCCGTATGGCGCGCACCATCCGCGAGAGGATGAACGTAAGGGATTCCGAGCAGTTCAGCCCGATTGACCTTATCAACGCCAAGACGCTCTCGTCAGTAATCAACTCATTCTTCGGTACGAGCCAGCTCAGCCAGTTCATGGACCAGACCAACCCTCTGGCGGAGATTACGCACAAGAGGCGTCTTTCAGCCCTCGGTCCCGGAGGTCTTTCGAGAGACCGCGCCGGATTCGAGGTCCGCGACGTTCACTACACACATTACGGCCGTCTGTGTCCTATCGAATCTCCTGAAGGACCGAACATCGGTTTGATTTCTTCACTCTGCGTTTACGCCCGCATCAACAAGCTCGGCTTCATCGAGACCCCCTACCGTACAGTCAAGGAAGGAAAGGTGGACCTGAGCGCCGCAGGTTGCCATTATATGAGCGCCGAAGAGGAAGAGAACAAACTCGTTTCACTTGCAAACGTCAGGATGTCGGACAACGGTGTGATTGAGGCGGACAGGATTCAGTGCCGTATGGAGGCCGACTTCCCCGTTGTCACGAAGGAAGAGGTCGACTATATGGACGTAGCCCCCAACCAGATGGCGTCAGTGGCGGCATCGCTCATTCCTTTCCTGGAGCACGACGATGCCCACCGCGCACTTATGGGCGCAAACATGATGCGTCAGGCGGTTCCCCTTCTCAAACCGGAATCCCCTATCGTGGGAACCGGACTTGAGGAGCGTTGCTGCATAGACTCACGCACTCAGTTCATAGCCGAGCGCAAGGGTGTAGTCACCTTCGTCGACGCCAACGAAATCCATATCAGATATGAAAGGACCGAAGACGAGAATTTTGTAAGTTTCTCACCCGAGGAAACCGTTTACAAGCTCCCCATCTACCGCAGGACAAACCAGAGCACTACAGTTACTCTCGTCCCCATAGTCCGCAAGGGCGACAAGGTGGAGAAAGGTCAGGTACTCACCGAAGGATATGCCACACAGGGCGGAGAACTCGCCCTGGGACGCAACCTTATGGTGGCTTTCATGCCCTGGAAGGGTTACAACTACGAGGACGCCATAGTGCTGTCCGAGGAAATGGTGAAATGGGACGTGCTCACGTCCGTTCACGTCGACGAATACCTTACCGAGGTGCGTGACACCAAGCGCGGTATGGAGGAACTCACTTCCGACATCCCCAATGTCAGCGAGGAGGCCACGAAGGACCTGGACGAGGACGGAATAGTCCGCATCGGCGCCCACATCGAGCCCGGTGACATAATGATAGGCAAAATCACTCCCAAGGGAGAGAGCGACCCTTCACCTGAGGAGAAACTCCTCAAGGCAATCTTCGGAGACAAGGCGGGCGACGTCAAGGACGCTTCCCTGAAGGCAAATCCTTCGCTGAGCGGAACCGTCATCAAGACAGCCCTCTATGCAAAGCTTTCCAAGGAGACCGGGCGCAAGGGTTCAGCCAAGGCTGACCAGAAGACCCGTCTGGAACTCCGTCAGGCCGAATTCAACGCAAAGGCCGAAAGGCTCCGCGCAGATTTTCTGAAGAAGCTCACCGTTCTGATAAACAGAAAGGGAATCAAGAGCGCAGGCATTTCAGACCTCTACGGAGTTGAAATCATAGCCAAGGACAAGAAAATCACCGCCGAGCAAATCAAGACCATCGATTACGAAAACATCAACTCTGCAAAGTGGACCAACGACAAGGAGACCAACATCCTTATCCGTGACCTCATCAACAATTACTGCATCGCGCTCAAGAGCGAAGCGGCAATCTGTCGCAGGGAGATGGACAAAATCAAGGTGGGTGACGAACTTCCCAACGGAGTCATGCAGCTCGCCAAGGTTTATGTAGCCAAGAAGAGAAAAATCACAGTCGGCGACAAGATGGCCGGACGCCACGGAAACAAGGGTATCGTCGCGAAGATTGTACGTCAGGAAGATATGCCGTTCCTGGGTGACGGCACCCCCGTTGACATTGTGCTCAACCCTCTGGGCGTGCCTTCCCGTATGAACCTCGGGCAAATCTATGAGACAGTTCTGGGATGGGCCGGAGAAAAACTCGGGCTCAAGTTCAGCACTCCGATTTTCGACGGCGCTTCAATCAACGAAATCTGTGACTATACGGACAAGGCCGGCGTTCCCAGATTCGGAAAGACCCGTCTGCGTGACGGCGGCACCGGTGACTGGTTCGACCAACCCGCGACAGTGGGCATCATCTATATGATAAAGCTTGGTCATATGGTTGATGACAAGATGCACGCCCGCTCAATCGGACCTTACTCTCTCATCACTCAGCAGCCTCTGGGCGGCAAGGCCCAGTTCGGCGGACAGAGGTTTGGAGAGATGGAGGTATGGGCTCTTGAGGCATTCGGCGCGGCCAATGCCCTTCAGGAAATCCTTACAGTCAAGTCTGACGACGTCAACGGACGCTCCAAGACTTACGAAGCAATCGTCAAGGGTGACCCTATGCCGCCCGCAGGCATTCCCGAATCCCTGAACGTATTGCTTCACGAACTTCGCGGTTTGGGTCTTAAAGTCACCTTAGATTAATTGAGCTATGCCTAATTTCAACAACAAAGAAAATAAAGTTAAAAGCAACTTCCAGACGATTTCCATCGCCCTGGCTTCGCCCGAGGACATAACCGAAAGGTCCTGCGGTGAGGTTCTGAAACCTGAGACGGTCAACTACAGGACCTACAAGCCCGAACGCGACGGACTTTTCTGCGAGAAGATATTCGGTCCCACCAAGGACTACGAATGCTACTGCGGAAAATACAAGAGAATCCGCTACCGCGGAATCGTCTGCGACAGATGTAACGTGGAGGTTACGGAGAAGAAGGTGCGCCGTGAGAGGATGGGACACATCGCCCTCACAGTGCCCGTAGCTCACATCTGGTACTTCAAGAGCGCCCCCAACAAGATTTCCGCACTTCTCGGGCTTCCTTCAAAGAAACTCGAGGCGGTCATCTACTATGAGAAATTCATAGTCACCTGCCCCGGAGAAAGCGGACTTGAGAAGATGGACCTCCTGTCCGAGGACGAGTATCTCGACGTATTGGCCAAACTGCCCGGCAACGAGAGCCTGAGCAATGACGACCCCAAGAAATTCGTCGCCAAGATGGGAGCGGAGGGCATATATGACCTCCTCAAGGAAATCGACGTGGAGGAACTCGGCAGGGAACTCCGCCGGAAGATGGCGGAAGAGGGCTCGCAGCAACGCAAGGCCGAGCTGCTGAAGCGCCTCCAGGTGGTGAAGTGGTTCCAGGAATCAAAGGGTGTGAACCGCCCCGAGTGGATGATTATGAAAGTCATCCCCGTCATTCCTCCCGACCTCAGGCCTCTGGTTCCCCTGGACGGCGGCCGCTTTGCGACTTCCGACCTCAACGACCTGTACCGCCGCGTCATCATCCGCAACAACCGCCTCAAGAAACTCATTGAGATAAAGGCTCCGGAAGTGATTCTACGCAACGAAAAGCGTATGCTTCAGGAAGCTGTGGACAGCCTCTTCGACAATTCAAAGAAGTCTTCCGCAGTGAAGAACGAAAGCAACCGCGCGCTCAAGTCACTTTCTGACTCTCTCAAGGGCAAGCAGGGACGCTTCCGTCAGAACCTGCTCGGAAAGCGCGTCGATTATTCAGCGCGTTCCGTCATAGTTGTGGGTCCTGAACTCAATATGCACGAATGCGGTCTGCCCAAGTTTATGGCGGCCGAACTGTACAAGCCTTTCATCATCCGCAAGCTCATAGAGCGCGGAGTGGTCAAGACCGTGAAGTCCGCGAAGAAGATTGTGGACCGCAAGGACCCTGTAATATGGGACATCCTTGAAAACGTGATGAAGGGACACCCCGTGCTTCTGAACCGCGCGCCTACCCTGCACAGACTCGGTATCCAGGCTTTCCAGCCCCGAATGATAGAAGGAAAGGCAATCCAGCTGCACCCTCTGGCCTGTACGGCATTCAACGCCGACTTCGACGGTGACCAGATGGCAGTTCACCTTCCTCTGGGCAACGCGGCCATTATGGAGGCCCAGCTGCTTATGCTCGGTTCCCAGAACATCCTCAACCCCGCCAACGGAGCTCCTATCACGGTTCCGTCGCAGGATATGGTTCTCGGTCTTTATTACATCACCAAGATTCGTCCCGGCGCCAAGGGAGAGGGTATGACCTTCTACGGTCCCGAAGAGGTCATCATTGCATTCGACGGCAAGGTGATTGACATGCACGCCCGGATTCGAGTGCGCATACCCGCCGACAAGCAGGACCCTTCAAAGGGCACGCAGACAGTCGAGACCACCGCAGGACGCATCATCGTCAACCAGTACGTTCCCGAAGAGGTTCCCTTCGTAAATGAGGTCCTGGGCAAGAAATCACTCAGGCGAATCATCACCGACGTCATCAAGAACACCGGTGTCACACGTACCGCCAAGTTCCTTGACGACATCAAGAACCTCGGTTACGACCAGGCATTCCGCGCAGGAATATCCTTCAACCTCGGAGACGTTCTCGTTCCCGATGAGAAGCAGACCCTGATTGACAACGCCTACAAGGAGGTGGAGAAAATCAAGGGTGACTACGGTATGGGATTCATCACCAACAACGAGCGTTACAACAAGGTCATCGACCTTTGGACGGCGGTGGACAACCAGTTGACTTCCATCGTCCAGAGCCAGATTATGAAGGATGACCAGGGATTCAACCCCGTATATATGATGCTGGATTCAGGAGCCCGCGGTTCAACCCAGCAGATAAAGCAGCTCTGCGGTATGCGCGGTTTGATGGCGAAGCCCCAGAAAGCCGGCGCATCAGGCGCGGACATCATCGAGAACCCTATCATCTCCAACCTGAAGGAAGGAATGACGGTGCTCGAGTACTTCATCTCAACCCACGGCGCCCGTAAGGGTCTGGCCGACACCGCGTTGAAGACAGCCGATGCCGGTTACCTGACCCGCCGTCTGGTTGACGTTTCACACGACGTGATAATCACTGAGGAGGATTGCGGAACGCTCCGCGGCCTTATCGCAACCGCCATCAAGAACAAGGATGAGATTGTGGAGTCTCTCGGAGAGAGAATACTCGGCCGTACGTCCGTTCACGACATATTCAACCCCCTCACCGGTGAACTCATCATCAAGGCGGGAGAGGAAATCCGCGAGAAAGAGGCTGACCTGATTGACACTCTGCCCATCGAGCAGGTTGAAATCCGCTCGGTTCTCACTTGCGAAAGCCGCAAGGGCGTCTGCGCCAAATGCTACGGACGCAACCTCGCCACCAGCCGTATGGTCGAGAAAGGTGAAGTCGTGGGTGTCATCGCGGCACAGTCCATCGGCGAGCCCGGTACCCAGCTTACGCTGCGTACCTTCCACGTCGGAGGTACTGCATCCGGTGCAGTGGCTGACTCTTCAATAGAATCCAAGTATGACGGACGTCTGGAATTCTCGGACCTCCGAACCATAAGCAGGGAGACCGAAGAGAGCGGCAGGAACGAGATTGTCGTAAGCCGTATGACGGAACTGCGCATCATAGACGAGAACACCGGAATAACCTTCTCCCAGTATGACATTCCCTATGGAGCCATTCTTTACAAGAAGAACGGGGACAAGGTGAAGAAGGGAGACCTCATCTGCGAGTGGGACGTTTACAACGCGACCACCATCGTGGAAACTTCCGGTACCATACGCTTCGAGAATATGATGGAAGGCGTCACCTTCAGCAAGGAGACCGCTGACGACTTCTCCGCCAGCACGGACAAGGTCATCATAGAGAGCAAGGACAAGAACAAGAATCCTACCCTGCACATCCTTGATGACAAGGGCGAATCTGTCAAGCAGTACAACCTGCCTGTAGGAGCCCACGTGATGGCTGAAGACGGAGACAAGGTCAAGGTGGGCGACGTAATCATCAAGATTCCCCGCGTGCTCGGCAAGAGCAGCGATATCACGGGAGGTCTGCCCAGGGTTACCGAACTCTTCGAAGCCCGCAACCCGAGCAACCCTGCCATCCTGTCCGAAATCAACGGAGAGGTCGAGATGGGCAAGGTCAAGAGAGGCAACCGCGAGATTATCGTGGCCAACACCTCAGGAGCCAGGAAATCCTACCTCGTACCTCTGGCAAAGCAGATTCTTGTTCAGGAGAACGACTATGTCAGGGCCGGCACTCCCCTCTCCGACGGCGGAGTGTCACCTACCGACATCCTCAATATCCTCGGCCCGGTCAAGGCTCAGGAATACATTGTCAATGAAGTTCAGGCTGTCTATCGTCTGCAGGGTGTGAAGATTAACGACAAGCACTTTGAAATCATCGTTCGTCAGATGATGCGCAAGGTCGAAATCACCAACCCCGGAGACACCGAATTCCTTCAGGAGGAACTCGTGGACAAGTGGAAGTTTATGGATGTGAACGACAAAATCTATGGCAAGTACGTCATAGACGATGCCGGAGATTCCCAGAGATTCGAAGAGGGAGCCATCATCAACGCCCGCGAGCTCAGAAGCGAGAACTCGTCGCTCGAGCGTCAGGGACTGAAGTTGCTGGTTGTTCACGAAGCGCGTCCCGCAACCGCCCGTCTTATCCTTCAGGGTATCACCAGGGCGGCTCTCAGGACAAACAGCTTCATCTCGGCCGCATCATTCCAGGAGACCACCAAGGTGCTCAGCGAGTCCGCCATCCGCGCACGCGTCGACCATCTTGAAGGACTCAAGGAGAATGTCATCTGCGGGCACCTGATTCCTGCCGGAACAGGTCTCAGCGACTACCAGGACATCATCGTAGGCAGCAACAGCGACACTGTCCGCGGCCTCGAGGAACTTTAGTAATCAGTTGACGAATATTCATTCAAGGGGGAACTGCCAGGCTCCCCCTTGTCAATTTAAGAAACGACAATGAAAAAATCCATCATTTTCATCCTGCTGACGCTTGCTGCCGCCACGGTTCTGACATCAAGCGCAAAACGCGGATACAAGTACGAAAGCGTGAAGGGGGACCCCACCGCAACGCGCATCTACACACTCGACAACGGGCTGAAAGTCTATATGACGGTCAACAAGGACAAGCCACGCATCAACGCGCAGGTTGCCGTCAAGGTAGGAAGCAAGAACGACCCGCGTGAGACCACCGGACTCGCCCACTACTTCGAACACCTTATGTTCAAGGGGACGAAAGAGTTCGGAACACAGAACTTCATTCAGGAGAAACCTCTTCTGAACCAGATTGAAGGGCTGTTCGAAATTTACCGCAAGTCCGACGACTCCCTTTTCCGCAAGGCGCTCTATCACCAGATTGACTCAATCTCCCTGGAAGCGTCCAAGATTTCAATCCCCAACGAATATGACAAGCTGATGGCCTCCATAGGGGCAAGCGGCACAAACGCATATACAAGTTATGACGTGACCTGCTATGTGGAGAACATCCCGTCCAACCAGATTGAGACCTGGGCCGAAATCCAGTCGGACAGATTCAAGAACTGCATTCTCCGCGGTTTCCATACCGAGTTGGAGACAATCTATGAAGAGTTCAATATGTACAATGCCCAGGACCAGACCAAGGTCTTGAACGAATTGTTCAGCGGACTTTTCAGGAATCATCCCTACAACACTGACGTCATAGGTCTGCCCTCACACCTGAAGAACCCTTCCATCACCAACGTCAGGAAATACCACGACAAATGGTATGTTCCCAACAATATGGCGGTAATCCTTTCCGGAGACTTCAACCCGGACAAGGCGATAGCCATCATTGACAGACACTTCGGAACGATGGAGCCCAACCTGGACCTTCGCAGGGAGGAATTCCTACCGGAAGAGCCCATCACCTCACCCGTCGTCAGGCAAGTGGTCGGGAACGAATCGGCGAATCTGGCTCTCGGATGGCGCTTCCCCGCAGCCAACACTTCCCAGGCGCTTCTTCTCAAGGCATTCTCCAATGTGCTCCAGAACGGCAAGGCCGGTCTCATAGACCTTGACATCAACCAGCAGCAGAAAGTGTTGAGCATGTATTCCGGCGTCGAGGAACTTGCCGATTACTGCGTTTTCCTGATTCTCGCCGAGCCCAAACCCGGACAGACTCTCGACCAGTGCCGTGACCTGGCCCTCGCCGAGATTGAAAAGGTAAAGAAAGGAGACTTTGACAAATCCGTCCTGGAAGCCACAATCAACAATCTGAAACTCGAAGCCATGAGGCGTTATGAGAATTCCGCGGCGATGGCAAGTCTTGCTGTGGACAGTTTCATAAACGACATTCCCTGGTCCGACATCATCAATGAGACGGAGAGGCTGTCCGCAATCACAAAAGAGGACATAGTGGCATTCGCCAACGCCAACTTCGGTCAGAATTACGTGCAGGTCAACAAGTTGCAGGGCAAGCCCGAGGATGACGGCACAAAGATTGACAAGCCCGCCATCACCCCCATCTTCACAAACAGGGACACGTCCAGCACATTCCTGCGCAACATTCAGGCGGAAGCGTCCGCGGTCAAGCCCATAGAGCCCTCATTCCTCGATTTCAAGAAGGACATAACACGGCTCAAGTCGGACAAGGGACTCGACATCCTCTACAGGAAGAACGAGACCAACGGAACCTTCGAACTCTACTATCTGACTGAGAGCGGATACTACGCGGACCGGATTCTCCCCGTGGCCGCAAGGTATATGAAATACCTCGGCACAAGCAGGATGAGCCCCGAGGAAGTGCAGAAATACCTGTACAGCATCGCCTGTGACTTCAACGTACAATGCCGCGGAGACCGGACATACATAATTGTCGACGGTCTTGCTGAAAATATGGAGAAGGCTATGACGTTCATCGAGGATTTCATAGAGGACGCGCAGCCCAACCCCGAAGCGCTGGATATGCTCAAGGCCAACATCAAGCAGGAAAGGCTCAATGACAAGACGGACCAGAACGCGAACTTCAACCGTTTGAGGGCCTATCTTCTCTACGGACCCGAGAACCCCTATACGACACAGTTGAGTTCCGGACAGATTGATTCCCTGACAGACGCCTCTCTCCTTGAGAAAATTCACTCCCTGTTCGACAAGGAACACGAAATCCTCTACTACGGGCCTATGGAAGGCGAGACCTTCGCCAAACTCGTGAACAAGGTCCACCGCTGTCCGGAAACAAGGGAAGCCGTAGGCAAGAGCGACCCGTTCAAATATCTTTCAACGGATGAAAACCGCCTCATCCTCGCCCCCTTCGACGCCAATCAGGCGATACTTTTCTCCGTATCATCACAGGGCGAGGCTTTCGACGCGGCCAAGACTCCGTCCGTTTCTCTGTACAACGAATACTTCGGAGGAGGTATGAACAGCATCGTCTTCCAGGAAATGCGTGAAGCCAGGGGGCTGGCATATTCCGCCGGCGCCGCCTACCAGCAGCCCGACGACCTGGAGCATACCGACCTGTATATGAATATGATTATGACACAGAGCGACAAGCTTGTGGACGCCCTGAACGCATTCGACGAAATCATCAACAATATGCCCGTTTCACCGAAAGCGTTCGCAATCGCCAAGGAGAGCCTTCTGTCAAACCTCAGGTCTCAGAGAACAGTCAAGTCGGGAATTCTCTTCGCGTACCTGTCTGCAAGAAAACTGTGGCTTGACGTCAATCTGGACAAACTCATATACGATTCCGTGCAGAACCTTACGCTCGAGGACGTGGTCAGGTTCCAGCAGCAGAACGTGAAGGACCGCAAGTACACCATAGGAATACTCGGAAGGCAGTCCGACTATGACATTGAGGGACTTTCCTCATTCGGAAAGGTTCAGAGCGTGACTACGGAGGAAATCTTCGGATACTGACAATGAAATAATGTCCCGTGATTCGGCGGGACGAAGTCCTGAAGTCGTGTTCAATCCTCAAGGGTTGAACACGACTTCAATCGGACAATGGTCCGAACCGAATATCTCATTGTGTATCCCTGCCGACACCAAAGTCAGGCCGGACGTCAGGAAATAATCTATGCGCCACCCCACGTTCCTCTGTCTTGCGGCCATTCTGTAAGACCACCAGGAATACTTGACTTCCCCCGGATGCAGGCTGCGCCAGCTGTCGGTGAAACCCGCGCGGAGCATTGCATCCATTCCGGCCCTTTCCTCATCGGTAAAACCCGCATTGAAGTGGTTGGTTGCCGGATTCTTGAGGTCTATTTCCTTATGGGCCACATTGAAGTCTCCTCCTGCCACGACCGGTTTTACGGCCGCCAGGGAACTGAGATATGAAGTGAAGGCGGCATCCCATTTCTGACGGTAGTCAAGCCTTCGCAACCCGTCCTGGGAATTTGGAACATATACGCATACCACGAAATATGAAGGCATCTCGAGAGTCAGGACCCTTCCCTCGTGGTCGAATTCGTCCACCCCTATTCCGCGGCGGACTTCCAGAGGTTCGAGCCGCGAGTATATGGCGGTCCCGGAATATCCGGCCTTGTCGGCATAGTTCCAATAGGATTTGTATCCCGGGAATTCCAGGTCTATCTGTCCTGCCTGGAGCTTGGTTTCCTGGAGCAGGAAGAAGTCGGCGTCAAGTTTGACGAAGGAATCGGCGAAACCCTTCCCTGCGGCGGCCCTGAGGCCGTTGACGTTCCAGCTTACGAGTCTTATTCCAGAGTCCATTCCACGCCGTCCTTGGTATCCTTCACCGTTATTCCCAACGCCTTGAGAGAGTCCCTGATGTGGTCTGAGGCCGTCCAGTCCCTTGCTTCCTTGGCCGCCGCCCTCTGTTCGAGGACCATTTCCATAAGACCTCCTATTATCCTGCCGCCGTCTCCGGAGGAAAGGTCCTCATCGCGCAGGCCCATTACACCGAAGACTATGTCACCGAACAGCTGGACCAGTGTGTCCAGGTCTTCCTTCGCGAGGCTGAACTTTCCTTCCTTTGCGGAGTTGATGATTCTGACCGCCTCGGATACGGACGCCAGAGCCATCGGAGTGTTGAGGTCATCGCAAAGAGCATCGTACACTGCCTCCCATATCGACCTTACCTCGGCGCTGACGGCCGGGCAACTGTCAGGGGCCGTGTTCTGCGGAAGTTGGCCATATACGTATTCCGGAGCCTTGGCGCCTGCCATCAGGTAAAGGTCCTTCGACGCCTGCATAAGACGCTTAAATCCTTTCTGCGCGGCCGTGAGAGCTTCGTCAGAGAAATCCAGCGTCCCGCGGTAATGCGCCTGAAGGATGAAGAAACGTATTGTCATAGGGCTGTACTTCCGATAGAGGTCGAAAAGCGTGATGAAGTTGCCCAGGGACTTGCCCATCTTCTGCCCGTTAACGGTCACCATATTGTTGTGTACCCAGTAATGCACGCCGGCGGTGCCTCTCGACACCTGGTTCTGGGCTATTTCACATTCGTGGTGAGGGAACATCAGGTCCATTCCTCCGCCGTGGATATCGAACTCCCGGCCGAGATACTTCTCCCCCATCACGGAACATTCCAGATGCCAGCCGGGGAATCCTTCCCCCCAGGGTGAGGGCCAGCGCATTATATGCTGGGGTTCCGCCTTCTTCCAGAGCGCGAAGTCACAGGGGGCCTTCTTGTCGGACTGTCCGTCAAGGGTTCTGGTCCCCTCCAGGGTATCGTCCAGAGTGCGCCCGGAAAGGACTCCATAGTGGAACTTTTCATTGTATCCGGCTACGTCGAAATAGATGCTGCCGTTGCTCTCGTAGGCAAAGCCCGCGTCAAGAATCTTCTTGACGGCTTCAATCTGTTCTATGATGTGTCCGCTGGCGCGCGGCTCAATGGAGGGAGGAGCCACGTTCAGGAGACGCATGGCCTCGTGATAGCGCAAGGTATAGTTCTGCACCACCTCCATAGGCTCGAGCTGCTCCAGCCTTGCCTTCTTCGCGATTTTGTCCTCTCCTTCGTCCGCATCGTGCTCGAGATGGCCGACGTCGGTTATGTTGCGGACATAGCGCACCTTGTAGCCCAGATGCGTGAGCAATTTGAAAAGGAGGTCGTAGGTGACCCCGGGACGGGCGTGGCCGAGATGAGCGTCTCCATATACGGTGGGGCCGCAGACATACATTCCGACGTGGCCCGGGTGGATGGGGACAAACAGCTCTTTCTTCCTGGTTATTGTATTGGTAAGCTTCAGTTCTCTCATTGAGGAATCGTTTAATCCTACGAATATACGAATTTTATTGCTATCTTCGCGCCGTGATATTAAGCGGCAAAGAATTATCGGACAATCTGAAGGCCCTGATGGCCGAGGAAGTCGCCACTTTCCCCCGGAAGTACGGGAGAGTGCCTCATCTCGCAGTTGTGCTCGTGGGAGACGACCCCGCCAGCGCTTCATACGTACGCAGCAAGGCGGGCGCATCCAAACGGATAGGAATCCGCAACACGACCATCCGTCTGCCCGAACAGACCACACAGGAAGAACTGCTTGGAATCATCGACCGCCTGAACTCAGACAGTGACGTGGACGGAATTCTGGTCCAGTTGCCCCTGCCCGCGCACATCGACGAGATAAAAATAATAGCCGCCATTGCAAGGGACAAGGACGTCGACGGGTTTCATCCCCAGAACGTGGCCGCCCTGTGGAGAAGGCGCACGGAGCCGGAACTCAATCCCCTGTACTGCGTCCCCTGCACCCCTCGCGGAATCATACGCCTGCTCAAGGCGGCAAATGTCAGGATAGAAGGCAGGAAAGCCGTTGTCGTAGGGCGAAGCAACATAGTCGGCCTGCCCACCGCAAAACTGCTGCTCAACGAGAACGCCACTGTCACAATATGCCACTCGCACACCCAAAACCTGGGGGAAATAACACGTCAGGCCGAAATTCTTGTGGTCGCCATAGGTCACGCCAGGTACATCACGGCCGATATGGTGGCCGACGGAGCAGTGGTGATTGACGTGGGTATAAACCGCGACTCCGACACGGGAACGCTTTGCGGAGACGTGGACTTCCAGAATGTCTGCAAGAAGGCATCCGTCATCACTCCGGTTCCAGGGGGAGTGGGTCCTATGACCATCTGCTCCCTTATGGAGAACACCATAGACTGCTTCATCCACCATTGCGGAGCGACGCAGGATTGACGAAGGGGATTTTCCTTGATTTTCAGATTACAGAGTGACGGTCAGAATGGTGATGTCGTCATTCCTTTCGTTGCCGTCGGTGAATTCCCTGACGCTGTCGAACAGGTTCTCGACGACTTCCCTCGAGGTGGATTCCGGCTTGATGCCAGACGCGAATCCGATGAGTCGGGATTCCCCGTACTGGCTCTTGTTTTTCTTCTCCGCCTCGGTAACTCCGTCCGTATAGGCAATCAGCCTCGAGCCCTTCTCAAGCCGGACAGACTCCCCGACATAGGAGAATCCCTGGAACAGGCCCGCCGCGATATTGGACTTTGCGCGGAGGAAATCCGCCTTGCCGTCCGGGCCGACAATAACAACGGGATTGTGTCCTGCGTTGCAGTATTCCATCTCAAGTGTTTCAAGGTTGATTCTTGCGACGAACAGGGTGACAAACATCCCCTCCTCGTTTCCTACACAGAAGTTGTCATTGATTCTGGAGACGGATTCGGCCACGGAAAGGCCGAGACTGGCCGCGAACCTGAAGGCGGAACGGGTGATGGCCATAAACAGCGCCGCAGGGACACCCTTGCCAGACACGTCGCCCACCGTGAAGAAAAGATACTTTCCTTCCTGAATCACGTCATACAGGTCTCCTCCGATTTCCTTGGCGGGAACAAGGTTGGCAAAGATGTCCGCCCCGTCATCGGGGAAAGTGTGGATAAGCATCGACTTCTGCACCATACTCGCGATGCTCAGTTCGCTCTCCATCCTCTCCTTGTTGCTGGTCGCAATTTTCAGTTCTGAGATATAGTCATTTATGGAGGACTGCAGATACTTCAGCGAATCGTGCAGTTTGAGCAGTTCATCCTTCGTGTCCACAGACGGGATTCTTGCGTGGAAGTTGCCCCTGGACATATTCATAGCGGAATATGCGAACTCCGTGACGGGCCTGGTCATCTTGGAAATGGTCTTCCTGCTTGTCACATACAGGATTATGAGGCCCAATATGACTATCAGGTACAGTGAGACGTTGATTTTCTCCGCCCCTTTCAGAAAGTCCCTGCGGCTGCAAAGTCCTATGGCCCGCCATCCGTTCTGCAACGGGGCATAGACGGCATAGTAGTTTTCCTCCCCGAAAGCCATTACGGAGATGCCCGGTTCTCCGGACATTATCTTCTGACAGACTGCCAGGGCTTTGTCGTCGGCTTTGTCAAGGCAATCGGTATATATTGTCTCGTTGAGAATCTTCTCCTTGTCAGGATGGGAAATGAATGTGCCGCTCTTTCCCACAAGCAGCGTCTTGGCCGATTCATAAGGGCGGAACTTCTCCGCCACGCGGGTGAGCCATTCCAGGGAGACGTCGGCGCGGAGCACTCCGAAGAACTCTCCCGTCCTGTTGAACAGGGGCACGCTGTACGTTGAAATCATACTGGATGAACCGCCCTCGTCATATACGGGCTCGTTCCAGTAGGCCTGCCCGGTAAGCTTGGGAATCTGATACCAGTCCATCGTCAGATAGTCATACTCCTCACCGTCCATCTTGACTGTTGAAATCTCTCCGGTATCTTCATCCTGGGTCGAAAGAATGAGGCTGTACATTTCATTCTCCCTCAGTTTGTAAGGCTCGAAAGCTATTCCGCAGGCCACCAGGGCGGAGTCGGCCTTAAGCAACCCGGTTGAAATGGAATCAAGGTTGACCACAGGACCGAAAATCTGTACTACCCTGGCCGCCATATCGGACGCGGATTCCACTCCGGTGAGCACTTTCTCTATCTCAAGGATGTTGTTGCTGAGGGCACGGCTCGCGTTCTGCCTGGACTCCAGAACAATGGCGTTGAAAGATACGATTCCCACGCAGATGACGGCAGCCACGAACACGGCGGCCGTGATTCTCAGGATTTTCTGGGAAAGTCTCTTGGATATTGATTTTGATGCGGCAAGCGTCATTTGATGAAATCCTTATATATTACCGGCCTGTATTCCTCGTCGAGGTTCATCAAAGCGTCGTTGAGCATATTGACAACCCTCTCTTCCACTTTCTTGAAATCCGCCTTTCCGCTCTGGCTGTTGACCTGAAGGTTCAGAATCTCGTCCAGCATAAAACGCTGCATAGGGCGGTTTGTTGCAACGTTGTTCTTCTTCACATATTCCATCACGACTTCCAGGGCCTCCTCCCTGTTCTTTGCGGCATATTCCCAGCCGCGTTTTGTCGCCCTTGTGAATTTCTCGACTGCCTCCCTGTTGTTCTGATAGAAGGAGTCCGTCGTGAAGACCGCATCCTCGGGAAAGTTGTAGCCGAGTTCCGAAAACTTCAGGGTATGGTCCTCGGGAATGGAGCCCTTTGCGAAAAGGAGATTGAAGTATTCGTGGTAACTGAAACACAAAGTGGCGTCCACCGCTCCGGAAATGAAGATATTGACGTCATTGAGGTAGGTAATCCAGTCGACGTTGATTTTGTAGTCGTTGCAGAAAATCTCTGCGATTTCGAAATATGCGCTCTTCCACCTTCCCACCTTCTTTCCCTCTATGTCACGAAAAGACTTGAGGGGAGTCCGGCTCACAAGCATAAGGCCGGTGTTCTGTGCCAGTTGGAGGACATTGACAATCTTTTTCCCCTTTCCCCTCTCTATCATAGAGGCAATCAGTTGGGAGGTGCATATGTCAACCTCGCCTTTTTCAAGGTAATCCAGCGAAGACCTGGACGAGCCCTGTTTCATATGCCTGATTGTCACGTCAAGGCCCTCTTCGGCATAGAAACCCTTCTCATACGCCAGATAGAAGCCCGCGAACTGCGCCTGGTCAATCCAGTTCGGCATAAATGAGATTTTCTGCTGACCGGACGCCAAGGTGCAGCAAAATGCGGACAGAAGGGAGAATGTCAGCAACTTTTTCATTTTGCGGGCAATATTAGGTTGACTGATTTCTCCATAATGTCGATGTCGAAATGCGACGAAGCTATCATTTCTCCGTCATAGCATATGTAGATGAGGTCGTTGGAATCAACCTCCACGTGTCTGGCCCTCTTGTATTTGAGCAACTTCCTGCACAGTTTGTCTTCAAGGTGCCGGCCACTCCTGTAGGCGGGGATTATCCGCAGCAGCGTCAGGAGGCTCATCGTCCTGAAGGAGCAGACTTCCATCAGTCCGTCGTCGACAACGGCGCGCGGCGCGCAGAAATACTCGCCTCCGCAATACATACCGTTGGAAACGGTAGCCTGAAGGATTCTCTTCCTGCGGGACATCCTTTCCCCGTCCGCAACCACCTTGATTTTGTTGTACCTGTCGAACAGGAGCGCCCTGACAAGACCCCGCCTGTAAGGATTCTCCGCGTTTTCGGCACTGAAGATATCCGAATAGCAGGCGACCATCGCGTCAAAACCGATGTTTATGACATTCAGGGAGTAGTTGTCGTTCACCTTCATTATATCCACCTTCACGGCAGTCCCCTCCACGATTCCCCTGACGGACTTGAAAGAACGCTCGGGATAGACCTTGACAAAGTCGCAGGTGCCGGACCAGGCAAGGATGGCCAGATACTTGTTCGGCTGGTTGACAATGCCGGAAACGACCTCATTTATGGTTCCGGAACCTCCGACTGCCACAAAGCAGACTTCGTCCTTGGGATTGAGGTCGCAATAGATGTTGACGTAGCGGGCGGCGTCGCCCGGGCCCACGGTACGGTAAACCGAGTACCGGATATCCAGCTCCGAGGCCTCCCTTTCCACCCTGTCGGCAAGTGAAGACCTTTCCGCCTTGTTGTTTACTACGAAAATATACTGCATCTCAGATTCCGAAACTTTGTAAAGTTACAAAAAAAATTCTTTTGATGCACATTGGACCTTGGTGATTCCGGCGCGATTCGAACGCGCGACCCACAGCTTAGAAGGCTGTTGCTCTATCCAACTGAGCTACGGAACCGAATCCGAACCACCTTGGCGGAACGGGACTGCAAATATAGTTATTTTTTTCTCATCGTCAACGCCCGATGCACATAACAGGCGATTCCGGACACAATCATAACCAGGGCCTGGGACTCGTGGGAAAGGGTTGCGAACACAATCCCGTTGTCCCAGCCGAGACCGTAAATGCCGGACAGGGCAAGGGCGATTATGTAGTGGTAGGCGCCGAATCCACCGGGCACGGGGATTACGGAAGCCAGGTTTCCCACCGCCATTATGAACAGAGTGTCCCCTATGGTAAGGCCTCCGGCGGCCGGGAATCCCGTGGAGATGCTGACGCACATAAGCCAGTACATCGTCCAGATGAGAACGGTCAGAAGCAGGAAGGCGCCTTTCTTCTTCATCCTTATGACCGATATGAACCCCTGTCCCAGACCGCTTGCCAGACCGCACAGTTTTCCGCAAACCCTGTTCGAGTCCCTGAACCGTACTGCAATCCAGACGGCCAGCGCCAGCAGCGCGGCCAGGGCCAGGGCCAGCCACCATATTCGGACGGCCCCCTCCGCCATAGGCCTGAAAACGTTGTCTTCAAGGAAGTTGCGCACCGTATCCCCTTTCAGGAGAAAGGCCAGAACCACAATCAGCACAATGGATATGAAGTCCCAGAGGCGCTCGAGCGCGATGGTTCCGAAGGTCTTGTCAAAGCCGGCCTTCTTTGTACTTACGACCCCGCATCGGGCGAACTCCCCGGCAAATGGAAGGGCGCAGTTGGCAAGGTTCCCTATGCACACGCCGTCAAAAGTGCGGGCAAAGCCGATTTGGGGGTCAAGAGGCTGCAGCAGGAGTTTCCAGCGGAGTCCCCTGAGAACGAAGGCGGCAAAACCGCAGCACATTGAAAGAGCCACGAAGGTGAAATCCGTACTCCTGATTCCGTCAATGAAATTCTGCCATTCCACCTTGCGGAAAGCGAAATACAGGAGAAGCGCCATCAGCGAGACTGACAGCACAATCCTGAGCAATTTTTTGAACAAAGTTTTCACCGGGGCGCAAAGTTAGTCAAAATCCCGATTATTTTGTAAATTTGTTCGTTTCGGCCAATTGGCCGGCCCCAATGCTTATGAAATCCATCCTCGGAATAGGAAACGCTTTGACAGACATCCTCGCCATTCTGCCGGACGACAGCCTCCTGAAGAAGTTCCACCTGCCAAAAGGAAGTATGCAGCACGTGGATATGGAAACGGGCGACGAAATCTGGAAGGCGCTCAAGAACATCGGTGTCCACTACGTGGCCGGCGGTTCCGCCGCCAACACCATAACCTGCACGTCCATCTTCGGAATGCCATCCGGCTTCATAGGCAAGATTGGAGATGACGAACTGGGACACCTGTTCCAGAGCGACCAGGAGCAGTACGGCGTCAGGAGCACCCTGCTGAAAGGAAAGAACTCATCCGGAAGGTCGATGGTATTCGTGTCCGGAGGCAATTCCGAGAGGACCTTCGCGGTCTATCTGGGAGCGGCGATGGAACTGGTCCCGGAAGACCTCAAGCCGGAAATGTTCCTGGGATACGACTACTTCCACATCGAAGGATACCTCGTACAGAACCAGGACCTCATCCGCAAGGCCGTGCAGATGGCAAAGGAAGCGGGATGCATCATTTCCCTGGATATGGCCTCTTACAACGTGGTGGAGTCCAACGGAGCATTCCTCCACGACATAGTGGAAAAATACGTAGACATAGTCTTTGCCAACGAAACGGAGGCGAGGGCTTTCACAAAATTCAGCGACCCCGAAAAGAGTCTCAGGGAAATCTCCAGACTCTGCAGCATAGCCACCGTGAAGGTAGGCAAGCAGGGCAGCATCGTCCGCTGTGGAAACGAGGAGCATTTCATTCCTCCTTTCCCCGCCGAGCCGATTGACGCCACCGGGGCCGGAGACACCTATGCGGCGGGCTTCCTCTACGCACACTCCCTGGGAATGCCACTGAAAGTCTGCGGGGAAATCGGCTCCATCATAGCCGCAAAGGTTGTCGAAGTCATAGGCACAAAGGTTGACATTCCCCGCTGGAGGGACGCGAAAATCCAAATCAACAGGCTCATAGCCGAAAACTCCGGAAACAGGGGATGAATTTCAGGAAATACTGCGTTTTTGCCCTGAAGGGTTTCGGAATGGGAGCGGGAAGCGTCACCCCCTGCGTGTCGGCAGGCACCGTGGCCCTGCTTACAGGCATCTACCAGCCATTGATAGACTCTCTCGAGTCAATGTCCCGCCCCTCAACCTGGAAAAGTCTCTTCAAGGGACGGTTCCGGGAATTCTGGAAAACGGTCAACGGCAACTTTCTCCTTTCAACGGGTTTGGGGTTTGTCATCAGCATCCTGGCCCTCGCAAAAGTCGTGACCTGGGGACTCGACTGTCATCCTGTGCAGACCTGGTCCTTTTTCTTCGGGCTGATTGTGGCATCCACGGTCCTGCTGCTTGCGCAGGTCAGGGGATTCAGGTTCTCCGACACCCTGTTCATAGCCGCGGGCATAGTCCTGGGCATAGGGATATTCACCCTGTCTCCATCCCGGACGCCCGACGACCTGTGGTTCATCTTCATCTGCGGAGCCGTCTCGGTGTGTTCGATGATTCTGCCCGGAATCGCGGGAAGTTTCATCCTCCAGATAATGGGGAAGTACGAATACATTATGCGCGCGCTGAACTTCGACAGTCTGGACTTGCCCGTGATTCTGGTGTTCACGCTGGGATGCGCAGTCGGGATACTCGCATTTGCCAAGTTTCTCAAATGGCTTTTGGGCAGGTGGGAGAAAGCCACGCTGCTGGTGCTCGTGGGCTTTGTGATAGGGTCCCTGGTCAGAATCTGGCCCTATTCCAATATGCAGGACATAGCGGACGCCCAGGCGCTCAGAACCGGTTCCGCCACTCCCCTGGACCTGCAGATTCCGTCCGCCGCGCTCTGGTGCGCCGCAGGTGTGGTCCTCATAATTCTGCTTCAACTTACGGGGAAACTGGCGTCAGGGAAAAAGCGGTAAGACGCCCGGCTACCCTCTCAGATACTCGTCGATGGCTTTTGCCGCGCGGCGACCGGCTCCCATAGCCAGGATGACGGTAGCGGCGCCGGTGACTGCGTCACCGCCGGCAAACACACCCGGCCGGGTGGTTTGCCCAGCCTCGTCTGCGACGAGGCCGCCGCGCCTTGTCAGCTCAAGCCCCGCGGTGGTATTGCTGATGAGAGGATTCGGGGAAGTCCCGACGGCCATTATAACGGTATCGGTGTCTATCTCGAATTCCGAACCCTCTATCGGGACGGGAGAACGCCTCCCGCTCTGGTCAGGCTCACCGAGTTCCATACGGATGCATCTGAGCGACTTGACCCAGCCCCTCCCGTCATCCGTTATTTCAACGGGATTGGTCAGCATATCGAACACTATACCCTCTTCCACGGCGTGATGAACCTCCTCGCGGCGCGCGGGAAGTTCAGCCTCGGTCCTGCGGTAAACCACGTGGACCTCGGCTCCGAGCCTCAACGCGGTCCGGGCCGCATCCATCGCAACGTTGCCGCCACCCACCACACAGACTTTCTTTCCCGTATGGATGGGTGTCATATAATCATCGCGGAAAGCCTTCATCAGATTGTTCCGCGTCAGGAATTCATTGGCGGAGAACACTCCGCAGAGATTTTCGCCGGGGATGCCCATAAACTTGGGAAGGCCTGCCCCGCTGCCTATGAAAACGGCCTTGAAACCCTCTTTTTCCATCAGGGAATCCACAGTGACGGTCCTTCCCACCACGACGTCGGTCTCGAACCTGACTCCAAGGGAGGCTACCGCGTCGAGTTCCCTTTTCAGGACAGTGTCCTTGGGAAGCCTGAATTCAGGGATGCCGTACTGAAGCACACCCCCGGCCTTGTGAAGGGCCTCGAAGACGGTGACCTCATATCCCATTTTGGCAAGGTCGCTGGCGCAGGCCAGTCCCGCAGGGCCGCTGCCGACCACTGCAACCCTGATTCCGTTGGATTCGGGAATTGCGGGCGACGCATTCGAGGCGTTGTCCGCGACGAACCTTTCCAGTTTGCCGATGGCCACAGGCTCTCCCTTGATTCCGAGGATGCAGCTGCCCTCGCACTGGGTCTCCTGCGGACATACTCTTCCGCAGACCGCCGGCAGGGAAGAATCCCGGGCTATGACGGCGGCGGCAGCGTCAATGTCACCCCGCACAATCTCCGCTATGAATTCAGGGATTCTGACATTCACCGGGCAGGCCCCCACGCAACGGGGGTTCTTGCAATGCAGGCAGCGGGAGGCCTCGCTCACCGCTTCCTGAAGGTCATATCCGAGACACACCTCCCGGAAATTGGCGGCGCGCTCTTTCGCATCCTGCTCACGAACAGGGACTCTGGGTTTTTTTTCAGCCATTATTTTCCGCGTCCTATCCTACAAACGTGGTGTTCTTTTTCATAAGTTTCCTCCTCCTTGTACTGGCCCTGGCGGCGCATCGCCTCGTCAAAGTCAACCAGGGTCCCGTCGAATTCAGGCCCTTCCACACAGGCGAAGCGCGTCCTGCCGTCAACGGTAACCCTGCAGGCCCCGCACATTCCGGTACCGTCCACCATCAGGGTATTCAGGCTGACGACGATGGGGATGCCCAGTTTCTTGCAGGTAAGGACGGAGAATTTCATCATTATCATAGGTCCTATGGCTACCGCCCGGGTGTAGCGGGCGCCTTCGGACACCAGTTTTTCAAGCATCGCCGTACCCACCCCGTGGAAACCCAGGGAGCCGTCGTCGGTGCACAGGTATAGATTGTCCGCGACAGAGCGCAGTTCATCCGTGTAGATGAGGAGGTCACGCGTACGGGCGCCCACTATGACGTCCGCTTTCACCCCGTGTTCGTGAAGCCATTTGACCTGCGGATATACGGGAGCGGTTCCCACCCCGCCGGCCAGGAAGACGACACGTTCCGAACCGGAAGGCGTTTCCTTCACGAATTCGGAAGGATTGCCCAAGGGCCCCACGACATCGGCGAACGACTCCCCCGGCTCGAACGAAATGATGTCCGCCGACGAAGCCCCTATGTTCTGGGTGACTATGGTAACCCATCCCTCGGCAGCGTCATAGTCGCTGATTGTCAGAGGAATTCTCTCCCCTTTCTCATCTGCGCGCACTATGAGGAACTGTCCGGGAAGGGCCGCCGCCGCAAGTCTCGGAGCGCTGACCCTCATCCTGCAGATATTGGGGGTCAGCATCTCTTTTGTCAGAATCTCGAACACAAGAGTCTAGAATCTGTAGCGGAAACCAATCATCACGCTCTCTCCGCGGAAACCGAGTCCGAAGAAGTGGAAAGAGGGACGCCAGTCCAGGGAAAGGTTTATGGGGATGTCGAACTTGTACTCCACACCCAACTGGGCGGCAAGTCCCAGGCCGAGTCCGAGGGTATTCCTGTTGGTCTGGGCGTCGTGCAGAGTATATATTCCGAGCTGGGCTCCGGGTCCGGCATAGAATCCGAACCTGTTGATTTCATATATGGAGAAATCATAGACGGCGGTGAACATAGTGGCGTTTCTTGCGTTTATTCCACCATTGAATCCAAGGTCAGCCTCTATGAAGTTGGCTCCCAAAGTGTGCTGATAGGAAGCCTCGACTCCATATCCTACCCTTACTCCCACGGCGCGGGGCTGTGCAATCGCAGCCACTGAAGAAACGGTCAGGGCTGCAAACAGAATTGTGATAATCTTTTTCATATTGTTCTTGTTTGATTGTTCCGTTACAAATATACACTATTTCACGATTCCGGAAAAGCCCAGGAAAGCCATTGCCATTATGCTCACTGTGATGAGCGCGATGGGGAGCCCCCTGAAGGACTTGGGAACGTCATTCATTGCCAGGTGCTCGCGAATTCCCGCGAACAGTATCATTGCAAGGCCGTAGCCTATGGACGTTGCAAGCGCATATACGGTGGCCTCGCCCAGATTCAGCAGATGAGCCTGACCCCCGAAGGTGAACTCCTTGGTGACCACGGTGATGGCGACGCCGAGCACCGCGCAGTTGGTGGTAATCAGGGGGAGGAATATTCCCAGGGCCTGATAGAGCGAAGGGCTGATTTTCTTGAGCGCTATCTCGACTACCTGAACGAGGGCGGCAATCACCAGGATGAAGGCGATGGTCTGGAGGAACTCGAGGCCGAAGGGCACCAGGAGGTAGCGGTTGACCAGATAGGTCACCACCGTGGCTAGCGTGATGACAAAGCATACGGCTCCGGACATTCCGGTTGCGGTGCTGAGTTTGTTGGATACGCCCAGGAAGGGGCAGATTCCGAGGAACTGCGCCAGAAGGACATTGTTGACGAATATCGCCGAGATTATTATCAGAATGTATTCCATACGCTACTTCTTGGCAATTTTGTTGAACAGTACCATCAGGTAACCCAGAACCAGGAAGGCGCCGGGAGCCATCACAAAGGCAAGTATTCCGTCCGAGGGAAGGAATTTGAAACCGAAAGCGGAGCCGCTTCCCAGTATTTCACGTACAAGGCCTATCACGGTCAGGGACAGGGTGAATCCTATTCCGATTCCTATTCCGTCAAGGGCGGAATCCAGCGCGGAATTCCTGTTGGCGAACGCCTCCGCTCTTCCGAGCACGATGCAGTTGACCACAATCAGGGGAATGAACAGGCCCAATGTCTTGTAAACGTCAGGCACGAATGCCTGCATCAGAAGCTGGAGCACAGTCACGAAAGTGGCTATGACCACTATATACACGGGGATGTGCACCTTGTCGGGCACGAGAGGCGCAATCAGGGATATGACTATATTGCTCAGGATGAGCACGAACATCGTTGCCAGACCCATCTCCAGCCCGTTCATCGCGGAAGTCGTCGTGGCCAGGGTGGGGCACATTCCGAGAACCAGCACGAAGGTAGGGTTCTCCTTGACAAAACCTTTTGTTATAAGACCTAACTTACTCATCGTCTGCCTCTTTCTTTTTCATCAGTTTAACAGCGTTCTCTATAGCCAGGGTGTACGCGCGCGACGTGATGGTGGAAGCGGTTATCGCGTCCACGTCTCCGCCGTCCTTGCGGACCGAAAGTTTCTTCACGGAAGGGTCGAATCCCTCGAACTGCTTCACGAAGGCCGAGGAACTGTCCTCGCACTTCGCGCCGAGGCCCGGAGTCTCGCTGTGGGACAGGACCTTGGTGGCGCACACGCTGCCGTCCCTCATAACACCCACAAGCACTGTCAGGGAGCCGCCGAATCCGTTGACCGTGGAGCTGACCGCGGTTGCGCAGGGATTGCCCTCGGCATCGACAGCCTCGTAGCACTGGTATTCGACTCCTTCCATCTCACGGCTGTCGGCATCAGTATTCACCGTGCATCCCTGAGGGACGACCTCGGACAGGGACTGCTCGAGATTCGCCCTGGCCGCCGCCTTGATGGGTTCGAAGGTCACCGCATACACGACACCCAGAATAGCGGAGCACAGAAGGCACACCGCAGTCAGGCACAATGCCATATTTCCAAGAGTAGATTTTGCAGCCATCCTATTTCCTCCCGTATTTTCTCTGGTGGAACTTCCTGTTCAGAAGAGGCACCGCCATATTCATTATGAGAATAGCGAAAGACATTCCCTCGGGATATGAGCCGAAGTAACGTATCATCATCACTATGAATCCTATTCCTATGCCGTAGATGACTCCCCCGCCGTTGCTCATAGGAGAGGTGACGTAATCTGTAGCCATAAAGCAGGCGCCCAGGACGACTCCTCCGGTAAGGAGATTGAACAGGGGGTCGGTATATTGCGCGGGGTCGATGAGCCAGAACACGCCTGAAACCAATGCGACGGTTGCAAAGACGCTCAGTGTAATCCAGGGTTTCACAACCTTGCGGCACAGCAGATATACAAAGCCCAGAAGCAGGGCGGCAGTGGATATTTCACCGGCGGAACCTCCTATGTTGAGAAACAGTGTGCGAAGATAATCCGTCCCCGCAACCGCAGCGGCTCCACCTTCGGCAACCTTGCCCAGAAGGGTCGCTCCGGAAACGGCATCCGTGGAATGGATGAATCCGGGGGTGACGGTCCAGTCGGTCATATAGGCGGGGAAGGATATGAGCAGGAACACCCTCGCCGCAATGGCCGGGTTGAAAATGTTCTGGCCCAATCCTCCGAAAGACATTTTGGCCACCCCGATGGCAAAGACCGCTCCTGTCAGGACCACCCACCAGGGAGTGGTGACGGGAAGATTCATAGCCAGCAGCAGGCCTGTCACCAGCGCCGCCGGGCCGCAGAACGCGCCCTTTTTCTTCATCAGGAACCGGGCTATGACCCATTCCAGAGCCACGCAGGACACCGCGCTTACGCCGAGCACCAGAAGTTCCGCCCATCCGTAGAAGAGGACAGACACCGCGACGGCAGGCAGGAGCGCAATGCAGACGTCACCCATAATGGCTGACACAGACGCCTTTGCGTGCACGTGAGGACTAGGTGAGACTAACTGAATTTCCATATCGCGCATTATTTTTTTTCTTCAACTTTTGCGGCCTCGGCGGCAGCCTTTGCGGCGGCCGCGCGGGCGCGGATGACACCCATAACCTGACCCTTTGCCATACGGATGGAGTCGAGAAGTGGAATATGGGCGGGGCAACTGTACAGACAGCAGCCGCATTCTATGCAGTCCTGAGCGGCGTTTTTCTCAAGGCCGTCAACGTCTCCCGCCTTGTAGAGACGGTTGAGCAGGAAGGGCTCCAGCCCCATCGGGCAGGCGTCTGCGCAGCGTCCGCAACGGATGCAGTTCTGCGCGGCCTTGCGTTTCGTAGCCTTGGCGCTGAGATACAGAATGGAGGAAGACCCCTTGACCGTACAGGCGTCAAGATTGGCCACGGCCTTTCCCATCATAGGGCCTCCGCTGACAATCTTGGCCGCATTCTCCGGAACTCCCCCTGCCTGTTCGGCAATATATGAAAGAGGCATTCCTATGCGGAAGAGGTAATTGTGCATCCTGTCTTCGGGGATGCAGTCTCCGGTTACGGTGAGCGTATTGGTAAGCAGCGGGCGGTTCTTCTGCACCGCATCGTAAACCGCCAGCGCGGTCGCCACGTTCTGCACCACTGCGCCTACACTGATGGGAAGGCCTCCGGACGCCACTTCCCTCCCCATTACGGCGGATATGAGCTGTTTCTCTCCTCCCTGGGGATATTTCTTCTTCAGGACACTGATGCCGATTCCGGCATAACCGAGTTCCGCAAGGGCCTCGGACATAGCCCTGATTGCCTCAGGCTTGTTTTCCTCTATGCCTATCACGCACCTGCATCCTCCAAGAACCTTCTGCATTATGGCGGCGCCGACGATTATCTCCCTGGGGCGCTCAAGCATTATGCGGCAGTCGCTCGTAAGGAAAGGCTCGCACTCCGCTCCGTTGATTATCAGGCACTCCGCGATGGAACCGGGGGCGGGATTGAGTTTCACGTGGGTGGGGAAGGTCGCTCCTCCAAGGCCCACCACTCCGCAGTTCTGGATTTTCTTGAGAATTTCAAGTCTGTCCTCGGGAATCTGCGTAACCAGGGTATCGCTCAGGTCTATTCCTTCCGCCCATTCATCCCCCTCGACGGCAATTTCAATGTGCGTCATATCGTTGCCGGCCAGGTCCTTGCGCGGACCTATGGACTTGACCGTACCGCTCGCGGGCGAGTGGACGAAAGCGGAGATGAATCCTCCGGGCTCGGCTATGACCTGTCCCGTCTTGACCTTGTCCCCGACAGCCACCGTCGGCTTGGCGGGCGCTCCGAGATGCTGGGCCATCGACACGTACATCACGGGAGGAAGAGGAAGGACCTCTATGGGGCGGTGAGAGGCGAACTTGCTGTCGGCGGGATGAATCCCTCCGATTGCGAACGTGATTTTTTTACTCATTGGTGACCTCCTTCTTTGGAAGAACAGGGAAATTCACGGCGTGTATTGCACCCGTGGGGCACTCGGCCACACATTTCTTGCAAAGCCTGCACTTTGTGAAATCTATGTATGCAAGATTGTCCTGGACGCTTATGGCTTCCTTCTCGCAGACCTTGGCGCACTTGCCGCATCCTATGCAGGCGACGGTGCAGGCCTTGCGGGCCACTCCGCCCTTGTCCTTGTTGACACAACTGACATAAACCCTCATACCGCGGGGTCCCTTGTTCCTCAGTTCAATCACACCCTTGGGGCAAGCCTTCACACAGGCGCCGCAGGCGGTACACTTGCTTTCATCCACCACGGGGAGACCCGTTTCCGGGTCCATCGAGAGAGCTCCGAACCGACAGGCCGAGACGCAGTCTCCGCAACCCAGGCATCCGAAAGGGCATCCGGTGTCGCCGCTGTACAGGGCGGCCTTGACCTTGCAGGACTGCATTCCGTCATAGACATTCGTGCGGGGCCTGTGGCTGCAGCTGCCGTCACAACGTACAACAGCAACCTGAGGGGCCTTCTCCTTGATTTCATACCCAAGAATGGCGGCCACCTTCTTCATCACCTCATTTCCGCCTACCGGACAGTAATTGTTGTCCAGGTTGGGGGCCTTGACGGCGGCGTCGGCAAAGGCGCGGCATCCTGCGAATCCGCAGCCGCCGCAGTTGGCGCCGGGCATAACCTTTTCTATCTCATCTATCCTGGGGTCTTCCTCCACCTTGAATTTCTTCGCGACGAAGAAAAGAAGCAGAGACAGAAGAAGTCCCAAACCGGAAAGAACCGCAATTGTCCAGATGATAATTCCAGTCATTGTTTTTCCTCTATATAAAAGACATATTCATTCCTGAGCCTGTTCCGAAACAGCCATATCACAAAATAGTAAACGGCGACGGCCCCGAGGGACACCAGTCCGGCCACAAGTTCGGCCGCTCCCAGTCCCAGGGCGCACAGAAGCGCGGCCACCAGCACAATCAGCGGCACCACGTAGGCAATCCAGACTGCCTTGAAGCCCATAGTCCTGCGCAAAAACACATTGACATCCTGGCCCACCCGCCAGCCTGTTCCCGACGTGGGCACATATATGGTTTTTTCCCTGCTTTCCCCCACAGCGCACAAAGACCTTGCGTGACAGGATGAGCATCCCGATTCGGAGACTATTTCCACCGTAGTCACCGTGGAGCTTATCTCCACTATTCTGCCCTCGTGGGAAATGTCGTCAGAATGCTTCATTGCTGGGGAAATCCTCTGAATTGTCCGTATTGCCGGCAAACGCGATGGGAGCCCTTGCAGCCCTTATGTCCATAGCTTCGTCCGGCTCTATGAACTTGACCTGCTCGCTCTTGAATACCATATTTATTTCCGCGGTTTCACCGTTTCTGTGCTTTGCTATGATGACCTGGGTCTTTTCCCTGTCTTCAGGGTTCTCACTCATTCCCATATAGTCCGGACGGTGGATGAACAGCACCATATCCGCATCCTGCTCTATGGAACCCGACTCGCGAAGGTCGCTGAGCTGGGGTTTGCCTGTGCCTCCCGTACGCTGTACCGCCTGACGGGAAAGCTGGGACAATGCAATGATGGGGACGTTGTGCTCCTTGGCCGTCGCCTTGAGGGTCCTGGAGATTGCCGCAACCTCCTGTTCGCGCATCCCTTTCAGTTCGGAAGGGCCCTGCATCAACTGAAGATAATCCACTATGATGAGTCTGACGCCCTTGTTCTTCACCAGGTTCTTTACCTTCGACCTGAATTCCCCGACAGGAATGCTGGGAGTGTCGTCAATGTATAGGGCGGACTTGCTCAAAGCCTTGATTTTGAACTCGAGTTGCTGCCATTCGTAGCCCTCGAGCTTCACTCCGCCCTTGATTTTGTCAGCGCTGAGTCCTGTTTCGGACGTCATAAGACGCTTGGCAAGCTGTATTGCGGACATTTCAAGCGAGAAAAACGCTACCGGCATCTGATGTTCCACGGCGGCGTTGCGGGCAAGGTTCAGCGCAAAGGCCGTCTTTCCCACGGAGGGACGGGCGGCGAGTATGATGAGGTCTGAAGGCTGCCAGCCCATAGTGATGCGGTCTATGCTCACGAATCCGGAAGGCACGCCGCTCAGGCCGGAACTGTTCTGAAGGTCCTGAATGGAGTTGATTGCCTCGTTGATGACTGCGCCTATTTCGCGGACGTCCCTCTTTATGTTGTTGTCCGTCGCCTCGAAGACCTTGGTCTGGGCCATATCGATGAGCTTGTCCACGTCAACCGACTCGTCGTACGCATTCTTGAGAATCAGGTTGGACGCCGTGATGAGGTCTCTCTGTATGGCCTTCTGCTTGAGAATCTTGATGTAGAATTCCAGATGGGCGGCCGAGGCCACTTTCCCGGACAGGCCGGACAGGACGACGGGGCCGCCGACCGCATCCAGGTTGCCCAGGGACTTCAGCTTGGAGGAGACCGTCACTATATCCACGGGGCTGTGCTCGTTCACAAGCTTGCACATTGCCTCGTATATCATCTTGTGGCGGGGGTCATAGAAGCTGTTGGCATTGAGTTCCTCCATCGCCTGGTCCACGCTGGACTGCTCGAGGAGCATCGCGCCGAGGACAGCTTCTTCGACGTCAAGAGCCTGAGGGGGTTTGTTGCCCATCTCAAGCTCCGTGTAATTTGTGCGAGTTTTAGGCTCGGCCATCACAGACTTTCTACTTGATTTCTGAACTTACGAGTATGCGGCCGCAGTGCTCGCAGATGACGAGCTTCTTGCCTGACTCGATTTCGATTATGCGCTGGGGAGTCACGGTGTTGAAGCAGCCTCCGCAACTGTCTCCGTTATAGACTGAAACTACCGCGAGGTGGTTGTGGACGCTCGCGCGGATTCGCTCGTAGGCGCTCATCGTACGCTCGTCTATCTTCTTGGCGCAGGACTCTCTCGTAGCCTTGAGCTGCTTTTCTTCGTTTGCGGTTGACTCCACTATGTTTTCGAGTTCCAGCTTCTTGGCCTCGAGGTCCTCGTTCCTCAGGGAGATTCTCTCCTCCAGCCTTTCGATATCGGCCTTCTTTTCCTCTATCTGCTCCCTGGATTCCCTGATGTTCTTCTCTGAAATCATCCTCAGGAGGTTCAGGTTTTCCAGTTCCTTGTTGATGGAATCGAATTCACGGCTGTTGGTTATGTTGGCAAGCTGTTTCTGGTACCTGTCAATCTCCGCATCGTTGTCCGCTATGTCCTGCTGGGCTGCGAGTATCGCGTTGTTGAATTCCTCAACGAGCTGGGATATGCGGTCTTCCTTGGCCTTGAGGGAATCTATCTCATCCTCGAGGGCGGCTACCTCCGAAGGAAGTTCTCCGCGGAGCTGGACGATTTTCTCTATTGCGTTGTCTGCGGCCTGGAGAGCGTACAGAGTCTTGAGTTTCTCTTCCACGCTGAGTTCCGAGTCCGCAAAGTTCTTCTGCAGGGACACGAAAGTTTCTTTCTGGTCAATGGGGGTGTCCACCCTCTTGATTTTCTTGGTAGTTGCCATATTGTAACAGTAAATTTATCCGATTTTCAGCGCAAAACGCGCGAACGGCAAAGATAGCAATTTTTTACAAACTTTCCTTGATTTCAACAAGCTGCGCCCGAATTGCCTTCAGGGACTCCAGAGCCTTGACCTTTGTGTCCAGTTTCGACCTGTTTCCGGCCATTGCCCGCGAGGCTCCGTCAAGGGTCAGGCCATCGACTTTCACCAGATGCTTGACCTGTTTCAGCGTCTCTATGTCGGCCGCCGTGAAAAGCCTGTTTCCCTTGCCGTTTCGATGCGGTTTGACGTACTGCGCAAACTGCTTGGTCCAGAAACGGACGGCAGACACGTTCTCCTGCAGGATTTCCGCCGTTTCACCGATAGAGTAATAGAGTTTTTCCATATCTCAGTCCATTGATTGTTCCGTGTGTGAAGATACCAGGAGCGCTCCCGCGTAATCGTCCGGTCCGAAGGTTCCGAAAAGATAATCCACAGGGTCCCTGACAATTCCGTTCCTGATTATCTCATAGTGCAGGTGAGGGGCGTAGGACGCTCCCGACATACCCACAGTCCCTATGACGTCTCCCGCCCTGACAAAACGTGACCTTGACACCCGTATGCTTCCCAGATGGGCGTAACGGGTGACGAATCCTCCGGCGTGGGTGATTTCCACGACGTTTCCGTCATCGGTATTCGAGTGGGCCACGTAGGTGACCACACCGTTGCCCGCGGCCTTGACTTCGGTTCCCTGAGCCACAGGGAAGTCGAGCCCGTTGTGTCGCACCCTGACCTTGTAGGCGGGGTTGATTTTCTCTCCCACGGAGGCTCCGACCTGCGCATAGGACAGGTTGTCGAGAGGCGCCCTCATAGGAGGTATGACCGTTTTCTTCGCGGACAGGGCCTTGAAAATATCGAGGAAGTTCCTTTCTATCGCCCACTTTTTTTCCGACAGGGCGTCAACCTTGCTCTCCGCATATCTCTCCAATCTTGTTTCCGGGATGGTGTCGCTGTCAAAGGACCCGCTTATGTTGTCCGACGGGTCGAAGTATGGCGCGCGGCTGCTGAAAAGGTCGCGGTACACCTCGGCATCCCTGGTCTGGAGGTAGGCCACCTCGTCCTTCAGGAGACTTTCCTTCTCCAGCATCTGCGAATACATTCTCCTGAAAGTCCTGTTCTCCGCCATAAGATTGCGTTCCGTGTCAGTGCTGACGAACAGGGCTATGGCGGCGTAGGCCACGAACGAGAGGCTCAGGACCATAAATGCATAAAGCAAGAATATGACCACACCCCTTTTCATCTGGCCGCGTCAAGTATCTTCCGGTACTCCTCCGTATTCATAGATATGTCCATATAGTTCATAGGATTCTGGGGAACGTCCTTGTAATGGACCTCGTAATGGAGGTGGGAACCCGTCGATTTGCCCGTACTTCCCATCAGTCCTATCCTGTCCCCCTTGCTGACCTTCTGGCCCTTGTGCACCAGCACCTTGCTCAAATGCCCGTACAGGGTGAGATAGCCGTAACCGTGATTGATTTTCACCACGTTGCCGTATCCTCCGAAGTTGTACCCCGCGTCCTGGACCACACCGTCCCCCGTAGCGTATATCGCCGTCCCCTTTCTTGCAGATATGTCCTGTCCCCTGTGCATTCGGACATCCCCGAACACGGGGTCTCTCCTGTAACCGAAGCGGCTTGAAAGCTTGAAGGCGTCCGGGTCGGGGTAAACGGGAGGAATGGCCGGCACCGAGGTGGCAAGGTCCCCCATCCTCTTGGCATAGGCCGAGACTTCATCCAGGGACCTGCTCCGCCAGACCATCCTTCTGCTCAGGCTGTCCATCCGGAGCATCGTTTCACCGCAGATGCCCGCGGTTTCGCCCTTTTTCTGCGCGAGGGCGGAAAAGTCCTCGTTCACCGCATCCAGACCGAACATGCTGCGATACACCGAAGCGTCCCTGTTCTCTATGACGGAAAGCACCGCCTCATAACGGTTCAGCCTGTAATTGAGCATTTCGATACGCGAGCGGAGCCCCATATTGGTCTTCCGCAGAAGAGCCGTCTTGGGAAGAGGGCCCAAGTCATAGACGGAACTTGCAAAAAGGTATGCGAAGGCAAGAGCGAAGGAGGCCAGGATGACCGCCACGCTGCGAAGGGCAAGCCCCCGCCTGGAGAATCTTTTGAACTCTCCCTTCAGATGGTCCTTGATTTTACGGTCCGTTTTTGACATATAATAGGTACAAATATACTCATTTTACCAGAAAAACCGTATTTTTGTAATCTGTATAAATATGTATCCGAACAGATATGACTTCTAAAGAAATTCGCAAGGCCTTCCTGGATTTTTTCATATCCAAGGGCCACACCCCGGTTCATTCCGCCCCGATGGTAGTAAAGAACGACCCCACGTTGATGTTCACCAACGCCGGAATGAACCAGTTCAAAGATATATTCCTGGGCAACGACAAGGCCAAGTTCTACCGCGCCACCGACTCCCAGCCCTGCCTGAGGGTTTCCGGCAAGCACAATGACCTTGAAGAGGTGGGGCACGACACCTACCACCACACAATGTTCGAGATGCTGGGCAACTGGAGTTTCGGAGACTACTTCAAGACGGAAGCCATAGACTGGGCCTGGGAACTCCTCACCGACGTTTTCAAGATTGACAGCAGCATCCTGTACGCCACAGTCTTCGAAGGAAGCGAGGAGGACGGAACCCCGCTGGACGAGGAAGCCCGCCAGGCCTGGCTCAAACACCTCCCCGCGGACCATATCATCCTGGGAAACAAGCACGACAACTTCTGGGAGATGGGAGAGACCGGTCCCTGCGGACCCTGCTCAGAGATTCACATAGACATACGCAGTGCCCGTGAAAAGGCCGCCGACGGACTCACCGGGGCCGAACTCGTGAACAAGTCCAACCCCCACGTCATCGAAATCTGGAACCTCGTGTTTATGCAGAGCCAGAGGATGGCGGACGGGCACCTGGTTCCCCTGCCGGAAAAGAACATCGACACAGGTATGGGGTTCGAGCGACTCTGCGCGGTGCTTCAGGGCAAGAACAGCAACTACGACACTGACGTTTTCTCCGGGCTTCTGGACAGAATCGGAGAACTGTCAGGACACAGATACGGTGAGAGTTCCGACACGGATGTCGCTATGCGCGTCGTTGCGGACCATATCAGGGCCATATCGTTCAGCATCAGCGACGGTCAGCTTCCGTCCAACGTCAAGGCCGGCTACGTAATCCGCAGAATCCTGCGCCGCGCCGTCCGTTACGGATACACCTTCCTCGGCTTCAACGAGCCCTTCCTCTGCAGGCTTGTTCCCCAGCTCATCGACGATATGGGAGAAGCCTACCCGGAACTGGCCAGACAGCAGAAACTCATAGAGAACGTCATCCGCGAGGAAGAACTCGCGTTTATGCGCACCCTGGAAAGGGGTATGAAACTTCTGGAAGAGTGCATAGCGAAGTCCGGAGACACCGGCGTCATCGGCGGAGTCGACGCCTTCACCCTGTACGACACCTTCGGTTTCCCCATAGACCTGACCCAGCTCATAGCTTCGGAAAAAGGTCTCAGCGTGGATATGGACGGCTTCCAGGCCGAACTCCAGAAGCAGAAGGAACGCGCCCGCCACGCTACGGCGAACGAGTTCGGAGACTGGGTGGAACTCCGGCCGGGAGAAGTCAAGTTCAAGGGCTACGACAGCCTGGAGATGAAGGACATCAAACTCCTTCGCCACCGCACTGTTTCCCAGAAAGGGAAGACCCAGTTCCAGCTGGTGTTCAACTACACTCCCTTCTATGCGGAGAAGGGCGGCCAGTGCGGAGACACGGGATACATAGTGGGCGAGGACGGCGAAAAAATAGGGATTCTCAACACCATAGAGGAGAACAAGCTAATCATCCACCTGGCGGAAAAGATTCCCGCCCGGCCCGAAGGCAGGTTCATTCTTCACGTCGATGAGGACAGACGTCTCAGAATCACCAACAACCACAGCGCGACCCATCTGCTGGACCAGGCCCTGAGGGAAGTCCTGGGAACCCACGTCGAGCAGAAAGGTTCGTTCGTAGGTCCCGACTACCTCCGTTTCGACTTCTCTCATTTCGCAAAGATGACCGACGAGCAGATTCAGCTCACGGAGCAGAGAGTCAACCGGCTCATCCGCGACAACTACACCAGGGAAGAAACCCGGGAGGCCTCTATGGAAGAGGCAATGGAAATGGGAGCGATAGCCCTGTTCGGGGAGAAGTACGGAGAGAGGGTCCGCGTAATCAAGTTCGGCCCTTCGGTTGAACTCTGCGGCGGATGCCACGCAGACGCCACCGGACAGATAGGTCTCCTGAAGATTACGTCGGAAAGCGCAGTGGCCGCCGGCATACGCAGAATAGAGGCCGTCACCGGACAGGCAGCCCTGTCCTACGTGACGGGCGAGGAAAACACCATCAGGGAAGCCAAGTCCCTTCTCGGCAATCCCCAGGACCTTGTCTTCGCCATTGAGAAACTCCTGGGAGAAAGCGCCGCATACAAGAAGAAAGCGGAGGAATTCAAGAAATTCAAGGTTCGCGACTATGCAAGGGAACTTCACCGGAGCGCCAACACAATCAACGGCATACGTCTCATCAAGGTCACCGGGACGGAAGACGCAGCAATGCTCAAGGAAGCCGCGCTGCTGATTCAGAAGGAATCAGACTCCACAATGATTGCGGCGGCGTTCCAGGCGGACGGGAAGCCCCAGCTCCTGCTTATGTACTCTGAAGACCTTGTCAAGGCGGGCCGCAACGCAGGCGCCGACATCAGGGATGCCTCCAAACACATCCAGGGCGGCGGAGGCGGCCAGCCGGGACTGGCTACCGCCGGCGGACGTGACGCTTCCGGCCTTGACGACGCGCTCAAGGCCCTCATTTCCAAACTTTGATGAAGAGACTCGACAAATTCATACTGAAAGCGTTTGTAGGACCGTTCTTCGCGATTCTGCTGGTGGTCATCTTCATCCTGATGATGCAGTTTCTCTGGCTCTACATAGACGAACTTGTAGGGAAAGGCCTGAGTCTCCGCGTCATAGGGGAGTTCCTGCTTTGGGGCGTGTGCACCATTCTCCCGCTCGCTCTGCCCCTGGCCACACTGCTCGCTTCGGTGATGACCTTGGGAAATTTCGGCGAGAACAACGAACTTCTGGCCATCCGTTCGGCCGGCATCCCCCTGACAAGGGTTATGGCGCCTATGATTGGCGCCGCCTTCCTTATAAGCGTGGGAGCCTTCTTCATAGGAGACAGCCTTGTCCCCAGGGCGTTCAATGAAATTTACACCCTGCGCGACGACATAGGCAGGACCAAGGACGAAATCAGCATTCCCGCCGGAATCTTCTACGAAGGCATAGACGGCTATGTCCTGAAGACGGGTTCCAAGAACCCTAAGACAGGTATGATGTATGATGTTATGGTGTACAATCATACCAACCATAACGGCAACACGTCCGTCTCCATTGCCGATTCCGCCATTCTCAGGCTGTCCGCCAACAAAGATTATCTTACCTTCTCGATGTTCGACGGATGCAACTATCAGGAGGAGAACAAGACAGGCGGATACAAGGATGACGTTTACAAACTCCAGAGAATATATTTCAAGAGCCAGGAAATGGTCATCCCCCTGGAGAACTACAGTTTCCAGCAGTCCGACTCCGTCCGCTTCGACGACCAGATAAAGGCGATGAAGTTCTCCCAGCTCAAGGAACTCTACGATTCCTGCAGCGTACGGATTGACAGCCTCCGGCCCATTGCGGTGAAGAGGCTTGTTTCCACCAACAGCCTGAAATACTCGTATCAACTGGACACGGCGAGGAAAGACATAGGCAAGGAGGTCTTCCAAGCGGATAATTTCCTTGAATGGGAAAAGCCCGAAGATGCCGTCCGCGCGGCGGGACTCGCCCTGGACAAGCTGAGGAGCGCGAAGGTGAACGCCGAGGAATACTACATCAACAGTTACAGCGACCTTTTCTTCTACAGGGGCAGTTACATAGAAATGCTCAAGATGTTCGCCCAGGCGCTTGCCTGCCTGCTTCTGTTCTTCATCGGCGCTCCGCTGGGAGCCCTCATTTCCAAGGGAGGACTCGGAGCCAGCGCCATAGTTGCGGCCCTTTTCTTCGTGCTGTACTGGGTAATCGACATTTCCGGCACCAGGCTCGCCAACAACGGGGCGGTGAACGGATTCATAGGAATATTCATATCGGCAATGATTATGGCACCCATAGGAGCATATCTCACCTGGAAGGCCACTCACGACGCCACCACCCTCAGGTTGGACGCCGTCAAGGACTGGTGGGCCGGACTCAGGTCCCTCATAAGGCAATTCTTCAAGCCTGTCCGGATAGTGTTTATGGGGACTCCCGAATTTGCGGTGGAGTCTCTCGATTCCCTTGTCAAGGGAAAATACAAGGTTGTCGCTGTGGTCACGGCGGCTGACAAGCCCAGCGGCAGAGGTCTCAAGATTAATGAAAGCGCCGTCAAGCGCTATGCCGTGGAGCACGGCATACCCGTCCTGCAGCCTCTCAAACTCAAGGACCCCGAATTCCTGGCCCAGCTCAAGGGCTTCAAGGCCGACCTCTTTGTGGTGGTGGCATTCAGGATGCTTCCCAGGGAGGTGTGGTCAATGCCGAGGCTCGGCACGTTCAACCTGCACGCCGCCCTGCTTCCCCAGTACCGAGGCGCAGCGCCCATAAACTGGGCGGTCATCAACGGCGAGCGTTACACCGGTGTCACAACCTTTATGATTGACGACAACATAGACACCGGCAACATAATGCTCCGCGAGAGATGCGCCATCGGCCCCGGCGAAACCGCAGGCGACGTTCACGACAAACTGATGAAGATGGGTGCGGAACTGACCTTGCAGACCGTTGACGGGCTTGTACGCGGAGGAATTTCCCTCCACGTTCAGAAGGAATACATCCAGGGGGAGGAGGTCCTTAGGCCCGCCCCCAAACTTACTGTGGAGAATTGCAGGATTGACTGGAGCCGCGACACGGAGAGCATCTACAACCACGTGCGGGGTCTGAGCCCCTTCCCCACCGCCTGGGCAACGATTGCAGGAAAGGACGGGGGCGAGAGCGTGCAGCTCAAAATCTTCTTCGGGGAAAAGAGCGAACGCAGGGGAACCCCGGGACAGATACTGTCTGACGGCAAGAATTTCCTTGCCGTCTGTACCGGTGACGGCGCTCTGGAACTGAAGGAACTCCAGCTTGCAGGCAAGAAGCGTATGGACGTCAAGTCATTCCTCGCCGGATTCAGGGAGCCACAGAACTACAAAGCCGTTTAATTTCATATCATACAGATGTTACGTAAGTTCAGAATCGTACTTGCACTTGTCTTCTTCATCGGAATCACCCTGCTTCTGATTGGAATCGGACAACAGTGGTGGGGATGGATGGCAAAACTGCAGTTTCTTCCCTCCTGCCTTGCGGCAAATGCCGTTGTGATAATTGGAATTACGCTGCTGACAATTCTTTTCGGAAGAATCTACTGCTCCGTCATCTGCCCGCTGGGCGTCTTTCAGGACATTGTACTGTGGATACGCGTCCACGGTGTGAACCGGCTGAACAAATGCCGTGTCCGCCACGGCCGCAAGCCCCTTTCCAAATTGCAGAAGCACTTCAGTTTCAGTCCCGAACGCAAGTGGCTCAGATACATTTTTCTGGGAGCTATGGTGGCCTCAATCCTGAGCGGCATCCAGTTGTTCGTCGCATTGGTCGAGCCATACAGCGCATACGGGCGTATGGTGGCGGCGGCAGTCCGCCCGACTTGGGGAGCCGTTGCGGTTGCGGCAATCGTCACCCTGGCTCTCATCACTCTCCTGTCAGCCCTCTACGGAAGGGCCTGGTGCAACAATGTATGTCCCGTAGGCACGGTTCTGAGCATATTCAGCCGATATTCCCTGTGGCGTCCCGTCATTGACAGCGGCAAATGCACCGCCTGCCACCGCTGCGAACGTTCCTGCAAGTCATCCTGCATCGACACGGCAGGAGAGCCGCACATCGACTACTCCCGCTGTGTGGACTGCTTCGACTGCATAGGAAGATGCCCTGAGAAAGCCGTTTCTTTCAAGTTCGCCTACGGCCGCAAGCCAAAGGCGGAAAAGAATTCCGACAACTCCGGCTCCAGGCGCGCGTTCCTGGGAGCGGCCGCCTTTCTGGGAGCATCCGCCATTGCCAGGGCGGGCGACGGAAATCTGGCGCCCGTAGTGGAGAAACAGAGGCCTCAGCGCAGCGAACGTCTGGTTCCTCCCGGCTCCGGCTCGGTCAGGAGTTTCTATGACCACTGCACCGCCTGCCAACTGTGCATAAGCGCGTGCCCCAACGATGTACTGAGTCCTTCCACCGACCTTGAACACCTTATGCAGCCCCAGATGAACTACGACAAGGGCTGGTGCCGGCCCGAATGCCACTCCTGCAGCGATGTCTGCCCCAGCGGCGCCATAACCGGGCTTCTTGAAGGGCACAAACTGATGGTCAGCATAGGAACTGCCAGCGTGAACCCGCAGTTGTGCATCCTCAACAGGGACGGAGTCAACTGCTACAACTGTATGCGCCACTGCCCGTCCGGAGCCATTGAAATGGGAGATTACTCAAGCGACGGGCTCAAGGTACTGACAGTCAACGAGGAAAGGTGCATCGGTTGCGGGGCCTGCGAATTCGTGTGTCCCAGCAGACCCGTCAGCGCAATAACCGTGAACGGACGTTCAACCCATATCGACAAGGCAGAATGAACAGAAGAGATTTTCTAAAGACCGCGGGTACGGCCGCGGCAGCCGCAAGCGTTGTGGCCTGCGGTGTCAGGACGGAAGAAAATACCGGAAAGAAGACTCTTGGCAGTATGTCTTCCAATATGGAAGGCATCTCACTGCTGGGATACGGCTGTATGAGATGGCCCGCCTCCGATGGTGAGAACGGAGAGAAGGTAATAGACCAGGAAGCGGTCAACAGTCTGGTTGACCGGGCCATTCAGGCGGGAGTCAACTACTTCGACACCGCTCCCCTGTACATCGGGGGAAAAAGCGAGCAGGCTACGGCCAACGCCTTGCTAAGGTATCCCCGGCAGAGTTACCGGCTCGCCACCAAATGCTCCAACTACAAGAACCTGGATTACCCCATCGAAGAAGGCGTGAATATGTACAGGCATTCCCTGGAAGTGTTCAAGACCGACTACATAGACTACTACCTGTTCCACTGTCTCACCGGTTTCGAGGATTTCCGGGACAGATTCATCGGCAACGGCCTGCTGGACTTTTTCCTTGAGGAAAGGAAAGCGGGGCGAATCAGGCATCTCGGATGGTCCTATCACGGAGACAGAGAAGGTTTTGACCGTATCCTGGAACTCCACTCCAAATACCATTGGGACTTTGTGCAGATTCAGATGAACTATGTGGACTGGAAGCATACGGACGGTGACGTCGAGGCTGAACATATGTACAGGGAACTGGACAGGCTCGAGATTCCCGTCATCATTATGGAACCCCTTCTGGGCGGACGCCTGAGCGAAGTCCCTTCCGCGGTAAGCCGCCTGCTCAAAGGCCGCGAGCCTCAGAGCAGCATAGCGTCCTGGGCATTCAGATTCTGCGGCAGTTTCCCCAGAATCCTCACCGTGCTCAGCGGAATGACCTATATGGAGCACCTTGAGGACAACCTGGACACCTTCTGTAACTTCAGGCCTCTTTCAGAGGAAGACTTCACCCTTCTTGAACAGGCCGCGGTGATGATAAAGGAATTCCCCACCGTAGGCTGTACGGGATGCCAGTACTGTATGCCCTGCCCCTACGGCATAAACATACCCGGAATCTTCAAATTCTACAACTCCAACATCACCGACGGCACCTATGCTGTCAACGCGGCGCAGAAAAACTACGGGCGCATCAAGCGCAGGTACCTCCTGGAGTACAACAAAGCCCTGCCGACCGTGCGCCAGGCAGACCATTGCACAGGGTGCCAGATTTGCGAGACGCGCTGCCCTCAGGGCATTGACATAGCCTCCCAGATGCGGCGGATAGACCGCTATATAGAAGACTTGAAGCAGGACAAGCTTTAGAAGAGCTTGGTCAAATCAAGTTTTGAGACACCTTCCAAGTCCCCAAGACTGATGTCCCGGAGTTCATAGGCCTTCACCGAAACCAGGTCACCGGCGGGATTCACGCTGACGCTCATATCCGCCTGGTAAGGAACTTCGCTTCCCGCAACAATGACAACAGCCGCGCTTTCGTCGTTGTTGACGGAGGGGACCTTGAATTCTTCAATTCCGGCGACACCCACTCCGAGTATCCTGGGCTTCCCGTACTGAATGACTGTAGCCGGGATGGGGTTGCAGTCCTCTGCCTCGAAGGTGATTTCCGCCGTACGGCTTTCAAAGGAATCGTTGGCCGCGAGCGTGAACACTGCCGAACTCTCCACGATTCCCTTTGTGATGGCCTTGAACTTAATCCAGTCGGCGCCGGGGGAAATGGTCACCTTGTAGTCGGTATTGGATTTGAGAGACAGGGAAGCTTCCTGGGACTCCTCCGTGACAAATATCTTGAAGTCCCCGTCTATCACTATGGAGTTCTTCTGCTCCTGATTAACCGTTATGACGGCGCTGACGCCTTCAGCGCTCAGCGTAATGGTGGCTGTCCTTGGGTCGGGGTTGGAGTTCTTGCTGACGTTTATGGTAAGGTTTCCGTTGGAGGAACCCTTGCGGGCCGATGCCCAGTTCTGGTCAGTCTTGACAGTCCAGTCGCAGTTGGCGTCAACCGTGACGTCGGCCTTGCCTCCCGCCGCCTTCATACTGATGGAAGTGGGGTTTACGGTAATTGACGGGGCAACTGCGCAAGATGCGGCAAATGCCATCACGGCTATAATTGATGCTATTCTAATCTGTGTTTTCATAACTCAACCTCAATTTCTACCAGTTCTTCATTTTCCTTGAAAAGACTGAGCGTGTACTTGCCCTTGCGGATTCTCGCCGCATCTATTACAGCTCCAGTATCCGTGATGCTGAACCCGTCCGCGACCTGAGCGCCGGCAGAGTCAAGAAGTTTGATTTCCACCTGGTCCTTGGTCGTTATCACCACCGTGCCGGCGGAAGGGTCCATACTGACCTTGGTACACTCCCTGATGGTTCTGGGGTCGGCAATCTCCAATGCTCCCACAAAGCCGGGAACATTCCTCTCGTAAGGGCAGGACTTCCATTCTCCGCCGTCCTCCTTGAACATAGCCATAATCACGTCTCCCACCCGGATTGGCTCCTCCAGGACACAGCCGGAGAAATCCAATCCGACCAGGTATGAACCTCCATCCGGTGTCAGGCCGGAGAACTCTTCATCCAGTTGTTTACTTCCAAGAACTTCTACAAGAGAGCCTTCCCTGTTCCAGTGTCCGACGCCAAGTTCGCCGTCAAAAGCCGCGGCACTGAGATTTTCATAGTAAGCCACCTTTATTTGCATAGGCAGGCCTGTCTCAAAAACAGTCACCTTATTTCCGTCAACGGTGGCTTCAATGCCTTTCGAGCCCTTGTAAGTAGTCAATACGATATTGGCGGAGGAAGCGCCTTCATCTTTCTTGAGGTTGAAGATTGCAATGTGGCCTTCAGTATATTCCCCGAACTTCGGAACGGCGAAGTATCCGTTGTCGGCCCCACCCCATCCGAAGTTTATGTGAATCTTGTCCTGCGCGTCATATCCGTCCGCGACGAACGCGTGCCCGCCTCCGTCCTCAGCCCATCCGGAATAATGGACGGGGCAGTTGTTCTGAATGCTGCGCTTGATGTTCTCCACCCATTCTTCCTGAGAATACAAGTCAGCGTATGTGAAGACTTGGGTATCTTCATACTTCATATGCTTCGTAATGGAATTCGCGATATAAATCGCGTGAGAGCCCGTGCCGGAACTTGAATAGCTCGACTTCATCATCACGCCCAAGTGGTACATCAGCGTGGCGACCGCATTCTTCTGGTCTTCGGTTGCGGTACCGTCGTAAGTCAGCGGCATATTGTCCCAGTCATATCTTTCTCCCAGCACAACGTCGGGAATCTCAATTTCCCCGGTGATGTAGCCGGGGAGGGTGCCGACACCCGCATCGGGCCACTTGTGATAACGCATAATGATGGCGAGGGCCGTTGCGGTACAACCGGTATAGCAACGACCTCCCCCGTCTGAGGGGCATTTCAGATTGTAGGGCGAGCCCTGATTCCAGAGAGCCGTTTCAAGCAGCATTTCGGCAGGCCCTGAAGTCATCTTTGCCGGAGCGGTGACGTCCATCCACGCCTGGGATACTTTTGAATCGGCCTTTGTCCGAAGCCTGCGGTTCGAGTCTATGATTCTCTCCCACATCTGCATCCAGGAAAGAAAGTTGGGGGCAGGATTGCCCTCTGACAGATTCCCCTCCGTGGAATAGGCCAGAATGGGCTCGACTGAATCGTCGCCGGACACTATCACAAAACCCTTTGCAGGAGTTTTGTAGACATAATATGCCGGAGCCTGCGCGGAGGACTTGACCGCAAAATCAGTCTTGACCAACTTGAGTTGCGCCACATCGGCCCGGCATTTCTTGGAGTTAAGGAACTCCGCCGCAATCTTTCTGCAGGCCGTTTCACTAACGGGCGCCGCCACTGCCAGCAGAGGGCAGAGCAGACAGAGAATTAATAACAGTTTTTTCATAAGATGTAAAAAAGTGGCGGCTGTCAAAAGGAAGCCGCCACTAATTTAGTCAAAAAACTTCGTATCTGACACTACTTATACAATTCGTAAGATTTTTTTTCAATGCTATTGAATCTCTTTACAGCATTGAGCGGTGTGCAGAATCTGAAATCTCTGCTATTCTCGCGAGGTCTGAAATTGAATACGGGCTTGGCAGTTGAGGGAGCCTTGGCAGAAGCCGCCGCAAGTTCGAACGTCTCAAGACCATCGCAGATATAAGTATAGTCTGCGTCATCGAAGTAGTACACAAGATAAATATTTATACTGCCGTCTCTTCCGACATATCCTGAGGGACCACCCCAATAAGAGGCGTCATCTGCCAATATTGCGGCATAGCCGGTGACCTCTGCGCCGATACCTGTATCAAGCCCCTCTTCTGCTACGACAGTACCGTCTTCCTCGATTGTAAAGAACAAATCTCCACCGGGATAGTCACCATCCCCACTGCACCAACCAGTAATTTTGTAACTGTTGGAGTCAGGGAAGCGATAGAGTTCAAGACCCTCTTCTACATAAGGGATAGTTCCGTCTTCGTCTTCAGAGAAGAAACAAGAGTTATAGGTGAAATTACCTGTTCCTATAAGTTCCCACTCGGGAGCTGCTACTCCGTGTGCGACATACTTGAATGATGACAATCCTGCACTCACCAACTCAGGTTCTGCTCCTTCCTCTCCTTCTGCGAATCCAGCAACCACAATGCTGTAAGTCTGGTCAGCTACAGGGTCAACGATGGGGAGCTTGATGTCTCCGCCTTCCGTAATTTCCAGAATACCTTCCTCTTCTGCCATAATCTTTTCCAGACCGACGTCACCGTCCTTTCCTTCAATCAGGACAACTTTGGCAAAGTCGATATCCTCTCCCAAAGCTACTGTAGCCTTCACAATCTCCTCGTCGGTTACGTCAATTTCACGACCGGTATACTTTACAGAGATTGAGTAATCATAAATGGGAACATTGGGGAATACAATCAGATGCCTTCCCTTACCAGAGAGCCATCCCGAACCGTTTTCGTCAAGTATTACGGCGCCTAAATCCACGACAGCAGGAAGTCCGTTTTCCTGGAACTCCTGAACTGCGGCATAAGGAAACAAAGACTCATATCCTCTCAGGGCAGAAGGATGATACAGGGTGAACAGGCCTCCATCATAGAAAACTCCGGTAAAGTAGGGGTCATAGTAAATCCATCCCTTCTGGGCATTTGAGACCCTTTTGTAGGTTTCACCTTCTTTGAGAACTTTGAACTGGAGGAAAGCGTCAGCATCAGCTCCAGCTTTATCAAGATGCTCCTCTTTGTTCTGTTTCGTATAAGGGTCAGCCAGTTTGAAGACGCTGGGGTCCTGCTCGCTCTGGAAAATTTCTGCCTCAACATATCCCTCGAGGTTCTCCCAGAACCAGCTATCCTTAAACTTCGCCTTGCCCAGAGAAATCCAGTTATAGTCCAGAGTTATTGTTACTACGGTTGTATCAATACCTGCCGTAGAAGGGTTCTGAAATGTCAGAGTAGCCTGTATTGATTGTCCGAGGTCAAACTTCTTTGAAATGCCTATTTCATAAATAGCCTCTGCCTGGCCTTTTTCGAACATTACTCCCGCAGGGAAAGAAACATATTCGGATGAACTTGCCGGAACTGAACCGGTAACGTCCAGATATGCAGGTAGCCTGTTGTCTCCACGGACAATGGGAACCTGCACCTTTGTCATATCGTCAGCAGGAGCGAAGACGTAAGACAGCTTGGTTGAAGGGAATGAGAAGCCCTCGCCTATCTTGTCTGTCTTATTCCAGTAACCCTCCTTGCTGCAGGAAGCAAGCAAACTTCCCGCAAGCGCGATGGCTGCCAAAACCAATGATTTATAATTTTTCATTTCTTGTCGTTTTTAGATTCCTTAAAATTACTCCTGAACGGGCTTGGGCGCTTCGCCGGGAGCGTTATTGTCTGCGTCGGTGAGCTTGGGATTACCCTCGATTTCAGACTTGGGCAGACAGTAAATCATATAAGGGTCGTCCGGAGCGACGTTGAATATCCACTCGGGGGCTATGTCCGCATAGCCTATTCCGCGACGGTCGATACCCTTTTCAAGGCGAAGGATGTCAAAGTACGAGAGGCCTTCTCCCCACAGTTCTATTCTCCTCTGAAGCCATACCTGTTCCTGAACGTCCGCAGCGGATGACGCCCTGCAAGCGTACTTGCCGTCGCGGTAAGTCTTGACGAATTCCTCAAGTTTGCTTGCGCCGAGAGCAGGGTTGCCTGCCATAGCGGTAGCCTCGGCATCAATCAGATACATTTCCTCTATACGCATAAGGGGAATGTCGTTGGCATTGGTCGACTGGTTGAGGACTCCGTTGTATGAGTTGAATTTTGTCTGGAGGTGAGGTATTTCTCTCAGTTTATACATTCCTGTCAGGAAGGCCATCTGCTCCTTTGACAGCGCTTTGTTTGACTTGGAGTCATCAAGCCACCAGGTCCTGCGGACATCTGTAGCATTGATGCTGCTGTAAAGAGGAATGCTGCAGGACTTCCAACCGCCGACACTTGCATATCCGTAGTTGAATGAGCCCATATGGCTTATCCAGTTCACGATTCCTGACGTAACCACACGGTCTGTCTCGGCAATCACGATGGCCCACATCCAGTTGTGAAGGCTGGAAGAGTTGAAGCCCGGGCCTGTCGCTTCCTTCTGGGAGAGGGGCGTTGCGCTTGAAGCGGCGATTGCCGCCTGGGCATCTGATGCGGCATCCCCCCAATTCTGCATTACGAGGTTCACCCGCGCGCGGATTCCGTAAACGGTAGCAAGGTCAACGTAACGCTTGTCGTCACGCACGGTGGGGTTGTCAGCAAGAAGTTCCACCGCACTGTCAAGGTCGGTTATAATCTGGTCATAAACTTCCTGTACGCTTGAGCGAGCCGCCCCTTCCTCTGCGCACTGCTGCGCGTTGGTGTCGAGAATAAGGGGAACGCAAGGAAGATTCTCGTGTCCCTTATATGTGAACTGATAGAGCTGCGCAAGCACAAAGTAGTCGAACGCCCTCATAGCGAGACCCTGTGCAAGATAGAATTTTGAAAGAGGTTCCTCCGTAGCGGGGTCTATACCGGCAACGACGAGGTTTGCAGAGTAAATCTGCTGGTAAAGGTCATTCCAGAACATCAGCGTCGTGCCATAACTGTAAACGTGGTCAGAAAGGTCACAGGCGTCGGAGAACCAGTTGTATCCGACGTTGGGTGAAAGCATATCGATTCCGCGGCAGTCGGTGTCCAGCATAATGGAACCGAAACCGAAGTCGCTGTGATATCCGTTGCCTGTCCCGAGGCCGCCCATATACTGGTTGAACATAGAGGCGATACCTGCAACGCCCGCGCTGATTTTGGCGGGGTCTGCATTCAGAACTTCCTTCTTCTGCTCCGTCGTGATGAGGGAACCCTGGGGCGCAGTATTCAAATCGACACAAGCCGTAAGAGCAAGTGCAGAAGTTGCCAGAACAAATATTTTATTGTAAAGTTTCATATCTCTTCAATATTAAGCGTTAGAAAGTGAGCTTGATACCACCTGAGATGGTACGGAGCGCAGTGTAAAGAGATGTGGTTGCTGAGGTGAAACTCTGGCGGGGGTCGAGACCCTTGCGCGCGGAGAACACGGCAAGATTGTCAGCAGCACCGTAGATACGGATTCCCTCTATGCCTATCTTCTGTGTCAAAGTCTTGGGGAAAGTGTATCCCAAGGTGATGTTGTTCAGAGAAAGGTAATTTGAAGAAATCAGGAACCTGTCTGAAGTGGCGTTCGCATACTTGTCTGTAGAACTCAGACGAGGGATGTCGGTGTTGACGTTGGTGGGAGTCCAGGCACCCGCGATGTCGGTGTGCCAGGTCTGGCCAAGGTCTGACGAGGTTCCGCTGTGCATCAAATTCTGGTAACCGGAATCCATAATCTTACCGCCCAACTGGTATGCGAACTGGATTGAGAAATCCACTCCGAAGAAAGAGAGACTTGTTCCGAAACCTCCTGACACCTTGGGAAGAATGTCTCCGGTTGACTGGCGGTTGGTGGCCTGGGCAACAGAATAGTTGGTGGTGGGATACTCGGGAGCATCTTCATCCACAACCTCCTTGGTTCCGCCCATTCCGTCATCGACTTTCTTGTAAGGCTTCGCCCAGTAGAGGGCTTCACCTGTGGAAGCGTCAACGCCCGCGTACTTCACGATGTAGAGCTGGTACATTGACTCGCCTTCAGTATAGATGCGGCTGCCGCTTATGAGTTTGCCTTCAAGGTCGGGAGAAAGCTTGATGACCTTGTTCTTGAGGAAGGTGGCGTTGCCGAAGAGATTCCACTCCACGTTCTTGGTCTTGACCAGAGTTCCGTTGAGGTCTATCTCCACACCATAGTTGCGCATAGAGCCGATGTTCATAGGCACGCTGCTGTAACCGTTCGATGCCGCCACGGGCTTGTAGTAAAGCATATTCTCGGTCTGACGGCTGAAATATTCCACGCTTCCGGAGAACCTTTCCTTGAAGAGACTGAAGTCGACACCCACGTTGAACGCGTTGGTTGTCTCCCAGGTAAGTTCGGGGTTACCCTTGTAGGCAAGTGTTCCGTCCGAGAACACGCCGTCCGAGCCGGTCATGGAGTACTGGTCCAGATAAGCGTAGTCGTTTTGGATGTTGTCATTGCCCTGCTGTCCGAAGGAAGCCTTGAACTTGAGCAGGTCTATCCAGCCTGCACTCTTGACGAAATCCTCGTTGCCCATATTCCAGGCAGCGGAAACTGACCAGAAGTTGCCCCATCTGTTGTTGGGTGCGAAGCGAGAGGAACCGTCGCGACGGTAAGAAGCTGAAAGGAAGTATGTCTCGTCGTAGTCATAGTTCAGACGGGAGATTATACCCATAGTGGCATACGAGACCACAGAACCGTAACCGACACAACCGTAACCGCGGCGCTGGTCGATGGTATTGTCAACAGCCCAGATGCCGGGCGCGTAAAGATTCTGACCGTATGCTTCCATTGATTCGCCGTTCTCCACGAATGACTCGAAGCCCACGAGAGCGTCGATTGTGTGATGAGTGGCGAATGTCTTCTTGTAGTTTGCAAGATACTGCTGTGTCCAGGCGAAAGTCCTGTCCAAAGCCTGAACGGCCTCGCCGCCGTAATTTGCGCTCTGTCCGTACTTGCCGCTGCTAGCCATATGGCTGCGGGTGTTGTCGATGAACACACCGGCGGTTGCGGTGAGCTTGAATCCGTCGAAAGGAGTGATTTCAGCGAAAATCTTGCTGTTCAGCACGTCGGAAAGATATTCCTGTATCTGGTAGGTAAGGTCTCCGATAGGGTTTGATATTGACATCCAGTTACGGGTGAAGTTGGTTGAATTGCCGTCACCGTAGTCATAGATGGGATTCTTGCCGTCGAAAATCTTGTTGCCGTTCGCATCCCTTACGAACATAGGATAAACGGGAGCGATACTGTTCGCTATGTAGAACGCGTTGCCTGATGAGCTTGTAGATGTCTGATTATCGGGATAGCGGCTGTTTGTGTAGCTGTAAGATACGTTGGTACCGAGTTTGAGCCACTTCTTGGCCTGATAGTCAACCTTCAACAGGGCGCTCACGCGGTCGAAACCCGAACCCAGGATGACACCGCCGTCAGCAAGATAGCCGGCGCTGAAATAGTAGTTCAGTTTGTCCGTACCGCCCGATACGCTGAGGTTGTATTCCTGACGCATCTGGTTGGAGAATGTGTTTGCCGCCCAGTCGTCGGGAGTGTAGAAATACTGTCCGTCTGAATATCCGAGCGTCGCCGCGGGATTGATTTTACCGTTGAGTATGAGATTCTGACCCTCGGGAAGAGTGTAAATCTGATATCCGATGGATGAAAACATCTTGCCGTTCGCATAGGCGTCGGCAGCGGATGCGCTGTATCCGAGGGAATAGAGACCGGTATTGTAGAGAGACTTGTACATAGTCTCCATATATTCGGCAGTGTTGCTGATGACGTCATAATTCTTGACTGCGCGTGAATTCACACCCACACGGGCGTCGAGAGTCACCTTGGCGTCTCCGTTGGAACCTTTCTTGGTCTGGATGAGGATGACGCCGTTCGCTCCGCGGGCACCGTAAAGGGCGGCGGCGGCAGCGTCCTTGAGGACACTCATAGACTCGATGTCCTGGGAGTTGATGGCAGCGATGTCTCCGTCGTAAGGAACGCCGTCAACTACATAGAGAGGGGCCATACCTGCGTTGATTGAACCGAAACCGCGGATACGCACTGTGGCGTCCGTACCGGGCTGGCCGTTTGAAGAAGTCGTCTGAACACCTGCCACAGAACCGGAGAGGGCCTGTGTGAGGTTGGAGACCTGACGTTTCTCGAGGTCTTCCGACTTCACTACGCTGGCTGAACCCGTGAAGGTGGCCTTCGTTGAAGTACCGTAGGCGACGACGATGGTTTCATCGAGGAAATTCGCATCTACCTCAAGGGTCACGTTGTGGAGCGCGGCTCCGGCAATGGCGATTTCCGCCGTCTTGTAGCCGACACAGGAGATGACGAGGGTTCCCTTTGAAGAGGCGGCGATGGAATATGAACCATCGAGCCCTGTCTCCGTTCCGGTGGTAGTGCCTTTTACCACTACTGAAGCGAAAGGAACGGCTTCACCGCTTGAAGCATCCTTGACAACACCGCTGACGGTGATGTTCTGCGCATAAGAGGCAGAGCATACAAGGACCATCAAAGCTGCGAATAGCAATTTGATTTTTTTCATCGGTTAAACTTTAAATTAAACAATTAACTATACTAACTAACGTTATCAAATTCACGTTGTATATTTTGGAGCGTAAAAACGCAAACAGGGGCGCAATTTAGAGATAATAATTTTATTTACAAAAATTTTTTAAAAAATTTATTATATGGCAAAAAGTATGAATAGCCACGGTTAAACCGTCTTTTTAAAATAATATTTATTGTTTTTGAAAAATTCCCTTACGGTTTAAATAATTTTTGTGGAAATTTATTTTAAACTGTAAGCAAATTATTAGATAATTCTTTAGATAAAGCGAGTTACGGTGTCCCGATGGACACTATAACTTGCTGCAATCCTGTATTTAGGAGCACCGGCTTCCCGGCTATACTGAATTTTCCCCTGCCCGGGCGCCGGAATAGAAATAAAGAAGCCCTTGCAGCATTAACTCCAAGGGCTTTTTTAAAGCAAGTCGGGATGATCTGACTCGAACAGACGACCCCCACGTCCCTAACGTGGTGCGCTAACCAACTGCGCCACATCCCGTTTGCGGACCGCAAATATACTACTTTCCCCCGACAATGCAAAATTGTAGGGGGAATTTTTCTATTTGGCTTTGGTGCAGGCGTTGACCAGGTAAACAATAGATATATAAGGTATGCCCGAATTTGTCTCCAGACCTATCTCGCAGGTACGCGAATTGGAATATCCCACCTTCACGTCCCTGACCTGGTCCCGGAGTTTCCTCAGCGCCCAGGAATTGAGTTCGGGATGAGTCATACCCTTGTCTCCGGCGAAACCGCAGCACCCCACGCCCTCCGGCACCACCACCTCACTGGCGCAAAGCCTTGCAAGGTCGACAAGAATTCCTCCCAGCCCCATCAGGCGCATAGTGCAGGTCTGGTGTACGGCAACCTTCTCCTCCGTCCTGGTGAACTCGAGTCGGTCCCTGAGGAATTTCCAGATGAATTCTGCGGGTTCATACAGATGCATACTCTTGATATTGAGGCGCATTCTGTGCAGACAGGGACTCTGGTCGCACAGAACCGGATATTTTCCATACTCCGAGGCCTGCCAGAGAGCCTGCTCGAGTTCAAGAATCTTTTCCTTTGCCGTGTCCGGCATACCCTTGCTCTCCCAAACGGTTCCGCAGCAGAGAGAGTCCTTGTTCTCCGGAAATATCACTTCATATCCGGCCTTCTCCAGAAGTTCTATGGTCTCCTCCACCAGAGGGCGCCTGCAGGGACTGTGCTTTCCCTTCCCCATCATCTGGTTGAAACAGCTGGGGAAATATACCACCTTGAGGTCTGACGCGGGGGTTCCGCTTGTTTTCGGGGCCCTGTAGGGAAGAGGCGTGGCGGGCACCCACAACGGCAGTTTCACTGCTTTGTGCATAGTCCTGCACACTGCGGTCATGGCCCTGTCCCCGATTACCGTCCTCCCGATTCCGGCAAGGGTCAGCGCTCCCCTAAGGGCATTCTTCGTACCGTGAAAATGATGCGCGGCCAGATTCCACACCTTGTATGTCACGGTCCCGGGGCCGTTCTGAGCCCTGCGCAGGTCGTGAGTCAGGTCCGCGACGTTAATTCCCATAGGGCAGGACATAGAGCACATACCGTCGCCGGCGCAGGTTTCCTCTCCCGGATATCTGTACTGCCTCTTCAGAGACTTCAGCAGCGACGGATTTCCTCCGGACTTCTCAAGACGCGCAATCTCCCTTCTGGCCGCAACCCTCATCCTGGAGGACAGCGTAAATCCGCAGGAAACGCAGTTCACCTCGCAAAAGCCACATTCTATGCACTTGTTCAGGTGCCTGAACGCTTCCTTCATCCGCGCGTCCGCCCCTTGTGCGGGAGAGAGCACGGGCAGGGCCTTGAAATTCTTCAGGAAACAGTCGGGGTCGTCATTGAAGATGACACCCGGGTTGAGAAGATTGTCCGGGTCGAATATTTCCTTCACCTTTTTCATTGCCCGGAAAGCGTCTGTCCCCCATTCGTATTCGACGAAAGGAGCCATATTTCGTCCTGTGCCGTGCTCCGCCTTGAGGGAGCCGTTGTACTTTCCGACCACCATTGCGGCCAGGTCGCGAATCATCTTCTCATAGCGGGCCACTTCGGCGGCAGAGTCAAATGCCTGATTTATAATGAAATGGAAGTTACCATCCAAAGCGTGACCATAGATACAGGAATCATCATACCCGTGAGCGTCAAGAAGTTCGGACAAATCCGCGGCGGCAAGCGGCAGGTCCTCTATGTGAAAGGCGACGTCCTCGATGATACAGGTCGTCCCCTCCCTGCGCATCCCGCCGACAGAAGGGAATATCCCTGAGCGGGCGGCCCAGTACCGGGCGCAAACCTCCGGGTCCCTGGAGAAGTTGACACCAGTCTTGGTCTCGAACCCTTCCAGGGCCTGTGTCACGGCATTTATCCTGGCGTCCAGTTCTTCCTGCGAAGATGCTCTCACCTGAGTGAGCACCGCGGCAAGGTCCTTTCCGGTGGTGTCGTTCACTGACGCCAGAGACCTGCGGTCCAGCATCTCCGCCGCGCAAACGTCTAATTTCTCCATTGCCACCACGGCGGACGCGGCCTGTTGGATGGTCTTGAAATAAATCATCGCGCTGGCCTGGAACGGTTCCAGGGGAAGCGTCTTCATCCTGACGCCGCTGATGAAAGCAAGAGTTCCTTCAGAACCCACCATAAGGTGCGCTATGATGTCGAACGGGTCCGAATACTCCACGAAGGGGAGAAGGTTCAAGCCGGTAACGTTCTTGATTGAATATTTATGGAGAATCTTTTCGGTAAGTTCTGCATTGGAAAGAATCCTGTCACGCAGGGACTTGATTTCGCTGATGAACTTGGTGTGCGTTGCCTGGAAACGCTTGCGGCTGGCCTCATCCCCCGTATCCAGGACGGTTCCGTCTGAAAGAACGATTCTGGCGGAGACCAGCGTCCTGTCTGCGTTTGCCTTTACTCCGCAACTCATTCCGGAAGAGTTGTTGGCAACTATTCCTCCGACCATAGCGCTCTTGATGGAAGCGGGGTCAGGACCGAACTTGCGGGAGTATGGAGCCAGTATTCTGTTGACCTCGTCTCCTATGAGTCCGGGCTGCAGGGAGATGACTTTACCGTCGTCCTCGATACTGTAGGATTCCCAGTTCTTTCCTGCAACGACAAGTATGGAATCGCTTATTGCCTGACCGGATAGGGAAGTGCCGGCGGCCCTGAAGGTGACGGGAAGCCGCAATGACCTGGCCTCCTTGAGAATCAGGGCTATTTCCTCCTCGGTGTCGGAGCGGATGACAATCTTGGGGACCATCCTGTAACAACCGGCGTCGGTACCCCAGCAAAAGCGTTTCAGAGAGTCTGTATAGATTCTGTCCTGAGGAATCTTCCCCTTTATTCCCTGAAGGAATTCCCTATACTTTGCAAGAATTGGAGACATACTTCACAAATATAGCAAAAACTTGCGGTATCAGGATATAAAAAAAAGAGGATGGTCAAATGACCATCCTCTCGAAAAACGGCGGCTACCTACT
>JAKSKF010000007.1 GCA_024401825.1 Bacteroidales bacterium
GGTCTTCACGCGCATCGTGAAGGTGGATGAGAGACGGGAGTCGTTCCTGCCGTTGTAGATGGTGGTGAAAACGCTTTCCTTCCTGTTTGTGAAACGGCACAGCGTGTAGCCGAAAACGGAATTGAAGAAAGCGTTCATAGTCAAGCCGCCTGCGGCGCAGAACGTGTGGACGGAGTCAGCCTTGACGCTCAGGCTGACGCTTAGCCTTCCGGCCTCGTCTCCGGCATCGGAAGAACCTCTTTCGGGTGATTTGGGAGGAAGACACTCCGTCTCGCATCCGGAAAGAAGATTCCGGTAATATCCTTCCGCTTCGGCATAACGGGGCGACATCCTCATCTTCTCCTCGTCAAGGGCCGCCTCGAAACCGGTGTATTTCTCCCTTTCAAGTTTTTCTCCGGCATACGCCCTGTCTATGTCTGAAAGGAGAATGGCCTGGGACATTCCGTCCGATATGATATGGTGGAAATCAAGGAAGAGGCAGTCGCCCTCGGGAGTCCTGATGACCGACGCCCTGTAAAGGGGCGAATCCAGGAGCCGGAAAGGACGGACGAGTTCTGAACCTTCGGGAACTCGTTCCAGCATCTCAATCTCCACGTTGACGGGCGCATCGTCGTTCCTGCGCGCGCGGACGTTGCCTTCCTCGTCTGCGAAAAGCGTCGTCTTGGCATAGGGATGGGCGTCGATTGCCGCCTTAACCGCATCGGAAAGCCTGTCAGCGTCGATGCCGGGGCCCAGGCGGAAGAGCATCGGTATGTTGTAGGTTATGGAACCCTGGGACGAGTTGCACTCCACGAATATGCCCATCTGGGTCTGTGTAAGGGGATAATCGGGCAGGATTTCATAACTTTCGTCCCTCTCCGAGCCAAGGAGCATCTTCTCCAGTTTGCGTACTGTTTCGTTGGACTTTATGTCGTCTATCCTCACTGAAACGTCGAAGAGGGTCCCCAGTCGGACGTTGAGTTTGAGCACCGCTATGGAGGTCAGGCCGACCTCGAAGAGATTGGTGTCTATTCCGAACGATTCGTGGCCCAGCACGTCGGCTACAATGGCGCATATCTTCTTCTGCGTGTCGTTCTGGGGCGGGACAAGATTCTCCAGCTTGCGCCGGGGAACGGGAAGTGCCTTCCTGTTGACCTTCTGGTTCTGGTTCAGTGGTATGCGGTCAATCTGCATCGTCACCGCGGGAACCATATACGGAGGTTTCTCGGAACGGATGAATTCGTTGAGGGCCTCAATGTCGACGGTGGAGTCGGACACCACGTAGGCGGCGATGAACTTGCCGCCGGCCGGGTCGTCGAACGCCGCGACGGTGGCATCCCTGATGCCGTCGAATCTCCTGACCACCTCCTCGACCTCGGTGAGTTCAACCCTGAATCCGCGGACCTTGACCTGCGCGTCCTTCCTGCCTATGAACTGCAGGTTTCCGTCTTCCAGGAAGCGGACGACGTCTCCCGTGCGGTATATCCTGCCGTAACCTTCATCGGAGCAGAACGGGTTCTTTCCGTAGGCCTCGGCCGTCTTTTCCGGGCGGTTGAGATATCCCGCGGTCACGTGGGCTCCGGAAATCCAGAGTTCGCCCGCCGCTCCGGGAGGAAGAAGCCTGCCGAAACTGTCGACGACATAAAGTTTGACGTTGTCAACCGCCTTTCCTATGGGAATGTCACGGTACAGTTTGTCCACGGTGAAGCCGCTCGCGACGATGGAGCCCTCAGTGGGGCCGTACAGATTGCACAGCAGAATTCCTTCCGGAGGGGTGAGCGGGGTAAGTTTCTCACCCGCGACGCTGATGAAGCGAAGAGTCGTGAAGCCTCCCATCTGCGCGAACTGACGTCCGACCTGCGTCGTCATCGTGGTGTGTGTGATTCCGTTGTCGTTGAAATATTTGCGGAGCACTGGAAGGTCCAGTCTGATTTCATCTGAAATGATATGCAGGCAGGCGCCGGAAATTATCGTGGCGTAGGTGTCGAACACGTTGGCGTCAAATCCGAAACTTGCGTAGGCGGTGACGTTGCATCCGGGTCCGAGCGTATAGAAACGCTGTTCCCAGGAAGCGGTTACCATTGTGTTGGCGTGGGTGAAAACCACACCCTTGGGTGTTCCTGTTGAGCCTGAGGTGTACAGAATCACGAACTTGTCCTCCGGCTTGCTCCGGGGCAGGGTCCCGCAATCGGCAAGCGGTTCATCAAGTTCGGCAGTCATAATGCGTGGGCCAGTGAACTCATCGGAAACGAGATGGCTGAGTTCGGGGGTTGTGATGAGCATCGCGGCTCCGGAATCGCGGAACATCAGGTTGAGGCGCTCCTCCGGGTAAGTGGGGTCCATCGGAAGATATGCGCAGCGGGCCTTGAGCACGCCGAGGGAGGAAAGGAGCATATGCTCGCAACGGGGAATCAGAATTCCAACCACGGAACCCTGCGGAAGGCCGGAGCCGAGAATTCGGGATGCGATGGAGTCGGAAATGCGGTCCACGAGACCGTAACTGAACTTCCTGTCCCCGAAGACAAGGCAGGGGGCGTCGGGATTTTCGGACGCTCTCCTTCGGAAGAGTTCCACCACGGTGCTTCCCGACTCGTAGGGTACTTCAGTGCGGTTGAATTCCGTGACGGCCCTGCGGGCAGACTCGTCGGCAAGTTCGATTTCCTTCAGGGTCGCCGCTTTCATCATCGAGCGGACCACCTGGAAGAAAGTCGCCGCGAACCGGGACGCGAAGGCTTCGGAATAGAGTTTCCTGTCATAACCCAGGTTGAGAGTATAACCGTCGCCGGACCTGTACAGCATAAGATGCAGGTCGGACTGTATGTCGGAAGTGTCCGGCATCCTGACTTTCATCCTGCCTCCCGCCATCTCGGGACCGGAGAACATTTCCGCCTGATAGACGAAGGATACGCTCATCCCTATTCCGTACTGTGATGCGAGGGAACTGAAACTTATGCAGTCGTGCTCCATCGTGCCGAAGAACTCGTCCCTGACTCCGGTCAGGAATTCTCCGACGGCGGCGTTCTCGTCGATTTGCATATATACTGGAAGAGTCCGCACGAACATACCTGTGGAACCGGCAAGGCGAGGGTCGTGCCGTCCGTTGTCCACGGTGCAGAAGAAACTCTCGGCGGCGCCGTTGAACTTTGCCAGAGTGTAGGCGAAGGCGCCGAGGAAGAGCGTGTTCTCCGTTATTGAGTGTGTCCTTGCAAAATGAACCGCATCCGCGGCGTTTATCCCTTCGGAACAGGCTGTCACGTGGCCTGCGCCGGACAGGCCGTCGTCAAAGGTCTTGTCGGGCACGGGGGTGGAGTCGCAGTCCATTCCCTCGAAACGCTGCCTGAAGAAATCCTCGGCCCCGGCGTAGATGTCCCCCTGCCTGAAGGAGACTTCGTCCAGGGCTATGTCGAACTGGTTCAACGCTTCCTCTCCGGGACACTCCCCTCCTTCATATACGGATGCAATCTGGCTCAGGAACTCGGTGACTGAAGTCCCGTCGAACACAATGTGATGTATGTCGAAGAAGAATGCAACTCCCTGCGGAGAATTCAGCAACCAGAAGCGGTACAGGGGACCGGAGGACAAGTCTAAGGGCCGCACGAGTTCACGGCAGGCCGAATCGAAATCGTCGGTATCCATTTCCGTGATTGCCGTTTCCCTTTCGGAGATTTTCATACCCGGGACTCCCCCCTGCTCCGTCACTGTGACGTGCAGCGCCCTGTGGCGGGCGGCCACGGTCCTGACGGCTTCCTTGAAACGGTCAGTGTCCGTTCCGGAAGGAAGTTCGCAAAGCACGGGTATGTTGTATTTCGAGGAGTCAGGCTCCGAAACGCAGTCGAGATAGACGCCAAGCTGAGAATCGGAGAGCGGACAGAAATCAGGAATATCTTCCAGGTGTTCAATCGGGCTTCGGCGGGGGCTGTGGCACAGCGCCGCTATGGTCCTCGGCGTGCGTGACTTGAAGATTATCTCAGGGGTAAGTTCTGCCGAGGGAATCTCCTGAAGCAGACGGAGCACCTTTATGGAATCTCCTCCGAGAGAGAAGAAATCGTCGTCAGCGCCTACTGTTCCGCAGTGAAGCACAGACTCGAACGCCTGGCAGACAGCGCTTTCAAGTGCGTCCGCAGGCGCGCGGTAAACTGTCTTGAAGGAATCCGCGGCAGGAGGAGCGAGGGCCTTGCGGTCAAGTTTTCCGTTGGGATTGCGCGGCAGTTCGTCCTTCTTCACGAAGAAACGCGGTATCATATATTCGGGAAGATTCCTGGCAAGTTCCCTGCGCAGGTCATCCGTCCCGATTTCCTCTTTTTCGACGTAGAAGGCCACAAGATAGTTCTGCGAGTCGGCATCCTCGAATGCCTTCACGGCCGCGTTCCCGATTTCGGGAATATCCATAAGGCGGCTTTCAATCTCAAGGGTCTCGACCCTCTGTCCGTTAACCTTCACCATCCAGTCCTTCCTGTTGGAATAGACAATGTCGCCGTCGGGATTCACGTAACCTATGTCGCCGGTATGTATCCGGGTTTTGCCGTCCGGCATCTTCTCCATAGTGCGGGACGTACGCTCAGGGTCCTTGAAATAGACGGTGTCGAATTCGCCGAGGGCGCAGATTTCGCCTTCGGTGCCGTCGGGGACGGGATTCATATTGTCGTCAAGGACGGACACGCTGACACCTTCCATACTCTTTCCGACCGGAGTGTTGTCGTACCCGTGCGTCACCCGGAACGTCGTGACGAACGCCAGGGTCTCGCTCATACCGTATCCGTTCAGCAGTTCATAGTCCTGGGGCGCCACTCTGGAAAGTCTCTCCCCGCAGGTGATGACCCTTTGGAGAGAGGGGTCCTCGTTGCGGTACAGGCGCAGCATCTGGGGTGTGATGATGCCCGTGGTGATGCCGTGCTTCCTGTAATATGCGGCGAGTGACACCGCGGACTTTCGCACGCTGTCATCCAGTATATGGGTGGTTCCGCCTATGGAAAGGACGGTGAGGTATTCGATGAGATGCAGCAGGAACGAGAACAGGGCCGCGCCGGCGTATATGACCGGGCTCACTCCCCCGAACACTGACTCGTGACGGATGGCCGTCCTTGCCAGGTCTGCAGTGCTGAAAAGCATTCCCTTGGGGGTTCCGGTGGAGCCGGAGGTATAAGCAAGGAGGGCGGGCTCGGCTCCTTCGGCAGGACTGTAGAAAGGTTCGTAATTCTCTATGTCACTGAAGAATTCCTGCGTTATGGCAAGACGGGCGCCGCAGTCGGAACGGATGAACTCCACCCTGTCTTCAGGATAGTCGGGGACCACGGGGACAACTATGCAGCCGGCCTTGAGCACTCCGAGATAGGATGCGATGTATTCCATACACCGTCCATTATTGACAAGAATGAAATCTCCCTTGCCAAGACCCTGCGCCTTGAGTTTGCCGGCAACCTGGCCGCTCAGGCGGTCCAACTGTGAGTAACTGGTGCTTCTTTCACCGTTCCTGTCCACAAGGGCCGTCCTTGAAGGCCACTTTGCCGCTGACTGTCTGAACAAACTGGTATATTCCATAACTGCAGTCTGACTTGTTCGCTGAATTTAAACCTGTTCTATTCCACTTCCAGGGGATTTGCCTGCCGAACCGTATGGAATTCCCAATGGAAGGAAGACATTGCGTGGTCGCTGACACCCTTGAAGTCAGAATCAATCTCATACCAGAGCAGATTCACCTCCTCCTTGGAGTTGAAAGAAAGTTCCGTGTACATTTTCTCCACGTCTTCAGGTGACGAAATATCATCCGTCGGGCAGAACGCCAGAGTGATTGGATGCCGGGGGCTCCATCCGCTTACGAGGTCGGACTGACTGTCGATTCTCTGCAGAGCCTTGTACTGCTCCGAGTCCTCATTCAGGTTTCCGTCTTCATCGCACAGTTCCCTGTTCAAAATATCGTAGCCGTGACCATTCGAAATCCCTCCCCAGGCCGCAATGCATTCCAAGAGGGACCAGTCCTGGTAGAGAAGGGCGGTAATCATCGACTGGGTCGAGCCCCCAACCGTCACTTTCCTGTTGTTGAATTCGTCTGTGAAGAAATCCGATACCTGCAGGGGTTCGAGCGCTTCGGGATAGTTGTACAGCGCGCTCATGACCGTGATGGCGAAGGCGGTCTTGTTGAGAAACAGACCGCTCAGGGACATACGGGAGAACTTTGATATCAGATATGGACTGACCTCCGCATAGAATGTTCCGGACAGGTTGATTTCCTTCTGCACCGCCTCATCGGAGAGGGACTCGAGGTACCTTTGGAATCCGAGCGCGGCAAGCGCGCCGCGGGAAATTCCTATGTTGTCCGTGTGGAAAGCGGAGGAGATTTGGGCGTGCCTGTCCTTTTTGACGATGTCCTTCGCTATGAGAAGCGCTTCCGTGCTCTGCATTCCGTCGACCAGGGGTGCAATGGAATTGTTGGGTGAGCCTGTCGAAAGTCCGTAACCCTGGAAATCGGGGACCACCACCATTGCTCCGTGGAACACCCTCAACTCATTTATACAGAAGAAATTGGTAGGACAGTAGCTGTTCGTGGGCACAAAGATATGGTTGAACAGTGTGCAGGAATTGATGAGGACCTCACCGTTGCCTCCGACGGGATAATCCAGCCGTACGGACATATGGATTTTCTTTCCCGACTTGTCAGTGGTGTAATAACTGAAAATGACGCGCTTTATGTTCACGCCGTTGTCCTTGAATGACTGAATCCTGGAGGACAGGGCCTGCATTGTCGCGCTGTACTCTTCCTGAAAGAAATCCACCGGAATTATTTCCGCAAGCGGATTGTCGAGCAGGGAGACGAAAGTGTCAGGGTCTATGAATTCAGACTCGACAATGGTATATTCAGGTATCACGATTTTTTCACCGGGGTCAGGTTCGGGCACGTCAGGGTTGTTTCTGGTACAGGCAAGCGGTACCAGGCAGATAACGGCGACATTCAGACAAAAAATGACATTTCTGACTTTCATATGTATAACATTTTATTTCAACACAAAACCGGATTTTTTGAAACGCAGTTCGAGAGCTCCGTAGTTGGAGGAAAGTATGAATGCGGGCAGCCTCTCCTGAAGCAGTCCGACTATCAGGACGGAAAGCCTGTTCCTGTCCTTTTCCTTTCTCACCAGTTTCTTCAGTTCCTTCTCAAGCCGGCCGCTTGTCCTGGAGTCTATTCTTCTCAAGGCGTTCATTATGTCTGCGGCGATTGCGGAGGGTTCCGTCACGCCTTCGAAGTCCGAATTGTCTTCAGGATTCCAGTCCCCTAGCAGATGGACGTCATAGACAATGGCCAGGATTCCGTTCGCCCAGGCCGCCTCCTTGCCTTCGGACGCAAAGCCGAACAGTCTCTCCGCCGCCTCGTTGGCGGCTCTGTTGCGTCTCGCCTGTTCAAGGGCGAGAGCCTTCCTGAAAGCGTCCTTCTTCTGTCCGTCAGGATACCAGGGACATTTGGAGAGCCTTTCTTCAAGAGCGTCGGACCAGGGCTCGGAGTTGAAGCCCCAGTGGAAAAGAAGCCTGTGCTTGCAGTGGAATTCGAATTCGTCACCGGCATACTGATAGAAAGTCCTGTCCCCGAATTCGGGCATCGGAACTCCCTTGTAATTGTCAATCAAATCGCTCGTGATGAGGCGGAGCCAGGCCTCGATTTCCTTGTTCTCACTTACGGCATTGCCGTTCCCGTCGGCCTTGAAGGGCAGCACGGAATACATTTCCCTCACGTGGATGCCTCCGTTGGGATGGGCCTGAGCCGGCCGCAATCCTGAAAATGACAGGGCGGCCAGGACAGTAAGGAATGCAATCCGCAAGTCAGGCAAGTTTTTCACGGCGACGGGCGACAAGGACCATACACAACCAGGCCAGGCTGACAGCCAGAGAGACGGGCACTCCCACGGTGAGCATTTCCCGTAGCATCACAAGAGCTCCGCCTTCTGAGGCAAGCGCGCTGAAGAACGGGAATCCGAACACAAGTTCACCGCTGAGGATATGGTCGATGACCAGCATCAGCGTGCCGCCCCAGAGCATCTTCTCCAGGGAAGGCAGGTTGCGCTTGAGGATTGAACAGTCACCGGATGCGATGGCCTGTGAATTGCGCTTTCTGTAAACGGTCGTGGCAACAGCCTGGACCATAGGTACCAAAAAACAAGACATAATCTATTCTTTTACTTCAATTTCCCTTATTTCAACTTCATTTCCCCTAAGCAGGTATGTGGAACCTCCGTTGCAGACGGGACAGGTCCTGCCGTACCTGACGGTAGGGTATTCCCTCTTGCAGTCTTCACACCAGCTTACAGCGGGTACAGTGCATATTTCAAGTTCGCAGCCTTCAAGCAGGGGTTCCTTCCCGACCGCCCATTTCCAGCAATCCTGAAGGTACTCCGGAACCACGGTCGAAACCTCCCCTATGTCCATCACCACCTTCGAGACGAGTCCGACATTGTTCCTCTCCGCCACTTCCTTTACGTCTCTGATGATGTAGAAGACTATACCGAGTTCGTGCATCAGCCTTTCTTCTTGAGGACAATGTTCCCGGTCCGCTTGAGCATATACGGCAGTATGGCTCCGAACTTGTCCTCGGATACCGTGAGCCGGCTCGCCTCGGGATGTTCCCTGTGCAGGTGAATCGCGTCAAACGCGCACTTGGTCGTGCAGACTCCGCAGCCTATGCACTTGTTGGGGTCCACAACGGATGCGCCGCAGCCCAGGCACCTTGCGGTCTCCCTGCGTACCTGCTCTTCGGTGAGGGTGAGGCTGTACTCGCTGAACGGCGCGGCGCCGGAGTCGACGCCGGGCTCCTGACGACCGGAATTGTCGTAGGACTCCAGCGCGATGTCCGACTTGTCAAGTTCTATGAACTGCCTGCGGTTCCTGCCTATTGTCATATGGCCGTGCTGTACAAAGCGGTGCAGGGATTCAGCGGCTTCCTTGCCCGCCGCTATCGCGTCTATGGCGAACTTGGGACCCGTGAGGCAGTCGCCTCCGGTGAAGATGTCCGGTTCGGCGGTCTGATAGGTCAACTTGTCCGCCACCGGATAGGTTCCACGGAAGAGTTCGACTTTTGTATCCTTAAGCAAATCACCAAGTTCAACGGTCTGACCTATAGCAAAGATTACGAGGTCGGCATCCGCCGTCAAGGTTTCTTCTTCATTGAAAACGGGCGCGAAGCGGTGCTGCGCGTCGAACACGGAGACGCACTTCTTGAACTCGATACCGGTCACCTTGCCTTCTCCGAGCACCTTCGAAGGACCCCAGCCGGGTTTGATTTCCACTCCGTCCGTGGCCGCCTCCTTCCTTTCCGCGGGAGATGCGGGCATTATGTCCTCCGTCTCCAGGGAGAACATTGTCACGGATTTCGCTCCGCTCCTCTTCGCCACCCTGGCCGCATCTGTCGCAACGTTGCCGCCGCCTACCACCACGACCTTTCCGTCGAGTCTGACATTGCCGGTATTGGCTTCCTTCAGGAATTCGACGGCCGTCACGGTTCCCGGGAGAGTGTCGCCTTCCACGCCCGGCCGCCTTGCTCCCTGGCAGCCGACGGCGAGGTAGAAGCCCTTGTAACCCTGAGCGCGCAGGTCCGTTATGCTGACGTCCTTCCCCACTTCCACTCCTGTCCTGATTTCGACTCCAATTTCCCTGAGTATGTCGATTTCGGCCTTTATTACGTTCTTGTCAAGCTTGAAGGAAGGTATGCCGTATCGGAGCATTCCTCCCGGCTCCCGATTCTTCTCGAACACGGTGGGCTTGTAACCCATCACCGCAAGATAATATGCGCAGGAAAGACCTGCGGGACCGCCACCTATTATGGCTATCTTCTCCTGCCAGGGTCCGCGGTTTGATGCAGTCACGATTTGAGGGACGAACCTCGTCTCTGCCTTGAGGTCCTGCTCGGCGATGAACTTCTTGACAGCGTCGATGGCCACGGGATTGTCTATAGTGCCGCGGGTGCAGGCATCCTCACAGCGCCTGTTGCAGATTCTTCCGCAGACGGCGGGGAAGGGATTCTCCCTCTTGATGAGTTCGAGCGCTTCGCGGTACTTCCCTTCCGCGGCCTTCTTCAGGTAGCCCTGAACCGCAATGTGGGCCGGGCAGGCTGTCTTGCAGGGGGAAGTGCCCACAGGGTAGCAGTTGATTCTGTTGTTGTCCCTGTAGTCCTCATCCCACTTGTCTTTCCCCCACTTCACGTTGTCGGGGAGTTCGTGTCTCGGATATTCCACAGGCCCCTTCCCGGTGCAGAGTTTCCTGCCGAGTTTCACGGCTCCGGCGGGACAGTACTCCACGCATCGGCCGCAGGCCACGCAGTCGGCGCTCTCGACCCTGGCCACGTAGGCGCTGCGGGAGAGGTTGGGGGTATTGAACAGCTGCGACGTCCTCAGCGCATTGCATATCTTGACGTTGCAGTTGCAGATGGCGAAAATCTTTCCTTCTCCGTCTATGTTGGTTATCTGGTGCACGTAGCCGTTGTCCTCCGCGCGCTTGAGAATCTCCATAGCCTCGTCGTAGGTTATGTCACGGCCACGGCCCGTCTCACGGCAGTAGTCGGCCATGTCGCCGACGGCGATGCACCAGTCACGATAGTCGTCAGCGCAGCCTTCGTCCAGTTTCTTGCGTCCGTACCGGCAGGAGCAGATGCCCGCTCCTATGTGTCCTTCATAGCGCTTGAGCCAGTAGGATATGTGTTCTATGTCAACAGACTTGTTCTCGACGGATATCGCCTTCTCCACGGGGATGACGTGCATACCTATTCCCGCTCCGCCCATAGGAACCATCGGAGTGATTTTCTCCAGGGGAAGGAAGGTCATCCGCTCGAAGAACATTGCGAGTTCCGGATGACGGTCCATCAGTTCGGTGTTCATATTGGTGTATTCGGCAGAGCCCGGGACGAACAGGGGCACCCAGTAGAACCTGTCCTCCCTGTTGTAGGTCGCGCCCTTTTCCGGGCCGTCCTTGGTGTATCTGTCGCCGTAGTCATATTCCAGCATACCGAAATACGCCAGCTTGTCCAGAAGGGCGTCGAACTCTTCCGCGGTACGGGTGTAATGCTTTTCCGCGTTCCACTGCTGCAGTTCCCTGTAGGAACGGCGCTCCCTGACCCTCAGGAATTTCTTGGAAACCACGTCGAGCAGAAGGTCAAGGGCGGCCTCCCGGGTGGCGGCGTCCATCTCGTCCTCGAACAGGCAGGCGAGCCCCCAGTATTCCGGGTCGTCCGTCGTTATGCCCTTCACTTTTCCGGGCACCCTGTCGGTAACCTTCCGCACGAACTTCAGGAGTTTGGGATTGGGATTCTTGTCACCCTTGTGAGCGGGGACGAACTTTTTAGAAATCTCAGGCATAGGATATCACTTGTTTTTCCAATTATTCACTTCATCGGTCAGCCATCCGGCAAGCTCGTCCACACCTTCGCCGGTCCTTGCGCAGATGGGAATGACACGCGCGCCGGGATTGCGCAGGCTGATATGCCTCCGGCACCTCCCGATGTCGAAGTCGAAATAAGGGAGGACGTCAATCTTGTTTATGATGACAAGGTCGCACACGGAGAACATCAGGGGATATTTCAGAGGCTTGTCGTCCCCTTCCGGCACGGAAAGAATCATTGCGTTGGCGCAGCTTCCGGTGTCGAACTCGGCGGGACAGACAAGATTGCCGACGTTCTCCAGGATTACAATGTCCGTGTCCTTGAGGTCGAGGTTCCGGAGACCCTGCTCCGTCATACCCGCGTCAAGGTGGCACATTCCGCCGGTGTGCAGCTGAATGGTTTCTATTCCGGTGGCCTCCCTGATTTTCACCGCATCCACGTCGCTGTCGATGTCGGCCTCCATAACGGAAACCTTGAACTTGTCCTTTATCCTGTCTATCAACTGAATCAGGGTGCTCGTCTTTCCGCTTCCGGGCGAAGACATCAGATTCAGGAGGAACACTCCGTCGCGCTTGAGTGACGCGCGCAGTTTTTCAGCCTCCAAATTATTGTCTTCAAAGACGTTGCGCTTGATTTCTATGATTCTTACCTTGTCATCCATACCGTCCCCGGCAACTAATTTCACGTGAAAAACCAAATATAAGGAAAAATATCTATTTTTGCGAATCCCAACCAATCAGGTAAGATTTTATGTCAGATATGAAACAGAATTTCAAGAACATCATCTGCTTCGCCCTGGCGGCGAGCGTACTGTCAGCCTGCGGAAACAGGAACGAAGCCGTTCCCGCAATAGACCCGGCAAACTTCGACCTCTCGATAAATCCCGGCGAGGACTTCTACGGCTACGCCACGGGAGGATGGCAGAAAAACAACCCCCTGAAACCTGAATTCTCCCGCTACGGCGCATTCGACGTTCTGGCTGAAAACAACCAGATAAGGCTCAACGAACTGTTCAAGGACCTGGCGGACAAGAAATCAGAAGAAGGCAGCGTGGAAAAGAAGATAGCCGACCTCTACACGATGGGTCTGGATTCCACGAGACTGAACGCCGAAGGCGCGGCTCCCGTGACGGCATATCTTCAGAGTCTTGAAGGCATAGGCTCAACGGAAGACTTTGCAATGGCCAGCGCCCGTTGCGAGCGCGACGGAGCAGGCAGCATATTCGGAATCTATGTCACTTCCGACATGAACGACAGCAACAGCAATCTCCTGTACCTCGGAGAAAGCGGACTCGCGATGCAGAACCGCGACTACTACCTGCTCGAACAGCACAGCGCCCTGCGAGACGGTTACAAGGAGTTCCTGCGGAAGATATTCAGTCTTGCGGGATATGAAGACGCAGACAGGAGGGCCGAAGACGCATTCCAGGTGGAGATGGCCATCGCCGTTCCCTACTGGTCAATGGTCCAGCAGCGGGACGTCCAGGCGCAGTGCAACCCCACAAGCGCAAGGGAACTTTTCAACGCCTACCCCAACCTCCACCTGGACTTGTATTTCCAGACACTCGGAATCGGCGAACAGGAGAAACTCAACGTTGACGAGCCTTCCTACTTCGAGGCCATCAACGCTCTGGTAGCGGTGACCGAGCCTTCCAAGCTCGCCCATTACCTCCAGGCGCAGGTCCTCAGTTCAGCCTGCGGCGCCGTCAGCGACGACTTCTATAACGCCCGGTTCGAGTTCTTCTCAAGGCAGATGGCCGGAATCCAGGAGCCCAAGCCCCGCTGGAAGAGGGCGATGAGCGTACCCAACGGAATCCTTGGAGAAGCGGTGGGACAGATGTATGTGGCAAAATATTTCCCCGAGGCCGACAAGGAGCGTATGCTCGGCATAGTGAAGAACATCCAGGCCGCCCTCTCCGAACACATAGCGAAGTTGGACTGGATGAGCGACGAAACCAAGGCGAAGGCACAGGAAAAGCTCGCGGCCTTCACCATCAAGATAGGATATCCCGACAAATGGAAGGATTATTCGGACCTGGAGATAGACAGCACGCTCCCCTATTTCGAGAACATCTGCAACGCGCGGCGATGGATGTTCGCCGACAACCTGTCGAAGCTCGGCAAGAGCGTTGACCGCGAGGAATGGTTCATGACTCCCCAGACCGTCAACGCATACTACAATCCCACCACCAACGAAATCTGCTTCCCCGCCGGAATACTCCAGCCTCCCTTCTACAACACCGACGCTGACGACGCAGTCAATTACGGAGCCATAGGAGTAGTAATCAGCCACGAGATGACCCACGGATTCGACGACCAGGGAAGGCTTTTCGACAAGGACGGCAATATGAACAACTGGTGGAAGGATGAGGACTCAGAGGCCTTCAAGGCAAGGACCGGAAAACTCGTCGAACAGTTCAACGGAGTCGAAGTCCTTCCCGGCGTGTTCGCAAACGGAGCCGCTACCCTGGGAGAGAACATTGCAGACCAGGGAGGCCTGCGGATAGCGTACACCGCATTGCAGAATTCATTCGGCTCAGAGCATCCCTCGGACATCGACGGACTGACTGCTGAACAGAGATTCTACATAGCCTACGCCACCGTATGGGCCCAGAACATAACGGACGAGGAAATTCAGAAGAGAGTCCTGACGGACGTTCACTCCCTGGGGAAGGACAGGGTCAATGTATCACTCCGCAACCTCCAGACCTTCTTCGACGCATTCGGGATAAAGGAAGGAGACAGCATGTGGCGCCCCGAGGAAGAGAGGGTCATCATCTGGTAACAGGAGTCCGACCCGATATGAGAATGAAAAAGGCGGGGGTAATAGTCGCGATGCAGAAGGAACTCGGTCTCATCGGTCCGCTGCCCGGGACAGAAGGCGTGCAAATCCGCACGGTACTGTCCGGGATGGGAAAAGTCAACGCGGCGGTTGCGACCCTGAAACTGATTATGGAATTCAGACCGGATTTCATACTGAACGTGGGCGCCGCCGGCAGCCTGAACCCTGACTGTGTCCTGGGGACGACTGTCCTTGGCGCCCGGACTTCCTACCACGACGTATGGTGCGGAGCGGAAGCGGGTGAAAACGGCGCGCAGGGAATTGCAGTGGATTTCGATGCCGACCCGGGTCTTCTTGAAAAGGCGGCGTCCCTCCTTCCCGGAGCAAGAGTCGGCAGGATTGTCACCGGCGACCAGTTCTTCATAAGTGAAGAGGAGGACAGGAGGCAGAAGACCCTGTACCCGGACGCCCTTGCGGCGGATATGGAATCGGCCGCAATCGCCCAGACCTGTCAAATGGAGGGAGTTCCCTTCCTTTCCATAAGGGTCATCAGCGACATTCACTCGGATGCCGGACAGGCGGAGAGTTACGCTTCGTTCTGGGACGGGGCCTCAAGTCCGGCCGGGGAAGCCTTCAGGTCCATCCGCAGAATCATCCCGTTGCTTTAAGGTACACTACCCGGCCCTGCCGGGACCGTGGCAAGGGAGGAATTGATTTGCGGAGGCAAATTGAAGTTCGACAAGTCTGCTGTCGGCCCTGCCGGGACCGTGGCAAGGGAGGAATTGATTTGCGGAAGCAAATTGTATCCTGACGAGTCTGCCACGGTCCCGCAGGGCCGGAGTTCAAAAGCGGCGTGGAATCACGAATTATCTGAAGAATCCGGGGAAAGGAGGTGCGGAGTCCCGAAAGCGTCGGGAGCAGGAAGACTCTTCTTCCCCTTGACCCCCAGCGAGACAACCTCGCGGGCGGCGTGCAGGATGCTCTGTCCGCTCTCGGATATCTTGGCCGCGCCCTTGTCGTAGAAATTCCTGGCATCCTCCAGTTTCCTCCCCATCTGGGCATAGGCGTCACAGAAATCCGCCACCCTGTCAATCATCCTCTGAGCCGCCGTGATTATCTTCTCCTGATTCCTCGCCTGCTCAGTGTTGACCCAGGCGGAGCGCACCAGATTGAGGAACGGAATGAAAGTCTCTTCCGAAGTAATCAACACACCTTTCCTGAACGCATTCGCAACCACAAGAGGGTCCTTCTGACGCGCCAGGACGAGAGCGTTCACGTTGGGCACATACATCACGGTATAGTCCAGACATTTGTGGCCCGGCCTGAGGTATGAGGCATAGTCCTTCCGGGAAAGTCCCTCCACCTGGTCGTTCACGGCCTTGAGATTACGGACTGCGGCATCCTCGCGGGCGGCGTCGTCCTCAGCGGACATATAGTCGGACAGAGCGTTCAGGGAAACCTTGCAGTCCACAATGATGTCAGTGTTGTCAGGGTAATGCAGTATGAAGTCCGGACGCATCCTCTTGCCGGTGTCTTCGTTCTTCACTATGAGTCCCAGCTCATTGCGCAGAGTCTCCTCCCTGTCGAAGTCGCGCCCTTCCCTCAGGCCCTCGTCCGCAAGGACGTTCGCCAGCTGCGTCTCTCCCCAGCACCCCTGCATCTTGTTCTGACCGCGGAGCGCCGAAGCCAGGTTGTCCGCCTTCTTCCCTATGTCCGAGGTACTGTCCTTCAGGTTCTTGACCGCCTCCTCCAACTTGGTCTTCATCTCGGTCGAAGACTCGGTCTGTGTCTTCTTGCTGGCCTCGAAGGCAGTCTTCATATCCTGGAGATTCTTGTTGAAATCGCCCGCTATCGTACTGAAAGACTCCTTCGCGCTCTTGCTGAACTCCTCCTGACGGGCCTTGAGAACCTTCTCGCTCTCGACGGAAATCTGGTTCTTGACGGCATCAAGCTGCTGCTTCAGGGATTTCTCGTACACTTCCCTCTCCTCCTCCAGCCTGGTCCGGAAATCACGTTTCATATCCTCTATCGTCCTGTTCCCGCGTTCCACGTCCTTCTCCAGCAACTTTACCTTGAGTTCGGATTCGGCAAGGGACGAACGGAGTTCCTGAACGGTCCTGTCTTTCTGCTCCGAAACGGATGAGAATCTCCTGCGGGCAAGAAGAAACGCCGCGAGGGCAGAGAAAAGGCCGGCTGCGGCCGCAACGGCTATGACGGAAATGACAAAAGATGACATAGTTCAGTGTTTTTTGTATTTTTCCCTGGGAATCGGGTCCCCGGGCGTGAGTTTATCGTAAACGTTTTCAAAATCCGCATTGGAAATTCCGGCTCCGGGGTGCATAGGGCGGCCTTTTTCCGCAAGACTGTGGCTGAACAGCCAGTCATAGAAAACCGGCAGATAGAAGGCCCGGGCAAGGATACCGTGGGAGAAGCCGGACAGCCAGTCGTAGAGCAGCCTGCCGTTCTTGCGCCTGACGAGCATATCATCCACCACCTTCTTGGAATCTTTCAGGGGCACTGACTTGTCGGCAGTGCCGTGGATAATCCACAACGGCAGTTCCGACAGGGACGAGAAGTCCTTGAGCGAGGTTCCCCCGCAAAGCGATATTCCGGCCGCCAGCCTGTCGGGATAGGTGCCGCAGAAATCCATTGTGCCGAAACCGCCCAGGCTCATACCCATAACATAGACCCGGGAACTGTCTCCTCCGTATTCCGTAAGGCACCAGTCCAGCAGGTTCAGGAGTTTCTCAGGGTTCCAGGGGCCGTCGGGATTCTGGGGCGCAATCACGTTGGCCTCAAGCTCGAGCCCGCGTTCCAGCGCATCCAGCGTCCCGTACTTGAAGAGCATCTGCAGATTGTTTCCGCAAAGACTCCGGCCGTGAAGGAATATGACCGTGGGAAGATTGTTGCTCTCCGCATCGAGAGTGTCCGAAGGACTGTAATACCAGAAATCGTATGAGCCCTCCACCACTCCCGTGTGGGAGATGAACCTGCGCGCGGACCCCTGGCCGGAAACAATCAGCAGAAGGGCAAGGACGGCGAGGAACCTGCGAACGGGACTTTGTACCATAGACTTCATTTGGGGCGAATATATGAAATATCGGGCTCAGAGACAAATGTCAGGAGGCAAGATTGCGCATTGAACCGACACTCATACGCCCGTACAGGCACAACATCATCGAGATGTCCGCAGAGTACAGAATCACGTCCTCAAGATGCTCTCCAGTATTGTCGTAAACCACATAGACATTCATCCGCGCTCCCAAATACGTCACAGTCATCACGGGCTCGACGTTCAGGAGCAGACGGTCCATCTGACGGTCAAAGCCCTGTCTGTCGGAATCGGAGGAACCTCCGTACTGAATCAGGACCACGCTCTCCACACCGTCGACCAGGTTGAGGAAGTCCCCCACCCTGGGGTCATCGATACCCTTGGCGTAGGAATGTATCATAGACTTCAGCCCGAAGACGGCGAACATCCCCAGTTTCTCTGTCCTGAAGCCCTCGACCTTGGAATATCTGTTGACAAGCTTGTTGAGTTTCTGTTTCCTGACATTGGCGCAGAAGGACTCCTGCGAAAGTCCGAGGCACACCGCGACCACAAGCGAGACGGCGGCAATACGCTTCAAAATTCTCATATTCCCGAATTGTTTTTATAGAAATGATTGACGGGACCGTGCCCGTTGCCTATCCTGTAGAGGATGGAAGTCTCCACCGCCCTGGCGATATAGTCTTCGGCAGAGCCGACCGCATCGTCCAGACTTTGCCCGCGGGCGATGAAAGAGGCCACTGCCGAAGATAGGGTGCAACCCGTGCCGTGCGTGTTGGGGGTGTCGGTACGGGGCTTGCGGAACCAGGTGAACCCGCCGGTCCGGGCGTTGTAGAAAAGGTCGGAAAGGATGTCCGAATGAAGGTGACCTCCCTTGAGGAGAACGGAAAGGCCCGGGGAGGAAAGTTTGGAGATGACGGACGCGGCTTCCCCGAAATCGGACTCGGAACGGATTTCGACGCCGGACAGGGCTTCGGCCTCCGGAATGTTGGGAGTTATCAGAGTGCACAGGGGCAGGAGTTCTCCTGCAAGCGCCCCGGCCGCTCCGTCTTCCATAAGGGAGTGTCCGGAAGTGGAGACCATCACAGGGTCCAGCACAACGGGAGGAAGGTCATATCCGGAAAGGGCACGGGCGACTTCGCTTACGGCCCCGGCCGAGAAAAGCATACCAATCTTTATCGCGTCTATGCGGATGTCGTCCAGCACGGCCCTTATCTGGGAGCCTATGACCTGCGGGGGAACGGGAAAAACCTCCCTGACACCCAGGGTGTTCTGCGCAGTGACTGCCGTAATCGCGCCGGCCGCGTAGGAGCCGGTCGCGCTTATGGTCTTGATGTCTGCCTGAATGCCGGCGCACCCGCCCGAATCGCTGCCCGCTATGGTAAGTACAGAAGGAAATATCATATTGTTCAAAAATGTCGGAAGCCGCAGAAGTCCCGGTCTGAATCTCTCCATACGAGTCTGCCGCTGTCAGTTATCTTCCCTATCACAAAATGTTCCACGGGAAGACTCTTCTGTGCGGAAGGGTCCACCGTAAACAGGAGTTCATAGTCTTCTCCGCCGTCAAGGGCGTGTTCTCCGAAGTATGCGGGATTCCGGCTGTCCATTTCCGCCCCTACCGAGGACTCCTCCATAATGCGCCTTATGTCGGAAGCCACCCCGTCTGATAAGTCCATCATAGAGTGTACGCCGGGAACGGATGCGAGCAGTTGTCCCTCCCTGACCCTGGGTTCCGGCATAAAGTGCCTGCGGACAAGCCTGAGGTCCTCCTCGTTCCGCGCCCCGCCGCCAAGGATTATGTCCAGCCCCGCTGCGCTCTCTCCGAGTATGCCCGTAACGCACACAAGGTCGCCCGGCCTGGCTCCGGCCCTGGTGAGCGCCCCGCCTTCGGGGCATTCGCCCACTACGGCCACGCTGATGAAAAGCCGGTCCTTGGAAGAGGAGGTGTCCCCTCCGGCGAGGACTGTGTCATATCTGGCGGAGATGTCACGGTAACCTTCCATAAACCTTTCAAGCCATCCTGCGGGAAGATTGGAGGGCAGCGCGAGCGACAGCAGGCTGGCCACCGGTTTGCCGCCCATTGCCGCCATATCGCTCAGGTTCACCGCCAGGGACTTCCAGCCGAGCCGGAATGGGTCTGTCTTCGAAAGTATGAAGTGAATGTCCTCGACCAGCATATCCGTACTCATCAAGGTCGAAAGACCGGAGCGCTGGGGAAGAATCGCGCAATCGTCCCCAATCCCTTTGATTGACGTCTTTTCAGGGAACATCTTCCTGATTTCGGAGATGAAGCCGAATTCGCCGCCGGACCTTATGTCTTCTTTCATATAAGTCATATCTTCAACAATTCGGATGCCGCCCGTTCAGGGTCCGGAGCGCCCATTATCGCGCTCACCACCGCTATTCCCGCAACTCCGCAGGCTTTCACCCGGGCCGCGTTGGAAAGGTTCACGCCACCTATGGCAACACAGGGATGCACGGACATCCGGACAGCCTGACTCAGCCCTTCCTCGCCGAAGGCGGGAGCAGTGTCCATCTTGGTAGGAGTGCTGAATACTGGTGAGACTCCTATATAGCTTACATCCAACGAATTGGCAACGCTCACCTGCTCCAGTGATTCAACGGACAGGCCTATAATCTTTTCCTCGCCCAGAAGGGCGCGCGCCATTACGACAGGCATATCGGACTGACCGGTGTGAACTCCCTCGGCGCCGCAGGCCAGGGCCACGTCCACCCTGTCGTTGACAATCAGGGGAACCCCGAGTTCCCTCAGAAAATCGTGCAGGGCCACAGCCCTTTCCACAAAGTCGCGGGTGCAGGTGTCCTTCTCCCTCAACTGGACCATAGTTACCCCGCCCCTTACGGCGGCGCCGACAACGTCCAGGAAGTCCCTCCCGTTCAGGAAGGAAGAGTCGGTCACGAGATATAAGGAAAGTTGTTCCCGGTTCATAGCGACATCCATATTTCATCCAGGAAACGGACCGCAAACTCACCCGGACCTTCGCAAGAGTGCCCGGCGGCGAAACCGGCGTTCTTCATAAGCGCCATAGCGTTGAAACAGGCCTCGAAAGGGTATCTGTTCACGGCGGCGAAGGCCGCCGAAAGCGCAGTGGCGGCACATCCCATCCCCGTTACCCGGGACATAAGGGCAGAACCTCCGGAGAGAGTCCTGAAAGAGTTTCCGTCCGTCAGCAGGTCTTCTTTCCCGCTTACGCAGACCGCTGCTCCGCAGCTGCAGGACAGAAGTTCCGCGCTCCGGCGGGCGTCATCGGCACCGCACAGGGAATCGACTCCTCTTGAAAGCCGCCTGACCTCACGGGCGCAGCCGTTGGCGAGAGCTATGATTTCGGCGGCATTGCCTTTTATGATGGACGGTTTGAAACGCGCTATAAGTTCCAGACAACATTCGAGTCTGTAGGAGGAAGCGGCCGCCCCGGCAGGGTCCAGAGCCCAGGGTATGGATTTCTCCGCCGCGATTGACGCCGCCTTCGCCATCAGTTCCCTCTGAGGGGCGTCAAGAGTCCCCACGTTGATGCAGAGGGCGCCGGCTTTCTCCATTATGTCGGGGAGTTCCCCGGGCCAGGATGTCATAAGGGGTGACGCTCCCGCCGCCAGAAGGACATTGGCAGTGAAACCGGCGCTCACAAGGTTGCATATGTTGACAACGAGCGGAGACTTGTTTCGCAAGGATTTCAAATCCTCGTGGTAAACGAATGAATCGGCCATTTTTTATTATGGCAAATATACAAAATTTGACTAAATTTGCCAGCTCCAAAAGAGAGAAACCAAAAGAGAAAATGACAAGATTCGATTGCGACTATATGGCCGGGGCGCACCCTGAGATTCTGAAAGTGATAAACGAGAACAACAGAATCCAGACTCCCGGTTACGGAGAGGACTCTTTCTGCGACGAAGCCCGCGAACTCATCCGCAAGGCCTGCGGGAAACCTGATGCGCAGGTTTACTTCCTTGTCGGCGGGACACAGACGAACGCGGCGGTCCTGGACTGCATACTTCCGCATACCAGAGGAGTGCTTTCCACCGAAACCGGGCACATCAACGTCCACGAGGCGGGCGCCATCGAATTTTCCGGGCACAAGGTGCTCAGTCTCCCCTCCCACGACGGCAGGATGGACTCTTCGGAACTCAGGGACTGGATTCAGAAATTCAACGCTGACGACACGAGGATGCATATGGTCGCGCCGGGAGCCGTATATATCTCGTTTCCCACGGAACTCGGCACCGTTTACAGCAGGGATGAACTGGAGTCTCTCTACGGAGTCTGCCGCGAAGCCGGTCTTCCCCTGTTCATAGACGGAGCAAGGCTCGGCTACGGACTCGCCGCATCATTTGAACTGGACCTGAAGGACATCGCCAACCTGTGCGACGTCTTCTACATAGGCGGGACCAAGATGGGAGCCCTGTTCGGAGAGGCCGTGGTCTGCACCCGTCCCGACCTGATGAAAGATTTCTTCACGCTTATGAAAGCCAGGGGGTCCGTACTCGCCAAAGGCAGGCTTCTCGGGATGCAGTTCGCCCGCTTCTTCAGGGACGACCTCTACCTGGAAATCGGAAAGCACGGCGTCAAGATGGCTCTCGAACTCCGTGACATCCTGGAATCCAAGGGCTTCAGGACCTTCATAGACTCCCCCACCAACCAGCAGTTCTTCGTACTGCCCAACAAGGTTGCGGACAGGCTCCTCAGGGAAGTGAGCTTCGAGTTCTGGGGACCTCGCACAGAGGAAGAGTCTCAAGTCAGGTTCGTCACTTCCTGGGAGACCACACAGGAAGACATAGACAGGCTGGCGTCCCTGCTCTAGAAGCAATAGGCCATCACGAAGGCAAGACGGTGGGCCTGACCGAAGTCGGGAGCGCCGTTTGCGGCGTAAAGTCTCTTGTTCAGGAACATATACTCTATCCCGCAGTAGGCGTAGTCGTCGAAGTTCCAGAAGAAGTTTGCAAGTCCCCCCAGGGCATTCCTGAAGTTGTCGTAGAGGGTGTATCGGGGAGAATCGAACACGTGGGAGTCGAACAGTACGAATGAAGAGCAGAATTTCCTGGACCAGGCGGCCTCGAATGAAATTCCGGCGTTGACGCTCGGAACCGCTGACATAGACTTGTAAACGCCGTCGGTGGAATTGTTGATTGCAAGGTCCAGCTTCATCCCCTGGAAACTCCTGAGGTACGAGTTGATGCCCCTGCCGCCTATGAAATCCCAGGAAATCTTGAACATCGGCGACAATTTGACGCCACCGCTGAAGGCAATTGCGTAGCCCGGAACGTGACCGTTGATGCCGACATTGTCGTATTCCGGCGGATATTCGAAACTCCAATAGGAAAGATAACGGAACATACAGGCAAACTGGAGGTGGCCTCCGGTCCAATTGTACTTGAGCTTCAACGCTATGTCAGGCAGGGGCTGGTATGTGGTTCCTATTCCGCTCTGCTGTCCGTAATGGTCCAAGTCCACCGTGGGAAGTTCGAGCGACCCGGCAAGACTCAGCCCGCATTTGAAGCGCTGAGTGTATCCTATCAGGAAATGGGGTTTGTCAACCAGGGAGGTGAGGGCCGTTCCCGTGGACTTGACTCCATATTCAAGGTCCGTCAGGAAGGTCGGTATCATTCCGAGCGAGAAACCGTTAAGGGAAAGATAGGCCTCTGCAAGCTTGATTTTGTTGTTGTCATCCCCGTCAATCTTCAGGAATGCGGTAATCTTGTACTTTCCGAGTTTTGCCCTGGCCTTGGCGTACAGGTAACTGTCCGACAGTTTTCCGTAGAACCCGGGGCTCTTGTCAGTGGGCACCGACAGGCTCCAGGGATTGAAAGCCACCGTACTGACGGCCCCTCCGAATCCGTAGGAGGCAACGCCCTTCACTACGCCGCCGACACCGAAGTCTATGCCTGTCCTCTTGTCGGAAAACATAAAGCGGGGGTCTCCCATATCGCGGTTCGCCTTCTGGTAGAAACCCATCTCGTCCCTGTATTGGGTGATATCCTTGACGGTGGTGTCCCTGACTATGGCCTGCGCATTCGCCGTGAAGGGAATCACGACGGCAAGCGCAAACGCAATCAAAATCATATTCTTTCCTTTCATAAGCCAAAACCGTTCAGTTTGTCCGGGACGGCGTCCGCCGGCAGAAAGCCGGCGCCGAGCGCTTCCGCGCTCCGTTTGTCGGTGTCAGTCCTGTCACCGACAAACAACGCCTCCTGCGGTGTGGTTTCCAATATCTCCAGCACCTTGGCCGCCGCCTTCGCGCAGGGTTTGGGTCCTCCGAACGAGACAGCGTCGGCGAGAAGGTCAAAAATTTCCGGGTCTATCCCCAGCGCCTCCAATTTTTCGGCAATATAGCAATAGTCTGAAAAACAAGCAAGTCTGACGCCTTCGGCCTTGAGCCTGGACAACAGAGGAACAACCCACTTGCGTGGTTTGAAGCGGCGTTTCAGGAGTCTTGCCTGGAGTGGAAGGTATTCCCGGAAGAACCATCTTTCCACCTCTGACCTTTCTATCCCGGATTCCAGAGAGACCGCCTCCAGAAAACTTTCCTCCGGATTGTCGCCGAGACAGCGGCCCGCAAGCCTTTTCCTGCAACGCCGTTCGGCCGCAAGCAGGCGCAGCCTCCCCGGGCTGTTCAGGATTACCAGGAGCGGCAGGGCGGAATTGTCATACAGGGTTCCGTCCAGGTCAAATATGACTGACTTAATCTTCATTCCAGAATGCAGGCCAGGGATTTTCTATGATGCCGGCCATATCGCATACGGATGCGTGGGCCTCACGCAACAGGCGTTCCACCTCATCCTTTCGGGGCCGGCTCCTGTCCGGGAAGAGCGGCTCTCCCACGGTCAGGGTGAGAAGAGGAATCTCCGGCTTGCCGAAAAGTCTGTAGATGCCCTTGCGCTCTCGATAACTGATATTCAGCGGAAGTACGGGCACTCCGTACTTGTATGCCATGGTGAACGCTCCCTTCCTGAAAGGCTTCACCGGCTTGTAGAAATGCCAGTTGCGCGCCTCCGGGAACACCAGAATCCATTCCTTGCGGCGGTGAATCTCGTCGAAGGCCTCGTTGAACTTCCGCAGACCCCCGAAATCGTCGGGAACGGGGATTCCCCCGAAATATTTCAGATACCAGGCCTGGTCTCCGTTGAAATGGTCCTGCAGCATAGGCGTCCTCAGACGGTGTCCCAGAATCCTCGCCACCGCGGCTCCGTCGTGGGGATAACAGTGGTTGCATACGGCAATGACTCCGCCCGCAAACTCCCTGCGGTACTTGCGGAGCACCTTCCTGTTGCGGAAGCGCATTCCGTAGCGGAAGACGTCGGAAAGCATCAGGGGCACGTATACCACAAGGTCTGCCAGTATGTGCTGCAGCCTGAAGGACAGCGAGTCGTCCAGGTACGTATAAGTGTCGTCGAACTTGAGGTCGCGGAGTTTCCGCACGGGAACAAGACGCGCATAGGGGTCGTCGGTGGGATAGTCTATTCCGACATCGGGCAGATATACGCCCTTCCTGAGTTTGAGATTCTTCATAAGTACGTCATTTTCTTTTCCAGGTGGTAACGGGAGTACCGGGTCCCCCTTCCACTGACTTGTATCCTGTAAGCGAGCCGTCTTCCGGCGAATAATAGTAGTCCGCGTGCCACAATTTCTTCTTGACGCCGACCGGGGTCGCCCTCACGCATATGCCGTCGAGGTCGTGGCACTTGACGGTGCGGGCCTCCATAGTCACCAGCGAAAACTCTCCGGGGCGGAAACATTCATAGCGGACGACCTCTCCGGGAGAGACGGTTCTTCCGCAAATATAGGCAAGGTTCTGATACCACGGAAGTCCCCGACCGCTTTCATATTTGTCAACACTCTTTCCTTTTGTAACACCGCACAGATGATAACGGTCGCCCTCACGGGTTATTGACATATCGAAATCCTTGCTGGAATCGACTATACGCCAGAATACGGTCTGGTTGTCACTGTCTATCCTATGGTAACTTTTCTGTGTCCCAATTTGTATGAACAAGTTTGTTACATTTCCGTCCTTGGAAATTTTGTATATAACCTCGGATGTCCTGAAGCCCGTTTTCTTTGTAAATTTGATAGTCTGGGCATAATTTGGAATTGACAACAGTAAAAACAGCGTTGACAGATAGAAAATTATGCGTTTGACGGATTTCATCTTGCAATCAGAAGAGTGATTTTACAAATGTTTCCAGATATTCAGACCAATTGTACCAGTCGTGACCGCCTTTTGACTCTTCATAAATGTAGCAGAATCCGTTTTTGTTCAGGTAATGACGGTAATCTTCGACGTGTCCGTAAAGAGGGTCGGCTGTCCCGACTGCAAGCGAGTAGATTCTTGGTGTGTCGCTGAACTGTTCTCTCTGCGCGGAGCGCAAATCCCTGTAAATTCCGGAATAAGGACTCTTTTGCGGAGGCCAGGGTTGCCACAAGGGGGAAAACAGGCCCACATAGTCGAACATATGCGGATTCAGAGCCGAAATGTATATGCATTGAAGCGCTCCAATCGAAAGTCCGGCTATTGCCCTGTCGGACTTGTCGGCGCGTACCCTGAAATTGCTCTCCACAAAGCCTACGACGTCATTCACGAAACTGCTCTCCACAGCGCCGTTTACTTCAAAAAAGCTCTCCATGGCGTTCTTGAAACGCGACAGGCCGTAGTCGGCGTCGTCGTCATACTGGTTCGTATTGGGCAGGACAACTATGAAATCCCTGCACTCCCCCTTGCGGCGAAGGGTATCGAGCATCTCCACCAAACCTCCGTCCTTTATCCAGGAGGTCTCGTTGCCCCTTGCGCCGTGCAGGAGGTAGAGGACAGGGTACTCCTCCGTGTTGCCGTAATAGTCAGGAGGCAGATAAACGAGCATCCTGCGCCTTGTGGGGCCGATATCGGCGCTGCAAGGATAATAGAACTCCTGGAGGGACGATGAAGGCCTGAACAGCGAGTCAATCGCCTGGAGCGTCAGATATTCCTTGTCAACAGTAAAAATGCGGTTTATGACCGAACATCCGCAGAAGATTCCGGTCATCGCAAGAAAAATCAGTGCCGTGCCTGTGCGCCTCCTCATCTCAATCCCTCTCCAGATAACGTTCCTTCAGTACTGAAATATCATAATCCGTGACGCAAAGGGGCCCCTTGAGATATTCGGTCAGGGAGCCGAATCTTCTGTCAATCAAGTCCAGGGCATTGACAAAATACCTGGGGTTCACGCTTATGAAAGTACGGATTACTTCCTTTTGGGCATCGGTCTGAACCTTGCGGAACAGGGCCTGGAGTTCGTTTTCATAATATTGCGCGGAAATCATATAGTCATACATTATCAGTTCCCTGTCTGCCCCAAGGGCGGAAAGTATGAACGCGGCCCCCAGTCCCGTGCGGTCCTTTCCCTGCGAGCAATGCCAATAGACGGCGCCGTCCGGCGCTCCCGCTATCTCCGACATAAAAGCGGCGTACTGAAGCTGGGTGTATTCGTTCATTACCATTTCCGAATACAGCGACGCGGCCACCCTCTGCACGAATGTGTCTCCGCTGTTCCTGAGCAGCCAGGAAGCAAGGTCACTGAATGCCTCCTTGGGCAGGGTCGAGCCCGCGGCCTTCTCCGTATCGGGGTCAATGGCCGGCAACCATATCCTGTCCGCCCCCGGTACCTCCCGGTCCGGAGCCGCAGTCACCTCCTCAAGTGTGCGGAAATCAAAGATGCGCCTCACCCCGTAACGGGCAGAAAGCCCGGCGATATCCTCATCCGAGGCATCGCTGAGCGCTCCTCCACGCAACAGGAGTCCCTTCCTGATTCTTGAACCGTCGGGAAGAACGTACCCTCCGAGTTCCCTTGCGTTGGATATGCTCGGAAGGATGAAGAGGCCGGAATCCAAACCCTACTGAATCTTTATGATGTTGGAAAAGCCGGTTATGTCGAACACTTCCTTGACCTCGGGACGCATATTCTTCATCACCATATTGCCGTTCTTGAGAGACACGGCCTTCTGAAGCATCAGGAAAAGCCTGAGTCCCTGGCTTGAAGTATATTCCATATCAGAGCAGTCAATCTCTATGTCAGGGTGCTCGAGTTCCATCAGAGGAGCCATATCCTGTTGAAACTGACTTGCATTGGTCGTGTCCAGTCTTCCTTTGAGTGTTGCGAAGGTCTTGCCTTCACCTGTGGTAATCTGTAAATCCATACTATTTGAAATAAGTTATTGTCATTATCGTTATATCGTCGTTCTGGGGATTTTCGTCCACGAAAGACCTTATGTCCTCCAGAAGTCCGTCGCTTGCCTCCCTTGAGTCGAGTCCTGAGGAAGAGCCGGCCCATTGCAGCAACCTGTCGTTGCCATACTGGCTTCCGTCCTTTTTCTCAGCCTCGTTCACGCCGTCCGTATAGAGAATGATGCGGCCGCCTTTCTGCAAAGTGACGGTTTCCACCTCATAAGGGAATGAGGAGTCCAGGCCGAGCGCAAGATTGGGGCGGGGTCTGACAAACTCCGCCTTTCCATCCGGAGACACCAGGATGAACGGGTTGTGGCCCGCATTGCAGAAAATCAGTTCCCCGGTATCGAGGTTCAGACGCCCGAAGAGCAGGGTGACAAAGAAGAATTCCGAATTGTTCTCGCAAAGGTTCGAGTTAATCTTCTGGACGGAAGACTTCAGGTCCTGGTCGTGAATGAGATGGCAGGCCATCCTGGTCAATGCCATATACAATGATGCGGGAACACCCTTTCCGGACACGTCTCCAACCGAGAAATACAGGAGATTGCCGTTCAGCTTGAAGTCGTACAGGTCTCCGCCCACCTCCCTCGCAGGTCTCAGCAGGGCGTAGAGGTCAATCCTGTCGGTCTGCGGGAAGTTGACCGGAAGCATTGCCTTCTGAATCCTTTCGGCTATGTTGAGTTCGCTTTCGAGGCGTTCGTTCGCCGCCGTGGTCTGCTTCAGTTCTCCTATGTAGTTCTGCAGGTTGTTCTGCATATATTCGAAAGAGTCCCTGAGCTGGCGTATCTCGTCCTCGGACTTGATGTCCGGCAACTCGCTCCCGAAGTCTCCGGTAGCTATTCTTTTTGCAGAATTGCTGAAAATCACAAGGGGACCGGTCTGGGACTTGACGAGCAGGTAGCAGACAAGGAAAATCAGCATAAGCCCCAGAACAGCAATTAATATAACAAATCTGTTAAGGTTTCTGATATGACCCAGGACGTCTCTGATTTCCGTGTGGATGGACATTTTCCACCCGTTGTGAAGGGAGCCGTAAACCACGTAGCACAGGTGGTTGTCCATCACATAGACATTTGCTTCCTTTTCACCGGCCATCATTGATTTGAGGATTTCAGACACCCCGCTGGAATTCCTTTCGTTCTTCTGAAAATATGAATACACCGTTTCTCCCGCAAGAGAATCGCTCTCGCTGACGTTGAGATAAGAGCCCTGGCGGCTGCAGAGAATCACGAGCGAATGTTCGTATGCCTGCACGTCGTTCACGGTTTCAGAGAGCCAGTCGAGCGTGACGTCAGCGGTGATTACCGCATAGACTTTGCCGGAAGCGTCCTTCAGGGGCCAGCTGTAGGTTGTCATCCTGTAATCTCCCCCACCAAGGTCGACATACGGTTCACACCAGCCGGCTTTACCCGTGTTGAACGGTTCGGTGAACCAGCCCATGGAGAAGTAATCGTAATCGTCGGTCCCCAACTGTCTGGAGACTATCCTTTCCGTATCGCGTTCAACGTACGAATAGGGTGAAAAATAGTGTCTGCCCTTGAAATGGTCGCGGCTGAACGCTATGGCGGAGCCCACTATGTAGGGGCTCTCGGACACTATTCTCTCAGTTATGTGATAGAGATATTCTTCGTCAAGACTGTTTTCCCTCACGAGCCAGGCCTCGTTCTCGACGGACAGTTCAACCTCCCTCAGAACAGACTCGACCTCGCGGATGTTGGCGTCCAGCAGATTGAGAGACGACTTCTGCGACTCCCGCACTATTTCCCTGTAGGACAGAACGGACACGGCGAGCAGCGCCACCAGGAAAAGTATTGAGGTGGCGGTGAGCAGCTTGAGGCTCAACCTCAGGGAAAACGACTTGCTGGCCGGTTTCATCAGGCGTTCAGATTCAGTTTCATCAACAGGGAATTGCTCCTGTCCTTGTATGTGTAAACAATCTCACTCATCATCTTCTTGCAGATAAGAATGCCAAGGCCGCCTATCTGACGCTTTTCGACGGGGGCTTCGAGGTCCGGCTCGCCATTGTCGAGGGGATTGAATTCCACACCTCCGTCCCGAAACCTTATGTTCAGCTGGGAGTTGTCAATCCAGACACCGAGTTCCACCCAGGTGGTGCCGGAATAACAGAGAATGTTTTCCTCCACTTCCTCGACGCAAAGCCTGATTTTGAACTTGATGTTCTCCGGAAGAGAATCGACGTCGGAGCAGTTCATCACAGTCTCGATTATTTCCTGGTTTCTGCCTTCTACCGGCTCAAATCTTTTTTTCAGCATATCGGTTATCGTTTTTGTTTTTCAAATACCTGTTCTATTGCTTGGGTGAATTCGGAATATGCGGGCGTACCGTCAAGTTCCTTCAATGACTGCGCAAGCCCCCTGTAATGCCATTCGTGGTCGGCCGCGCCGCCGGGAGCGTGGAAACGGCTCCAAAGGGCGTCGCCCAGGACGGCGAAATCCCGCCTTATGGCCCTCATATTGGAGAGTTTGTCCCCCAGCGCCACAATCTTGGCATCACGTCCGACCGTCGCGAGACGGTCTATTGCGGCCTGCTTGCGGGCGCGCCAGCTGCGCCTCTCCGAAACGTCCGGGAGGACGATGTCGGTATCAGCCTCGACAAGGGACGCCACCCTGTTTCCGAACTCGCGTCGCAAAATCTCCGCGGTCACGTCCGTGTCCTCTATCGTGTCGTGAAGGACTGCGGCGGCAAGCACTTCCTGGTCTGAAGTCATCGTAGCCGCAATTTCAAGCGCTTCCAGGACGTGTACCACGTAGGGGAAGCCCTTGCCCCGGCGCTCCGTACCCGAATGCGCGTCAACGGCAAATTTTATTGCGCGGTCAAGCAGTTCTGTATTCAAGGGAGCGTTTGCCATATTCACTTGTTGAGGAAAGGGATGTTGGACGCCGTGTTAAGCAGGCGTTCGGCCAGTTCATAATTGTGGTCGGACTCGCCGCCCACAGTGTCATAGAATTTCTTTATTTCTTTCACGCCGGCGCCGTTGCGCAGCAGATACACCAGACAGAGGTTGCGAGGCGCCACGGAAGATGATATTATGTCCAAATCCGTGTCGGCTATCTGGAAAACCGCCAGGCGGTAGGCGGACTCGCTGTTCCTGTTGATGAAGGAATTCAGGTCCGCGATGGTCCGGAAGCCGAACTGAAGGAAAACCTGCAGGTAGTTGGACAGGGGCACGTCATAGATTTCCGCCTGATTGATGGCGGCAACCTTGCGGAGCAGCCTGTCGAAAGGCTGGAGTTCCAGGTAACTCGCATACGAGTCCGCATTCAGGGGGACATCCTCGAACTTGCCGCTGCTGACCAGAGACTTGACGTTGAACCTGTAGTTGTTTATTTCCATCCTTATGGCGCTGAACTGCTCGTCCGCAAGTTCCAGGACTCCGGCAAGCCTGTTCAGGTTGCGCACGTACACGGAGGGGATTTCCACACCCGCCTTGTAACCTATGTCGTGGTTCAGCGTAGCCCACACGTGCTGGAGGGCGGTGCGCATCTGCAGTTCGAACCTGACATTGTTGATTTCAGGCCAGGAGGGGTCGCTGAAGAGACTTTCAGGGATGCTGCAGATATAGTGGAGGGAATTGTACCCGAAACTGTCCAAATCGTGCATATTCCTCTTGTCCACGCTGTTTACCCAGTCAACCTTGAAAACCTTGTCAACTATTCCGGAAATCTTGTCCACGTCATCCGTATAGAAGGTGATGACCCTTGCGCCCACTATGTCAGTGAGGTCGAAGACGTCGGCGTACTTGGCTCCCTTCTTGGAGAGTTTGCCCACAAGGCTCGCCTCCGTCTTGATTCTGGTTTCAAGCGCATTGATGAGAACACCCTTTTCAGAGATAGCCTGCTGGAGAAAATCTCTGACAAGAGACTCCAGCTTGGCAAAAAGGAGCATATTCTCACGATACTGTTCCAGAATGGAAGAGCAATGTGCGTCAAGTCCGTAATTTTCCATCATTCCGCTGAAAAAGGGGCACCTATTCCGCAAATTTAGCAAAATTTTAATAGATTTGCAACGCAAAAATCAATGAGAGGAAACATATGGACAAGTATCTGAGGGACAGTTTGCGGAACATTTCACACATTGCTCTGGATATGGACGGAACCATTTACCTGTCCGACACGATATTCCCTTTCACGCGAGACGTTCTTTCCCGGTTCAGGGAGATGGGACTCGGATATTCGTTCCTGACCAACAACCCCACCAAATCTCCGGCGGACTACCTGTCCAAACTCCGGGCGATGGGAATAGAGGCCTCGGAAGACCAGATATGCGCCACTTCGCGCGCCACGGTGGACTACGTACGGTCCAACTTCCCCGACGCCCGCAGACTTTTCATTCTGGGGACGCCCTCTCTTGAAGGGCTGTTCAGGGAGGAAGGGTTCGAAATCGCCTCGGACAGCCCCGGGGACGTTCCCGACATCGTAATAGCATCTTTCGACACCACCCTCACCTATTCAAGGCTCTGCCGGGCGGCCTGGTGGGTCAGCAAGGGAGTGACATACCTTGCCACAAATCCCGACAGGATATGTCCCACAGACCTCGACACTGTCCTGGTGGACTGCGGAAGCATATGCAAATGCATCGAGCACGCCACCGGACGCAGGCCCGACGCCACCCTCGGAAAGCCGAACCCGGATATGCTGGCCGGAATCTGCAGGAGTCACTCCCTGGAAAAGAGGCAGGTGGCAATGGTCGGAGACCGCATCTACACCGACATCGAGATGGCGCGGCGCGCAGGCGTCTTCGGAGTGCTCGTCCTGAGCGGAGAATCGGATGCCGGAGCCGTCAGCAAAGCCCCCTGCCGTCCGGACCTTGTATGTTCCGACATAAAAGAATTTGCGGACCTCCTGACGGAAGCCCGCAGATAATCCGGCCTCGAGAGGGAGCCCTTACTCAGATTATTGTCTTGACGTAGCAGCGACGCCTCATAAAAGGCTTGGGGTCGTAAGAGTCGAACAGGGTCTGGACCTTGAAATTGTCCTCCAGCTGGGGATTCATCACCAGTTTGCGTATTCCCATATCCAGGCATCCCTGGTGGATGTACTTCATCAGCAGCATAGATGCTCCCTTGCCCTGATATTCGGGAAGCACCCCTATCATAAGCGCCTCCAGCGTGTCATTCTTGCGAAGAGCTTTCAATATGTCTATGAAGCCGAAGGGGAAAAGCCTTCCGCCGATTTTCTTCACAGCCTTGCTCAGTGACGGAACGCAGAATGCGAACCCCACAGGCTTGTCCTCGGCGTTGACGCAGACCGCGACGAAGCGCGGGTCCAGTATCGCAATGTAAGTCTTGAGATAACGCTTGATTTGAGTGTCGGTCAGAGGTGTGAACTCGAACAGTTCGGAGAAGGATTCGTTGCACAGGTGGAACAGGTCCATTCCGTATTTCCTGCCCAGTTCCCTGGTGCTGCGGGCCTCGTAAATCCTCAGTCCGAAGCGTTCCGTGACCCGGTCAGTGTAATTGTAAGATTCCGGCACCTGGTCAGGAATGTCGAAAATCTTCTGGGTCCAGTCGGCATCCTTTTCAAAGCCTATTTCCTTGAGAATCCTGTCATAATACGGATAGTTGTACAGACAGGTGAACGGGCTCAGGTTTTCATATCCTTCGACCAGGGAACCCTCCTTGTCCATATCGGTGAATCCGAGCGGGCCCTTGATTTTGGTACAGCCCTTCGACTTGCCCCATTGGGCGACCTTGTCGGTCAGCGCCTTGGCCACCTCGACGCTTTCTATGAAGTCGAACCAGCCGAAGCGGACAACGTTCTCCTTCCAGATTTCATTGGCCTTGCGGTTGATTATTCCGGCAATCCGGCCAACTATTTCATCGTTCTCATTATAAGCAAGATACAACTGCGCTTCGCAGAATTCGAATGCGGCGTTCTTCTTTGGATTCAGGGTATCGAACTCATCCCCCAGGAGGGGCGGCACCCAATTTTCACATCCCTTGTAAAGGGTCTCCGGCCAGGTGATGAACTTCCGGAGTTGTTTTTTGGTTTCTACGATAGAGATATAAGTCATTTGTTCTCTATTTTTGGTTCAGTACGTTCGCAAAAATAGCAATATTTTCTTATATTCGCAGTATTGACAGAAAATAGTGCGTGTATGATGAACAATTACTTCTTTGAAATGTTGCCCGCTGAAGAAATGAAACAGCTGGCGTACCTGCCCACAATACCGGAATTCTTGGATTGGATTCAGGAAAAATGGGCTGACAGGCCTGCACTCAACGACCTTGGCTCCAGATACAGTTATTCGCAGATGTGCGACAGAATCGCCCGCCGCAGGGCGTGGCTCGACAGCCAGGGCCTGAAGAAAGGAGACAGGGTGGCCGTCTGGGACAGGAATTCGATAGACGCGGTAGAGAATTTCCTTGCCGTCACGTCAGGCGGAATGACCGTGATAATGCTTCCGACAGCCCTCCCCGCCCCCGCGGTGGCAGGGTGTTGCGCGAAGTTCCGGACTTCCGCCATCATAGTGCGGGACGAATTCAGCGGACTTGTCCCGCAGGTGGGATGCAAGGTACTGCCGGCAAACGGTATGGCATCCTCACCGGCCCCTTCAGTCAAGGTGGACAAGGATGAACCCGCCGCCATCTTCTTCACCGGCGGAACCACGGGAGCGCCGAAGGGGGCTGTCCTTCCGCATCGCGCCCTTATGCGCGGGGCATTCAACGGAATATTCGCCCCGGGCAGCCAGCTTTTCGGACACAGGACCATAGGTTTTCTTCCCCTGAGCCACGTATTCGGACTGATAAAGGGCACCCTGTCCATCCTCTACACCGGAGGCGAATGGTACGCCGCTGAAGACATGAAGGCCTCCGTCGGCAAGATTCCCGTCATAAGGCCCACCACCCTGACGCTGGTTCCCGGACTCTGCGAAATCATCCTGGGACTGGCCGGGATGTACGGCGAGCAGTTCCTGGGCGGAAACCTCAAGACCATAATCGCGGGAGCCGCCAGCGTTCCTCCGAGAATCATCAGGCAGATGAAGAAGCTGGGAATAGAAGGTTTCCCCGGTTACGGAATGACGGAGGGAGCCAACCTCAGCACAGGCAACGCGGACATCGGCACCAGACCGGACTCCGTGGGCAAGGCATACCCGGAGCAGGAAATCAAGACCGTGGACGGAGAGTTGTGGATTCGCGGGGACAATGTGTTCCTGGGTTATTACAATGACCCGGAGAGCACCGCCGGGGTTCTTACCGAAGACGGATGGTTGAGGACCGGAGACCTCGGGCGCATAGATGAAGACGGATTCATCTACATCACCGGAAGAATAAAGAACCTGATTATACTGCCCAACGGAGAGAACGTTTCCCCGGAGAGCATAGAAGAGCCTTTCTACAAATGCGACGCCCTGAAGGACTGCCTGGTGCGGGAAGTTGACAAGAACGGCGGGAAAGTCATAGGAATAGAAATACTTCCCAACCCGGCGGCGTTCGAGGGAAAGAGCGCGGAGGAGACGGAGAACTTCTTCAAGACTCTGGTCGATGAGGTCAACCTCACCCTTCCGGCGACGCACAGGATACAGGACGTCGTCATCCGCAAGGAGGACTTCAAGAGAACAGGTTCGATGAAAGTGGCAAGAAACCAGAATTAAGAGATGACAGAGCAAGAGATTTTTGAAAAACTGAAGGAAGTCCTGAAGCAAATAAAGCCCAGGATGGACACCGGCGCGGTGACTATGGACTCCAGTCTCACGACCGATTTGGGAATGGACTCCCTGGCGATGCTGCTGATTTCATTCGCCTGCGAGGACAAGTTCAAGATTCGGTTCGAGCCGAAGGTTCAGTTCCGGACGGTGAAGGACGTTGTGGAATACATCAGCAAAGAACACGACTGATTGGAAATCGAGGCAATAGCATACTATCGCTGTCCCCTTCCCGGGAAGTTCGGAGCGCCGAGGCAGGCGGGGCTTGCGCCCGCCCTGAAGGGCCTCGTCACTCTCGAGGCTCCTTATGCGGGCTCCCAGGCCTTGCGCGGGCTGGAATCATTCTCGCACGCCTGGCTCATCTGGGGGTTTCATCTGAACGGGAGCAGGAATTCCCGGACGGTGCGTCCGCCACGGCTCGGAGGAAACGTCAGGGTGGGCGTATTCGCGTCCCGCTCGCCTTTCAGACCTAACGGGATGGGACTCTCCGCCGTCAGGATAGAGTCAGTGGATTTGCGGAAGGGCACAATCGAGGTATCCGGCGCCGACCTCGCGGACGGAACTCCCATTTATGACATCAAGCCCTATGTCCCCTACTCCGACAGCATTCCGGACGCAACCCCCGGTTTCTGCGCAAAAGACTGGCCGGCCCTCGAGGTGAACTTCACCCCGGAAGCGGAGGCGAGCCTGCGCGACGCCCTTGACGATGACCGCTTCGATGCCCTTGTCCAGATACTGCGCCTGGACCCCCGCCCTCAGTATCAGGACGACCCGGACAGAATCTACGGGCTCGATTTCAGCGGCCTTGACGTGATGTTCAGGGTGGATTCCGGGTATCTCATCGTCACCGGCGCCCGGGAACAGGATTGCAATCAAACACAGAATGACTTATGAGAATAGCTGAATCAGAACTGATTATCAATGCGGACGGCAGCGTATTTCACCTTCATATGAAGCCCTGCCAGCTGGCCGACACCGTGATTGTGGTGGGAGACCCGGAAAGAGTCGCCGTATTCGCCTCACTTTTCCGGGACATCGAGCACAGGGGCTCCCACAGGGAGTTCGCATTCGTTACCGGAACTTACAAGGGCAGGAGGATGACCGTTCTGTCAACCGGAATAGGGACTGACAACATAGACATAGTGATGAACGAGCTTGAGGCGCTGGCCAACCTGGACTTCGTGACCAGGGAGTTCAGGCCGGAGCGGCGCAAGCTGACCGTCGTCAGGGCCGGCACCTGCGGCGCCATCCAGCCGGACGTTCCCACGGGCTCCCTGATATTGTCCCATTATTCCATCGGTTTCGACGGGCTTATGAACTGGTACGCCGACAGGGAGAAAATCCTTGACCTCGATATGGAGAAGGCCTTCGTGGAACATATGAACTGGCTTCCCGCACTTCCGCGACCCTGCATAGTCAGGAACTCGGAAAAGCTCATAAAACTGTTTTCTCCGGGCACGGTGAGCGCAATTACGGTTTCCGCTCCCGGCTTCTACGGGCCTCAGGGCAGGGTCATCCGCCAGGGGCTGGCTATGCCGGATATGCTCGACAGGGTCGAGTCCTTCCGCTATGCGGGTATGAAAATATGCAACATAGAAATGGAAGGTTCGGCGCTTGCGGGACTGGCCGCGCATTTCGGTCACGACGCCATAACCATTTGCGTTGCGCTGGCCAACCGCTACCACAGGAAGGCGGACGTTGTCGAAAGCGAGGCGGTGGCCGGACTTGTAAAATTCACCCTGGACAGGCTGGCTGAAATGCGATGACCAGACGCTAGCGACGCTTCTGGAGTCTGCGCCATCTGTCCTTGGCCAGCTGCTGCATATCCACTATGGTGTCCCGTTCATCCACGATTTCGTCGCCGAGCACGGTCTCGATGACGTCCTCCATAGTGATGAGACCGAGGAACGAGCCGTATTCGTCAATGATGACGGCCATCTGTTCCTTGCGGGACAGCATATCGTCCCATATCTTTTCTATGGGAGTGTCTTCCGGATAGCTTTCGACGTCCCTGCGGATTTGCGACAGGGTCATTTCGTACTTGTCGTCAGCCATAAGCTGGAGGGCGTCGATGCGCAGGATGTACCCGGTTATGTAGTCAGGATTGTCGGCATACACGGGAATGCGGCTGTGATGTATGAAACGCGTGTCCTTGTAGAACTTCCTGATTGTCATCGATTCCGGCGCCGTGGCCGCCACCACCCTTGGGGTCATCGCCTGCTTTGCGGTAAGTTCGTCTATGTTGATGAGATTCTGGATGATTTCGTTCTCATCCTCCTCCAGTTCGCCGGATTCCTCCGCCACGTCCGCTATGGCTCCGACCTCCTCCCTCGAAACGGAGTTGTCGGATGTCTTGGACGATATCAACTTCTGGAGGAACTCCACGCTCACGACTATCGGGAAAAGGATTATTATCAGAAACCGGACGGTCCTTGCGCAGAATACGGTCAGGTCCTTCCAATGGGCGGTCCCGATGGTCTTGGGGATTATTTCGGCGAATACCAGAATCAGGATGGTGGTCAGGGCGCTGACCAGACCGAACCAGCCGGAGCCGAACACTTCTGTTACCTGACGTCCCACACCCGCCGCTCCTATGGTATTGGCGATTGTGTTCAGGGAAAGTATTGCTGCAAGGGGCCTGGATGAATCGTGCTTGTATGAGCGGAACAGGGCGATTGCAGCGGCTTTCTTCCGCTTGCGTTCCTGCCCCCCTTCATTTTCAGACAGCTCTGATTCGAGCATTGTAAGATAAGATATGGGAGTGCTCATAAGCGTCGCTTCAAGTATGGAGCACAGGAAGGAGACGCACAGGGCGCCGAGCAGAAAAGCAATCAATTGTATCATACGCGCCGCAAAGATAATAAAAAAGAGACTGACCGAAAAGGAATTCCGGTCAGTTCTGACGAGTCTGCCTCCGTCCGCGGACCTGGCGAAGTGGCTACCTTGCGGGAAAATTATTTGACCAGGATACGGAATTCGGCTTCTGCGGGACGATGGTCGGAAATCTGTTTCCCGTCTGCATCCACAATACCCGGCAAATAGTCCATTGAGACAGGTTCCAACGCTACGGGAGAGTTGTCCCTGTTGAGGAACAGAATCTTGTCAAGTTTGTCTTCGGCTTTTTCGGCCGAGGCGGAACCGTATTCGGGATAGATGCCGCCGTTGTGACATTCCACCCAGGCGTCGCTCACGCTGATTCCCTGAATCTCATTGAGTTTGTCTATGAAAAGAGCCTTGAAATTGTCACGGAAGTAACGGGTATTCCAATCTCCCATCAGAATCATCGGAGCAGTTGAATACAGGCCTTTGATGAAGTTCAGAATCTGGGTGTAACCGTTTTCCCTCGCCTTTTTGTCCTCGGGGGCGCTTCCGGCATCAGCGTGCATTATTATGAAATCAACCCGGGTGGAGATTCCGTCCTTGTTCACAGCGACACTGTAATATCTGAAACCCTTTTTTGTCAGTTCATCGCTGTCGTTGGTGAAATATCCGTACACTGCATCAGAGTTCCAGGGCACGATTCTTTCTGCATCGATGGAGAAGAAATCGCTCCTGACACCGAATTCAAGGCCGTCGATTTCAAAGAGGGGCTGCTGCGCCGCCACTCTCGCCACAAGCGCAAGATATTCCAGCCCGCTTGCTTCGAAAGCGCCCAGATAGGTTCCCCTGTAGTATCGTTCGAGAGATGCCCAAATCTCATTGTGATAGTTGAAGTCCTCATTGAGTCCGAACACATCCCAGTCCTTGCCGGAGATAGCCTTGCCCAGTTCCCTTGAACCCCTGGCGCCGGGACCGTCCTCATTTATATAAATGTTGTTGTCGTCGTCGATTCTCCTGTCCGGGATGTTGAGACTCCTCACAAAAGCGCCCAACACGGAACCCAGGGATACGTAAACCGGCAGGCCGTCAACGTTGAAGGTGGCCACCCGGAGTCCGGTGTTCCTGCGTATGTCGAACGAAAGGGCGGTGACGGAAGCCCGTCCAACCACAATCCTGCGGTCTTCCAAAGACTCCCTGTCTATGAGGAAGCCGGAACTGTCCTTGAAACTGATGCTGACAGAGGAATAGCCCGAGTCGCTCGGGGGCAAAGCTATGTTGAACTGCACGCCGGATTCGGGATTCAACTCCACGGGAGAGCCGCAGGTCAATGTTATGGCGCCTTCCAGTTCGCCGGCGGTCACTTCCACTGACTTGACCCTGATGTCAGAAGGGCCTTTGACCGTAATGCGCAGGACGCCTCCCGCGTTATTGAAATGCAGTTCACTGACGTTCGCTCCGGACACGACGGCCTCCGCCGTCATAGGCGCTCCCACAATTTTGTCCCCTGCATAGGTCTGAGCGTTCACCCAGGAGCCACCGCTGTAGGATGCCGGAAAATATGCCACGTATTTGCCGTCCGCGGGCATCTCGTCAGAAACAATGCGGAAAACGGCGTCCGAAGTCCCTGCTCCGGAATGAAGCCGGAATATCTTTCCGCCTATGGAAATCTCATCACCCTCCTGCCAGAGAACGTCGTACCCTGTCTGCCCTTCCCCTGAGACTTGAGGCTCAGTAGTAGCGCGGACGGAATTTTTCCCTTCCGGGTCGAGAGAGGAGGAGCAGGATACGGATACTGTCACCAGGGTAAGCCACAGAAACAGATGCTGAAGCAATGTCTTTTTCATAATTCTATCTGAATATGGAAGTCGAACTGCAATGAATGGTCTTGTTACAGTCAAGGGCGGAAATGCGGAAGTCGCCCTCTTCAAGATGCCAGCGGCCGTCATCGGAAGCGAAAGCCAGTTCCCGGGCGGGAATTTCCAGCCTGACAGGGCGCTTTTCACCCGGCTTGAGATTTATCTTGGTGAAAGCCCTCACCCTCCTGACGTCGGGAATCATAGTCGCCAGAAGGTCGCTGGAATAGACTATCACGCTTTCCCGGCCTTCCCTTTCACCCGTGTTCTCGACAGTGAGGCTGACCTCTATGGTGTCATCGGCGTCGAATTCTTCCGGGGTAACGCTGAAATCGGAATATTTGAAAGTGGTGTAGCTCAAACCGGCGCCGAAAGGCCACTGGACGTCCATAACCGCATCATAATTGTATGCTCCGTCCATCGTGGAACGGTTCTCACATACCTTATAATCATAGGTATGGAGGGAATTGGGATACTTGGGATAGGTGAAAGGCAGCTTTCCGCTGAAGTTTTCCTTGCCGCGCAGGAGCAGGGCAAGGGCGTCCGCTCCGTAATTTGAAGGGAGCATAATGTCAACCACGGCGTTCGAGAGAGGTTCGATTTGCGATATGACGCGGGGACGTCCTTCGTTGAGAATAAGGACGAGAGGCTTGCCGGTGGAGGCAAGGGCCTCGACAAGTTCAATCTGGTTACGGGACAGGGTGAGGTCGTTAAGGTTTCCGGGGGTCTCGCAATAGGAGTTCTCCCCTATGCAGGCAAGGATTACGTCAACGTTTCCTGCCGCGGAAACTGCGGCGCTGATGTCGATGTCCTTCTCTTCCCACCACTGGCCTTCTTCGTCATAGCACACTCCAGGCACGAAAACGGTCCGGGGAAACTCGTTGCGGACGGCCTCGAATATGGTGTTGAACCTTCCGACGTAGTGAGGGTCGCAGGTTCCCTGCCAGGTGTTCGACCAGCCTCCGCTGAGGCTGCGAACGGAATTTCCGTTGGGGCCTGTCACGAGGATTCTCGTATCGGGATTCAGGGGAAGAATTCCGTCATTCTTCAGGAGAACCTCGCTCTCGACTGCGGCCGCAAGGGCCATCTGCTCGAATTCCGGGCAGTTAACCTTGGGATAGTCGCGCTTCCAGATGGGATTGTCGAACAGTCCGAGACGATATTTGAGTCTCAATATCCTGGCGACCGCATCGTCCAGACGCTCGCGGGAGATTCTGCCTTCCCGTACAAGCTCGCATATGTCCCGGGCGACCTCGGGATGATAGGGGTCCATAATCATATCCACACCCGCGTTGATGCCTGCGGCAAGGGCTTCTTTCCTGTCGGATGCAACAAAATAGGCGTTCCACAGGTTGTCTATGTCCGCCCAGTCCGTCACAATCATTCCGTCCCAGTCGAGTTCCTCCTTCACCCACTCCGTCAGGAGTTTGTGGCTGGCGTGCACCGGAATTCCGTTGATTGACGCGGAATTCACCATAAGGGTCAGGGCTCCCGCTTCTATGCAGGCCCTGAAAGGGCGGAAATATCGTTCCCGGAGTTCATAGTCCGGAATATACGCAGGCGTGCGGTCCTTTCCGCTTGCAGGTACGCCGTAACCCATATAATGCTTTACGGATACAGCGACGTTCTCCTGTCCTATTCTGTTGAAATCGTCACCCTGGCTGGCCCTGACGGCAGTCTCTGACATAACAGTCTGCAGCCACGGGTCCTCGCCCCAGCTTTCCCACTGGCGCGGCCACCTGGGGTCGCGGCCCAGGTCCATCACAGGGGAGAATACCCAGGGAACCTGCATCGACCTGGTTTCATACGCCATCACAGTCGCCATATTCCGCGCGTGAACGGGGTCGAAAGTGGCCGCTATATTCACTTCCTGGGGGAAGAATGTTCCTCCGTCCAGGTAGGTGGCTCCGTGTATCATATCCAGGCCATAGACACAGGGCACGCCGCAGGCCTCCAGGGATTTTTCCTGGATGGCGGAGATGACTCCGCCCATCCACTCCGCGGTGGGGCCGCTGACGTTGACGTTAAGGATGGAGCCCACCTTGTACTGACCTATGACATAATCGAGTTTATCCGCGTCGAGTTCACCTGTCTGAGGGTCAAGCAGTACGTCTATGTTGATTTGGACCATCTGGCCGGCCTTCTGCTCAAGCGACATCCGGGATAATTTTACCTTGATTTCAGACTCATAGGGAGAATGACCGCCCGAAGTGCAGCCGACAAGCATAAAAGCCACTGCCACAGCGGAAATAACAAGAATGTTCTTATTCATATATGTAATTTTTTCGCGTTACTGACGCAGGGCGGACTGCAGAATTTCGCTGAGCGTCGGGTGCGCGTGGATTATCCAGCGGGCATCTTCAATCCTGAGGCCGGATGCCATAAGTACGGCGGCCTCGTGTATGAGTTCGGCGGCGTGCTCTCCAAGGATGTGACACCCTATAATCCTGCCGTCCTCTCCGGCAAGGACCTTGAGGCAACCCTCTGCCGCGTCGGATGCGAGCGCCTTGCCGTTTGCACGGTAATTGCTCCTCAGCACCCTGTAGGGAATCTCCCTTGCCTTGCAGTCCTCTTCAGTCAGACCCACGGCGGCAAGTTCGGGGCGGGTGAACACGACGGAGGGAATTATTCCGAAATCTATTCTGTCCTCCAGGGCGCAGATGTCATTCAACGCCCTGAGTCCCTGATATGAGGCGACGTGGGCGAGCATAATGCCTCCCGTGACGTCACCGACGGCATAGACGCCTTCAGCGCTCGTGCGCATCTTGTCATCCGTCCTGATACCCTTGTTGTCGTACTCCACTCCGGCGGCCTCCAGATTCAGAGCGGAGACCACGGGTCTGCGTCCCACCGCCATAAGAGCGCAGTCTGTCCTCAGGGAGAGGTTCTCGTCCTTCAGGCGGTAACTGACCTCGAGGAGTCCGTCAGGAAGTTCGGTCAGGGACGTCACCGCGGCGGAAGTCACTATGCCGATGCCGGAACGCATCAGTTGTGATTTCAGGCGTTTTGCGATGTCGAGGTCGAAGCGGGGAAGAATTCCGGGACAATATTCAAGGACGGTTACCTTTGTGCCGAGGGAATTGAAGATGCCCGCGAATTCGAGACCTATCACTCCCCCGCCTATGATTACCATACTTTCAGGAGCCTTGGCAAGTTCCAGGACACTGCTTGATGTCAAGGCCAGTTCTGCGCCGGGAATCGGAAGAGAAGCGCTCTGTGAACCGGTTGCGATTATGATTCTGTCCGCCTCGTAAGTCCTGTCGCCCACACTTATGCGGCGGGGGCCCACGAAACGGGCCCTGCCCTGCACTACGGTGACAGGTTTCAGGAGTTGCTCTATGCCCTGAGCCAACGTTGCCACCACGGCGGCCTTGGCCTTCTGCGCCTCTTCAAGAGGAAGGGACTTGTCACAGCAGTTGTGAATGAGGGATTTGGTAGGGATGCAGCCTTCATTGAGGCAGGTGCCTCCGAGCGGGCCGTCACTCACCAGAGTGACCTCGAGGCCGCGACGCGCGGCCTCGACGGCGGTTTCATAACCGCCGGGGCCCGCTCCTATCACTATGAGTCTCATAAACGCAATCTTATTTTGTCAAACAACGGCTCCCTGTTTCAGGCCTTTCCCGTCCATTTCAACACGGGCTGCCTCGCCGCGGCGGTCTCGTCGGGACGCCCAATCGGCGTGTTGTGAGGGGCGCCGTGAAGGATGTCGGGGTCCTGCGCGGCCTCTGCGGCTATCCTGCGCATCACGTCAATGAATTCGTCCAGCGTTTCAAGACTCTCTGTCTCAGTGGGCTCAATCATAATGGCCTGATGGAAAAGCAGGGGGAAATATATGGTGGGCGCGTGGAAACCGTAGTCCAGCAGTCTCTTGGCGACGTCCAGCGTCGTTGCTCCGGACTTGCCGGTGTGAGCGCCGTCATCAACGAGGCCGTCGAACACGAACTCGTGCTTGCACACCTGAGGAAGAGGCAGCCTGTAACAGTCTTTCAGACTCTCCTTTATGTAATTCGCCGCAAGGGTTGCAAGGCGTCCCGCCATAGGCAGGTTATCCTTTCCCAGCATCAGTATGTAGGCGTAAGCCCTGAGAATCACACCGAAGTTGCCGTGGAAACCTGACACCCTCAGGGCGTCGGATGCGGGATTCAGGCTGAAACTTCCCCCGCCGAATTCGGGAAGGAAGCGCACGAGTTTCTCACAGACTCCAACGGGACCGCTTCCGGGGCCGCCGCCGCCGTGAGGCGTGCTGAACGTCTTGTGAAGGTTGAGGTGCATTACGTCGAAGCCCATATCTCCTGGCCGCGCCACACCCATAAGAGGGTTCATATTGGCTCCGTCATAGTAAAGAAGGCCTCCGCAGCCGTGCACGAGCTCCGCAATCCTGCGTATGTCCTTCTCGAAGAGTCCCAGCGTGTTGGGATTGGTCATCATTATTCCGGCGACGTCAGGACCGAGAAGAGGCTTCAGGGACTCCACGTCCACCAGACCGTCCGCTCCGGATTTCACTTCCACGACTTCAAGACCGCAGACCGCGGCGGAAGCGGGGTTGGTGCCGTGCGCGCTGTCGGGAACTATGATTTTTGTCCTGGCCGAATCGCCCCTGTCCATATGATATGACCTTATGAGCATAAGGCCGGTGAGTTCTCCGTGAGCGCCCGCGCAAGGTTCGAAGGTGAAATGCTTCATCCCGGTTATTTCCGCCAGGGACGCATCCATCGCCTCATAAATCTTCCTTACTCCCGCAAGGCTCGACTCCGGCTGCAGGGGATGAATCCCGTTGAAATGGGAAACCGCCTCCTCATTGATTTTGGGGTTATACTTCATCGTACAGCTGCCCAGAGGATAGAATCCGGTATCGACTCCGAAGTTCATCTGGCTCAGGTTGGTGTAATGCCTTACCACGTCCGGCTCGCTCAGGGACGGAAGTTCAGGGTCCGACTGTCTCCACAGGGGTCCCTCGAAGGTTTCGGAACGGTCCAGGCCGTTGTCAGCAAGGGTGAAGGCGCTCCTGCCGGGACGTGAAAGTTCGAAAACAAGTTTGTCGTAATATTTCATATCCCTGTCCTCCTATATTGATTTTGCTATCCGGACAATGTCGTCAAGTTCCTCCCTGCGCGCCTTTTCGGTACAGCAGAAAGTCACGTAACCCTCTTCCGTCTGAAGAGCGGCGAAGTACCCGGCCTCCAGCAGGGCCGCCTGCAGTACGCCGACAGGCACCAGCGGCTTGAGGCAGAATTCCTTGAGGAAAGTCCGGCCGGGGAAAGGGTCCTCGAAGCGTCCCGTCGAGAGCAACGCGTCGTGAAGGTAATGGGAAGCGGAGTGACAGAGAGCGTTGAGTTTCTTCATACCCTCCTTGCCCATTATGGAAAGGTAAACTGTGCACCACAGAGCCATCAGAGACTCGTTGGAGCAGATATTGGAGGTGGCCTTGTCCCTGCGGATGTGCTGTTCGCGGGCCTGTAGGGTCAGGACGAAGCAGCGCTTGCCGGAAGCGTCAGTGCTCTGCCCCACAATCCTGCCGGGCAGTTTGCGCATATATTCCTGACGGCAGGCCATAAAGCCCACGTAGGGACCGCCGAAACAAAGGGGAATTCCGAGACTCTGTCCCTCGCCCACCGCTATGTCGGCGCCCCATTCGGCAGGGCTCTTGACCACCGCGAGAGCGGAAGGGTCGCAATACTCCACGAGCAGCGCGCCCAGGGAATGTACCGCATCGGAAAGCCCGGTGTGGTCTTCGACTATTCCGAACCTGTTTATGGAAGGGACCACCACTCCCGCCAGGTCGGCCCCGGCTTCACCTGCCGCCTTGGCGACGTCGGAACTTTCTACCAGCCTTATGCCGGAGAACTTCACGTATGTCCTGACTGTCTGAAGCACGGAGGGAAGCAAAGCGGAACTCACCACTACCGTGTTGCGCCTGCGGGTGGAGGCGACGCACATCCTCACCGCCTCGGCGGCCGCTGTCGGTCCGTCGTACATAGAGGCGCGGGCGACGCCCAGGCCCGTGCGGGAGCAAATAATAGACGGCCACTCGAAAATGTATCTCAGCGTTCCCTGCGAGATTTCACACTGGTAAGGCGTGTACGCCGTGAGGAATTCGCTGCGAGAAGTTATGTAGGGTATCACGGCGGGGACGTAATGGTCATATGCGCCCTGGCCGACGTAAACCTTCAGTTTGGGATTCAGGGCCGCGAGCGATTCGAAAAACTCGCGGACCTCCTGCTCGCTCTTTGCGCGCGGGAGGTCGTATCCGCCCTTGTGGATGAAATCCGCGGGAACGTCGGAATACAGGTCATCTATCGAACCTGCTCCGATTTTGTCCAGCATCCTGCGGATATCTTCCTCTGTCTGAGGAAAATATGCGAATGTACCCATATTTATTTTTCTGTCTGTGTCCTGTATGCCGAAGGCGAGAGAAGGGAGTCGAGTTCTGTCCTGTCAGACATTTCGACTTTGATTATCCAGGCCAGATAAGGGTCCTTGTTGATGAGTTCGGGGGCGGACTCGAGTTCGAGGTTGGTGGCCACCACCGTTCCGCTGACCGGGCTGTAGAGTTCACTGGAAGCCTTCACGCTCTCCAGGGCTCCGAAATCCTCTCCGCGGCCGACTTCATCTCCCTCTGCGGGCATATCAACGTAGGTTATGTCTCCCATTTCAGACTGAGCGAAGTCGCTCACTCCTATTATCGCGACGTTTCCGTCGACTTTCACCCACTCGTGTGACTCGCTGTAAAGCAGTCCTTCTTCGATTTTTGCCATATTATTTCTTGTAGTTTGTTTGATAGAATCTTTTCTTCACGACCCTTCCGGGGAAGGTCTTGTGCCTTATCTGAATCTGCACCGGGGTTCCGAGCGCCGCGCTTGCGGAATCCACGAGGGCGAAGCAGACGCTCCGGTCCAGAGAGATGCTGTGATATCCTGTGGTGACCGTCCCAAGAACTTCTCCCGCCTCATTCAGCACGGGATATCCGGCGCGGGGAATGGCGTTGTCATCGATTTCTATTCCGACGAGTTTCCTTTCCACGCCGCAGGTCTTCTGGTTCAGCAGGGCCTCCCGGCCTATGAATTCCTCCTTGTCGAGTTTGCAGAAAATCGAAAGGCCGGCCATCACGGGACTGATTTCCGCGCTGAGCTCGTCTCCGTAGAGGGGAAGTCCCGCCTCGAAGCGGAGAGTATCCCTGCACCCGAGTCCGCAAGGCTTGACGCCCGCGTTCAGGAACAGGTCCCAAAGGTGGCATATCACGTGGTGGGGAGCATAAATCTCGAAACCGTCCTCGCCGGTATATCCCGTACGGCTGACTATGATGTCGGAACCCAGAAGGCTCGCGTGACGGAATTCGTAGAAACCGAGGGCCGCGGACGGCGAGAGTTCCGGAATCCCGCACAGATATTCCTGCGAGCGGGGCCCCTGGACCGCAATCTGTCCCCAGGAATCGGAAGCGTTGTCTATGCTGACCTCGAATCCTGCGGAATTCTCCTTCATCCAGGCGTAGTCCTTGTCTATGTTTGCGGCGTTGACAACCAGGAGGAAAAGGTCCGGAGCGGCTTCCTTGTACACCAGGAGGTCGTCAACGGTTCCTCCGTCCGGATAGAGCATCATTCCGTACAGAATCTTCCCCGCTTCCAGGGCGCCGACGTCATTGGTGAAAATGTGGTTGACGAACTTGCGGGCATCCGCGCCGCTGACGAAAATCTCTCCCATATGGGACACGTCGAACATACCGGCGGCGTGCCGGACGGCATTGTGTTCGTCTATGATTCCCGAATACTGGATGGGCATATCAAAGCCCGCGAAAGGGCTCATCCTGGCGCCCAACTGAACGTGCCTGTCGTGAAGGCAGGTGATTTTGAGTGTATCTTCCATTTCCCAAAAATACTGTTTTCGGGCGACATTTCAAATTTTATCGGGACGAATTATGAACGCAGGGTCAAGATACGCGCGTTCAATCTCAAGAATACGTTCCGGGGCATCGTCCGGGAGAGTCACGGTCCCGTCGGAGAAGAAGCCGGCAATGTGTTCGCCGAGTTCGCCGATTCCGCATTCCAGTCCGAGTTCCTTGAGATTCGAGACCCTCTGGCGGACACTTTTCACTCCGTGGGACGAAAGTTTCTCCGCGGATGGGGTGATGGCCTTTTCCAGACGTTCGAAATCGACGTCATACATCAGAGTGCCGTGAATTATGCAGGAATTCTTGTCCGCGAAGCAGGCGTTGCCGCTGACCTTGCGCCCGTTCACCGTTATGTCATTGTGACTCGTGCCCACTGCGGGCAGCCCAAGGGCGCGGAGGGCCGAGGCCAGACTTTCAAGGTAGGAGCCGAACGCGGCCCGCACGTCGGTTCCGGGAACGATGCAGGAAATCATAAGGTTCCCCTCGTCGGAATAGACGCAGCCGCCTCCGCTCTTGCGCCGCCACATCCGTATCCCCTGCTCGCGGCAGTACGGCACGTTGACCTCGGCTTCCATATCCTGGTTCCTTCCGAATATCACGCAGGGCTCGGTACGCCAAACAAAAAAGCCCTCTCCAAGGGCCTGCGCCACATATTCTTCTGCGGCTAAATAATATACGAGTTCTTTTGTCCGTGTGCAGGGAAGCAGAATCCTTTTCATCTCTACCTCACCATTTCATAGTCCTTCCTCAGAATCATCTTGGGTTCCATCAGGGAGACTTTCTGGAAGAGTTTTATCTGCCATCCCGCGGACAGATGCACCTTGTCTTCGTGCTTTCCTTTCCTCCACCACTTGTAGAAGCCCACCGGGTCATTTTCATAAGGGATTCGCGCCACGATTCCGGAACTGTAACCGGGATAGTCTATGACAAGATTCAGACCCATATAGCGCTTGTAGTACTCAGGGTCGGCCCTGCGCAGCTTGCTCATCAGAGGATTCATCACCTCTATGTCGTCAACCTTCAGAAGTTTTTCCCTGACAATCATCCTGTGGATACGCACGGGGTCGAAATTGAGCCAGGCGCCCAACCTCATAGTCTTCACTCCTTCATCGTCCTCCAGAGACAGAAAGTCCATTGAAAAATAGACCCTTTCCGTGTCAAGGGGATATGTCAGTTCTTCTGGCATCACAAATAATCTTCATCGAATCGACATACAAAAATAATAAAAATATCTTAATCAACGCATTGAATTGAAGAAAAATCGCATTTTCGGTCCATTTTCAGATATTCCTTGGAATATAGTATCTTTGCAAGTTTGCATTCAAGAAGGATGAAAAGAGGGGAAATAGTGGCCTTTATCCTGGGCGTCCTGGCGCTTCTCGGCGCTGTCTGCGCAGTGTTTCCGAAAGACGGAATCGATGCCGGGAGTCTGCACCTGGGCTTCCCCACTCTGGCACAGATGTTCCGGGACGACGATGAGGGCGCGCAGGAAGCGGAGGAAGAAAACCCGGACGGGCCGGACCCCTGCAGTGAAGGGCTTTATGAGATGCGGACCGCACTGCTTGCCGACAGTTGCGGCATAATGATGCCGACCGACAGCCTGGACGCGCTCGACAGATTCTTCGACGCGCTCGACTCCGCCGGCGTCAATCCTGTCCGGATAGTCTATTACGGAGATTCCCAAATAGAGGAGGACCGTATGAGCTGCACCCTCAGGGACAGCCTCCAGTGCCGCTTCGGAGGCGGAGGAGTAGGACTGCTCCCCGCGGAGAGGCATTACACCTACAGGGCAGGAGTCAGCGCGACGGAAGGCTTCACGAGATATTCCCTTTACGGCGAAGGCGAGAGGCGCGCAAACCGGAAATACGGGCCCCGGTTCTCGTTCAACAGGATTGAAGGTTCGGGCGGTGTCTCGATTTCCTCTTCATCGCGCAGCAGGGACAACGCGAGGCTGTTCAGTAACGTGACGGTCTATGCCGGCAACGTGTCCTCGATGCTCAGGGTTTCCCTCAACGGGCAGACGGACACCCTTCCTGCGGGAACGGCGGCGGGTTCGCTGACCTTCGCCCTGGGCGACAGCGTGTCGAAAGCAAGGCTCAGCCTCACGGGCCGCGCGGACATTTACGGCATCAGCGTTGACGGCGTGAACGGCGTGTGCGTGGACAACGTGGCGCTGCGCGGCTGCTCCGGAACCATATTCACCTCCCTTGACCGTGAGGCTCCGGAATACTATTTCAGCCACAACGGCGCCCGCCTGGTGATTCTGCAGTTCGGAGGAAACACCATCCCGGGAGTCGGCTCCGCCAAAGGCTGCGGGAAATACGCGCAGTCCATCCGGGAACAGATAGGATACATTCGTGAAGTCGCGCCGCGCGCCGACATCCTCTTCATAGGGCCTTCCGATATGGCGACCGTCCGAAGAGGTGTCAGACAGACCTACCCCGTTCTGCCGGAATTCATAGATTCGCTCAAGACGGCGGTCCTGGACTGCGGGGCCGCATACTGGGATATGTACAGGGTTATGGGAGGAAACGGCAGTATGGTCAGATGGGTCAAGGCCTCACCCGCCCTGGCGGGCCCCGACTACATCCACTTCACCCCGGCAGGCGCGGAAAGGATGGGCGCAAGGCTTTACGGGGCGCTTATGGAAATGTACGGATACTACAGGCTGAGGAAGAGAAAATGAGAAGACTCCGGCATACGATAGTGTTCCTGCTGGCTTTCACCGCCGTCTGCCAGGGAAGGGGGAAGGTTACGGAAGAGACCGTCGCCGCAACCCCGGACGCCTGTATCCGGACCGAACGCGCGCACCTCAGGTTCCCGGGCTCGGCCGACTCCTACGGCCTTTTCATAGCAAAACTGGATTCACTGCTCCGGGGCGAGAAGGACGAAGTCAGGATATGGCACATAGGGGCCTCCCACGTCCAGGGAGGCACTTTCAGCAACACGGTCCGGGAGAACTTTGCGTCGATGGCAGCCGGAATGCGGGGAAACCGCGGTTTCCTTTTCCCGATGCGGCTGGCGGGAACCAACCAGGAGAAGGGTTACTTCATTTCGACCGAAGGGAAATGGAAATCCGAGCTGATGACAAAATCGTCTGACAGGTCAGGGACCAGATACGGGGTCACGGGCTTCGCGGCAACCACTTCCGACCCGGGAGCAAAAGTGTTTCTCGACCTGGGTATCAACGGGAAAGGCCTATGGAGTTTCAACAAGCTCCGCATACTTGGATACAGTTCCGGGGAAGGGACCGCGGCCCCTTCCGTGAGATGCGGTCAGACATCCGTGGAATTCGTCCGCGAGGAAGAAACCGCCAGTTTCCTTTTCAGTCTGCCGGAAGATACGGACACCCTGTCGATAGGATTCGACATCCCGGAGAACCAGAGTTTCACCCTGACCGGCATCCAGCCCCTGAGTTCAAGGCCCGGTGTAAGTTATTACAGTTCCGGGGTGAACGGTTCCACCAGCGCGCAATGGGCGGCAAGGGCGGTTGACCTGGAAAGGGACCTCGCCCTGATAAGACCGGACCTGTGCATAATAGGTCTGGGGATAAACGATTCGGCCGGCAGTTCCGGCAGATTCAACGCCGAAGCCTTCAAGGGCAACATCCGTTCCCTAATAGCCAAGGTAAGGCACAGTTCCCCCGGCTGCGCCTTCGTCTTCATAACCACGAACGACTGCTATTATTTCGTTTCCAGAAGGAGGATGGCGTACAATTCCAACGCTCCCCTGGAACGCAAGGCCATATACGAACTGGCTCAGGAGTACGACGGAGCCGTCTGGGACCTGTACGACCTTATGGGCGGCGCAAAGTCCGTGAACGGATGGAAGGCCGCCGGCCTTATGTCCCGGGACAGGCTTCATTTCAGCCCGGAGGGATACAGGCTGCTGGGAAACGCATTGTTCAACGCATTGATTGAAGGAACCGATGATTTGGACTGACGCGCTTCATTTCCTGGACAAGATTCTGGGGTTCAACCCGGACTCTCCCCTGCTGTTCACCCAATTCTATTTCTGGGCATTTTTCTTCATAGTGTTCTGCGTCTTCTCCCTGATAGGAAACCGCAGGCTGCTCAGAAACGCCTTCCTCTTCCTGATGAGCCTGCTGTTCTACTTCAAGACCAGCGGGCCCGCCGTCCTCATCCTGATTTTCATCACCTGCTCGGACTTTCTCATCGCCCGGAGGATAGACTCAAGCCGGAAAACGATTGCAAGGAAACTGTGGCTGGCCCTCAGCGTCTGCATAGACCTCACCATCCTCTTCTACTTCAAGTACAGTTACTTCTTCGCCGACTTCTTCAGGAGCCTCACCGGAATTCCCTTTCAGGTTCACGACATATTCGGAGCCGACGCCATCGTCCTCCCCGTAGGAATATCCTTCTTCACCTTCCAGGTCATCAGTTATACCGTGGACGTTTACAGAGGCGCCGTCAAACCGGTGGACAACATACTGGACTTCGGATTCTACGTCAGTTTCTTCCCCCAGCTCGTAGCGGGCCCCATAGTCCGCGCCAGCGAGTTCATCCCGCAGTTGTACAAACCTTTCAATCTCGGCCGCAGGCAGTTCGGAATAAGCGTGTTCTGGATACTGAACGGTCTTGTGAAGAAGATTGTCCTGAGCGACTACATTGCCGTCAACTTTGTCGACAGGGTGTTCAACAGTCCCCAGCTTTTCACCGGATTCGAGAATATCTGCGCGCTCTTCGGTTACTCTCTCCAGGTTTACGCCGATTTCAGCGGATACACCGACATAGCCATAGGAGTTGCGATGATGATGGGCTTCTATCTCCCTCAGAACTTCAACTCCCCCTACAAGGCCGCCAACCCGCAGGATTTCTGGAGGAGATGGCATATGAGCCTGAGCAACTGGCTGAAGAATTACCTCTACATACCCTTGGGAGGCAACAGAAGCGCAAGTTTCGCAACCTACTTCCTGATAATCCTGTTCGCCGTGATAGCCGTGTTCCTTTCCGGGCACTGGGCGGTTTCGCTCCTGTTCGCGGGGATTGCGGCGGCTATGGGGCTGGTCGCTCTCCTGCGGCCGGAAAGAAAAAAGAAAATCACCGCCAACATAAACCGCTTCATAACTATGCTTCTGGGCGGAATGTGGCACGGGGCCTCCTGGAACTTCATAATCTGGGGCGGCCTGAACGGCATAGGACTGATTGCATACCAGTTCTGGAAGGATATGGCCTGGTGGGTGAGAATCCTGCTCGTCGCCTCGGTGACGGGCCTGCTGGCCTGCCTGCGCGCTTTTGCTCCCCTGCCCGTCTGGAATATGCTTTTCTGGTGGGCGCTTCTGATTCTCGCCGGAACTGCGGTCAGATTCATCTATCATCTGCTTGGAGGCAAGGGGTGCGGGGCCCTGGGAAAAGTCTGGGGAATAGCGCAGACCTTCATCTTCGTCACCTTCACCCGTCTTTTCTTCCGCAGCGGCTCCAACCTTGACCCCGCCACTGCCAACGAAGAAGCCTGGAGAACGGCCACCAATATGGTAGAGCGGATAGGCTCGGACTGGAACTGGAGCCTTGTTCCCGAGATTGTCTCCAACTACTGGAAAGTGTTCGGACTCATCATCCTGGGAATGATTGTCCACTGGCTGCCGGCACGTTTCAAACGGTGGTACAGGCTGAATTTCGCCCTGCTGCCACTGCCGGTTATGGCGCTTGTGGCCGCTGCGGTAATCTTCGTCATCTACCAGTTCATAACCGCCGACCTCCAGGCCTTCATCTACTTCCAGTTCTAGTCTAGAATATGGATTCGCTGGTTTCCGTGGTGAAGAGTTCAAGGGCCTTCATCCCCATTATGCTGTTGCCCCTTGAATTGAGTCTGGGGCTCCAGACGGCGATGGAATAGCGTGAGGGATAGATTGCAGCTATTCCTCCTCCCACTCCGCTCTTTCCCGGGAGTCCCACCAGGAAGGAGAATTCTCCCGCCTCGTCATAGAAGCCGCAGGTCTGCATTATGGAGTTGATGCGCTTGACCTGGGACTTGGTGAGACGTACGTTCCCGTGGGAGAACGGCTCGTTGCTCCTGGCATAGCAGACAAAGGCGTCGGACAGCTCCGCGCAACTCATCTCCACGGAACACATATAGGTATAGAGGCGCAGGACGTCCCTGATGTCATTGTCTATGTTCCTGTGATATTTGAGCAGATTGACTATTGCCGCATTAAGATAGGCCGTCGACAGCTCGGACTCGGCCACATTCCTGTTGTAGTCTATGCCGGGGTTTCCCGCGAGCGTGCGCACGAAGTCTATGAAAAACCCTTCCGGGTCTTCAAGACGGGACAGCATTATGTCCGCGAGCACGAGGGCGCCCGCATTGACGAAAGGATTGCGGGGGATGCCTTTCTCCAGTTCCAGCTGGAACAGGGAGTTGAACGACGAGCCGGAAGGCTCCTTTCCCATCCTCTCCCAGAGATTCTCCCCCACAAGGCTGACCGCGATGCTCAGGGCGAACACCTTGGAGATGCTCTGTATGGAAAATCGCACGGCGGAGTCGCCCAGTTCGAATCCCCTGCCGTCCATCAGCCTGAGACTTATTCCGAACTGGTCGGGATTCACCTGCGCCAGCGCCGGGATATAGTCCGCCTGTTCCCCCTCCCCTCTCAGGGGAAGAACTTCGCTGTAAATGTTTTCGAGTATTTTCTGATAATCCATAGTTCCTTTCATTAAACAGGGTCCACGTCTATTGTCGCATCAGGGCCCAGACTTTCCGCCAGGGCCGCTTTTCTGCGGGGAAGGTCGCTGTCCTTGGGCAGGAATTCCGACCTGCTTCCGGTCTTGTCGCTGATTCTGATTTCGCGGGTGAACGGCGGAAGTCCGAACGCCTTGCGCTCTGACAGAATGGTATCCATCGGGGACTCCAGGGTGAAGACGGGATGGTCCGCAAGCGAAGTCTGGATGAGAAGGGCGTTGCAGTGCGACTTCAGCCCCGCCAGTTCACGGCAGGCTTTTTCATCCGCGCGGAAATCCTGCCTCGAAAGCATAAAGTCCGCATTCAACAGGGCCGTGAGCCCGTATTTTGACAAGGTCGCGGGGTTCGCCTTCCACAAGGGCAGGGAGTTGAGCCTGGCGCCTGCCTTGGGAAAGATGGCCCTGGCCTCTATCTCTATGTCCGAAGTATCCTTCCAGGGTTGCAGCAGGAGCACGCTTCCTCCGTTTCCGAGTTCATCTTCCATCCGTTTCAGCAGGGCGAGCGAGAAACTGCCTTTCATCCCCCGCCTGCGCTTCATTGCGGCGGTGTCTATGATTTCCGGGACGAGGGAGCACCTGGATTGGAGGCTGACCTCCGAATATCGCCCGACCTTGCAGTTGTAGTAGGATTCCATCGAGGGGACGGATGAACAGAGCAGGACGTCCGCGCGGAAGAGCGAGCCCAGGAAAACGGCGGTGTCCCTCGCGTTGTAACGGGGAGCCGCGCTTTCCTGCTTGTATTCCCTCGAATGTTCGTCATCTATTATTATGAGGCCCAGAGTCCGCCAGGGCAGGAACACCGACGAGCGGGTTCCGAATATGAGTTGCCCGGGATGTTCGCGCAGAAGCCGCCTTAGTTCCCTTCGTGATGCGGGAGTGGTTCTGGATTCATACCTGAGGGGGCCGTCCGATTCCTTCAGTTCCGGCCTGAGGACAAGGACGTCCCTTCCGGATTCGAGTGTCCTGCGGGCCAGCTCCCTGTATATTCCGTTCCTCTCTTCTCCCGCGCGCAGGAGCGCAGGTTTCCCGGCCTGGAAAGAGTCCAGTATGAGGGTCACGGCGGCTTTCTCCCTGTCGGACAGGGATGGTCTGCGGGGAATTTCCGTCAGCGGCAGAGTCTTGCGGCGCCTGTCGGAGGAAAGGGCCGCAGGGGTTGCGCCGGGAGCAGGGGTTGACTTGGGGACCGCCATACGGAAGACCTCGCCCAGCGTGCACAGATAGTATCCGCTGAGAAACTCCCAGAGCTTCAACTCCTCCGCCGTCACCGCCGGGCCGCCTTCGACGCAGAGCACTTCCGACAGGCGGGAGCCGTCCACGTCAGTTTCTGAACTTATCCTGTAGACGACGCCGGAATATTCCTTGCCGGACAGCCTTACGCGCACTCTGTCACCCTCCGAGACTTCCTGCCCTCCCGTCAGGACATAGGTCGGGAGCCACTTGAGTCTGAGCGGCAGTATTACCTTTATGTATCTTGTATCGGGCATTGGACGCAGTCTGTCTTTCAGGACACAGGAAATGAGTACTGCGAAGATAGCAAAAATAATTTTTGGGAATTGAAAAAATTACCTATCTTTGCACTCCCGAAAACAAACGGTGCTGTAGCTCAGGTGGTAGAGCAATGGACTGAAAATCCATGTGTCGGC
>JAKSKF010000008.1 GCA_024401825.1 Bacteroidales bacterium
GACTCGAGTTCTTCTCTGCTCTTCACGCTCAAGTCACTGAGAATGTATTTCATATAATATGTATAAGATTGTTTTGTGCCGACGCGGCGACACTGCAAAGATAAACAAATTTCCTAATTATCTCTCCAGGAATTGGATTTTCTGAATCTGAGCAGGTCGGAAAGCGTGGCGGAATTCGCCGCAATGCGGAAACTGTATGATTTGTACGTTCCCATAGGTATCCACATGAATGAGATGTTGAAGCAATGCAGGTCATAGGTGGCGTTGAGCTGCGTGGGGGAGAGCTTCATGTTGGTGAAGTCGAATCCGGTGGTCAGGTTGAGACTCAGCTTGGGAGTGAGCTTCACGTTTCCAGTCACGTTCAGATAGTGGTTCAGATTCGGTTTCGTTTCAAGTTTGCCCTCATTCAGGCTGTAATTCATGCTGAGGTTGAGCGAATAGCTCAGGTTCACGGACCAGGGCACGTTGGGGTTGGTATAATATAGCCAGCCTCCGGGGATGAATTCGTTGGTGTAGGGATGGTAGTACCTCCGCTCGTAGTAGTTTGCGGCGCTCTCGGAAGTGCTGCCGTCGTCTCCCTTCACTTCCCCTTTCCCCGTCAGCGAATAGGACATTGACAGATTCATTGTCTGAAGTCTCATAAGCCCCTGTCCGCAGGCGACCGCCAGCCTGTTGTATCTCTTGTTGCCCTCAGTGATGGCATAGGGGTCGAAACTGGCGCTGGCGCTGAGGTTCACCTTGTTGAACAGGTTGGTCGAGAGGGACATCGAAATGGTGCTCAGACGCATGGAGTCCGCCATGAAATTGTAGTTTCCTCCTATCCTGAAGTTGTCTATCAGCTTGACTTTCTTGTTCCCGGTTCCGGTGGTGTCCTGAGGGTCGCGCACCTTCGCCTCCAGGTTGTTGTCGAACGAGAAGTTGAGCGATGCCGACTGACGGCTTGCGCTCTGTCCGTACAGGTTGTATTCGTAGGTCTTCTCGTTTCCTTCAGCATCCATATATGCCAGGGTCCTGAATCCGTTCGCGTAAGTCTTCAGGTCAGGATTCCAGCTCGCGCTCAGCGATGGTGTCAGGACGTGCCTGATTGCCATCAGGTTGCCCTTCCCCGTGAAATTGTACATACCGTACAGACGGGTGTTCAGCGACGCTCCCATCGAGTATGTCTGGAATATGCCGAAGGACTGGAACTGTCCGCCCTGAATCGGGACCACCTGATTGGTTTCAGCGTCGTATTCGTATTCCGTCTTCCTGAAATACCAGCGCTGGTTGTAGGAGAAACTCGGCGCAAAGGTTATGTATTTGAGCAGCGTGAAGTTCGGGAGACCAATGCTGAAGTTGTGCGTCATATTGCTCTGGAACTTGTCGAAGAATCCGGGCTGCCCGAACTCCTTCGCCTTGAAGTCTATGTTGTTGGTGAAGGACGTGTTGTAGCCCAGGGAGAAGCGCTCGTAAAAACGTTCCTTTCCGACTCTCTCCTTCCTCTTGAAAGGGTAGAAGGTGCTGATTGAGAAGGATATGTTGGGCAGAGAAAAGTGATATGAACTGTCCCTCGTGTTCTGTGAGTGGAGGGCGTTGATGCTCAGGTTCACCTTTCCGTTCCAGTTCCTGGAATATGAGATTGACGAGCCTATCTGGTTGTTCAGGGCCTCGTCGAGGGAGTGCATGTTGTATCTGTTGTTGCTCGGGCTGGAGAAGTTGACGGAAGCGGAGAACGAGGTTCCGGGGCGCGCCTTGGAATCCTGGCTGTGACTCCATTTTACGGAGAAGTTGGACATCTCGTTGTAGTCGGCGCTGCCTTTCTCTCCCGTGATGTCCTTGGAATAACTGAGCCCTATGTTGCCGCTGAACTTGTAGTTGACTTTGTAACGCGAGTTGAAGTCCACGGCCCAGGACCCCATAGTGTAATAGTCTCCCGTGATTGAGAAGTCGAAGTAGTCCCCGAGCACAAAGTAAAGTCCGGCGTCCCTCATATAGAATCCGCGCGCCTCCTCCTCCCCGAAGGTGGGCATCAGGATACCGGTGGCCCGCTTGGGCCTTTGGGGAATGAATCCGAAGGGAAGTCCCACGAAATACAGGGGAACGTCCTCGACCACCAGACAGGCGGGGCCGAACACCGTCTTCTGCTTGGGCTTGGTCATTACCTTGGCGGAACTCAGGGCCAGATAGTAGTGGGGATGTTCAAGGTCGCACACGGTGTACTTGCCCTTGGTCATATTGACTGACTGGTCCTCCTGCATCTTGATGGTCTTCCCGTGCAGAAGGGCGTCGTCCATATCTGTAATCATATTGTCGATTCTGGCCTTCCTCGTGTTGAAGTTGTAGTGAAGTCCCTCCATCTTGTAGGACTGGTTGCCCTGCGTCATCACCGGAAGCCCCTTCCACTCCTTGTTGAGGGTGTCGTAAACTCCGCGGGCGTAGAGGACTCCGCTGTTCAGGTCGTATTCCATATAGTCGGCGGTGAGCTTCATGTCCTTGTGGGTCACTGTAACGTCACCGTAGTAATAAATAAGTCGCCTGCCGCTGTCCAGGACCTCCACGATAGAGTCGCGGGCCACGGAGAACGCGGGATTGTCAAGGGAACTCTTGGCCAGGAGGTCGAGCGAATCCTGCCTGAACCTTGCCGCCGAATCCTGCAGGAGGAAGGCGAGTGAATCGGGTCCTGACGCCGAAGAAGAATCCAAGACCCCAGTGACAAGGGAGTCGGGAAGGTTCCGAAGCGCGGAGGATACCGTTTCAGGAAGGGAATCCAGGCTTACGGCAGGGGTCGCGGAGGAATCTGAAGGAGCCGCTTCGGACACAAGTTTGAGCGGAGTGGGACGCGGGCTTACGACCTGCGCAAAGATGCCCGAGCAGGCGGCTGCGAAGAGCGCGACAGCGCATAATCCGTATTTCCTATTCTTGGAATGCAATTTATTTCCTAAATTTGCAAAGTACAAATGTAACTATTTTTTCGCAAATGAGACGAATACTGCTCATCTTCATTGCGCTTTTCAGCATAATCACATCGGCTTATGCCGATGTCCGCGGTCTGACGACTGTCGTGCTTGACGCCGGTCACGGCGGACACGACCCCGGAGCGGTAAGCAAAGACAGGGCCACGCAGGAGAAGAATCTCACGCTGGACATAACAAAAAGGCTGGAAAAGAAAATCAAGGAGGCGTATCCGGAAGTCAAGGTGGTACTTACAAGGTCGGACGACAATTTCGTTTCCCTGGGAGAGCGGGCCGAGACAGCCAACCGGAGCGGGGCCAACCTCTTCATAGCAATCCATATCAACGCTTCCACCAACCGCAGCGCCACCGGATATTCAGTCCACGTGCTCGGCCAGTCCTCCGACAAGAACAGGGACCTCTTCGCAAACAATATGGAAGTCGTGAAACGAGAGAACAGCGTTATGATGCTGGAAGACGACTACACCACCAAGTATGCCGACTTCAATTCACTGGATGCAAGTTCATTCATCCTCCTGCAGTTTATGCAGAGTTCAAACCTCCAGCAAAGTCTGGACTTCGCCCAGATAGTCACCGAGCAGCTTGAAGCCGGTCCCATAGAGTGCAACAGGGGTATATGGCAGGACCCTTTCTACGTTCTCTGGAAGACCTCGATGCCGGCGGTTCTTGTGGAACTCGGGTTCATTTCGAATGCGACGGAAGTCAACATCCTGAGGCAGGAGGAGAACAGGGAAAAACTTGCGGACGAACTCTTCCTCTCCTTTAAAATTTACAAGGAAAAATACGACGTTTCCGTAAATTAATATTTTGCCCTTTCAGAATCATTCTCAAGGGCAAAAAATATCTGTTTACTTGTTTGGAATTATTCCAAACTGAATCTTTTTCACTTTCAATAAGTTAGACAAAGACGCAAAAGCGTATCTTGTTGTTTTACAGGTGTTTATAAAGGAATGTTTATAGACGCTCATCTAATTATTTAAGACAAAAAAAATACAAAAACAATAGCAATTAAATTTTTTTATCAATTTTTTTTCATCCATTTTTGCACAAGTGATTACCGAGAAACATAGAGTCATTTGGCAGGAGTGTCTGCGCATCATTGAGAGCAACATTGAAGCGCAGCAGTTCACTACCTGGTTCAAGCCGATAAAGCCGGTTTCCCTTGAGGAGTCCGCGCTTACCGTGGAGGTCCCCTCGGACTTTTTCCGCGAGTATCTCGAATCAGCCTATCTTGACCTTATCCGGGCTACTCTCAAACGCACCATCGGCGCAGACGCAAAACTCTTCTTCGTAATCCGCCCCGTCTCAGGACAGAAGGGGATAGTGTTCGAATCCGCGCAGGGAGTTCCCGCAACCAACAGGAGCATTCCCGTGGGTACATACCAGCAACCTGAAGGCAATCCCGGACCGCTCGTGTTCCCGGGGCTGTCGCCAATAAGGATTGAGACCAACCTTCTTCCGGAATTCTGCTTCGAGAATCTGGTATGCGGTCCCTGCAACAAACTTGCGGTGTCCGCCGGAGAGAACATAAGCAGGAATCCGGGCAAGGCCTTCAACCCCCTCTTCGTGTTCGGAGGTCCCGGCGTGGGAAAGACACACCTCGCCCAGGCCATAGGCAACGCCATCAAGAAGAATCACCCGGAACTCATAGTCCTCTACGTCAACGGCAACGACTTCAAGCTTCAATATATGGAAGCGACCACCATACTGAACAAGCTGCCCGAGTTCCTCTCCTTCTATATGAAGATTGACGTGCTCATAATAGATGACATCCACGACCTTCTGGGCCAGGGCTCGCAGAAAGCGCTGTTCAGCATATTCAACCATTTCCATCAGAACGGCAAGCAGCTCGTGTTCACGTCGGACAGGGCGCCGGTGGACCTTCACAATTTCGAGGAAAGGCTGCTGTCCAGATTCAAGTGGGGACTTTCGGTCGAACTTCAGAAACCGGACTACAACACCAGGCTGGAAATGCTCCGCATCAAGAGTCTGTCCCGCGGCGTGTCCCTGACGGACGACGTCCTGGAATTCCTCGCGGGCAAAATCAAGTCCAACTTCCGCGAACTTGAAGGAACGCTTATGTCCCTCCTGGCTCACGCCACCCTGCTTCACCGTGACGTTGACATAGAGCTCGCCCGCAGGATTACGGGGAGTCTGGTGGACGACACCAGGGACGAACTCAGCATAGAGGGCATCCAGAGGGCTGTATGCAACTACTTCAACATCACTCAGGAGGAACTGGTTGCAAAATCGCGCAAGCGTCAGATTGTCCAGGCGCGCCAAATCGCAATGTATCTGTGCCGCAATTTCCTCAAGAACTGCTCCCTTGCCACTATCGGGGCTGAAATCGGGGGCAAGGACCACGCGACTGTCCTGCACTCCTGCACCACCGTGCAGGACCTCATATCCACCGACAAGATTTTCAGGAAATACGTGTCCGACCTGGAAGCGCTTCTTTCAAACAGCGCAAACTGACGGCGCGCCCTGATTTGTTAAGATGAAAATAGCGCCATCACTGCTTTCCGCCGACTTTCTGCGCCTTCAGAAAGACATTGAATTCCTGAACCGCAACGCAGACCTCGCCCACCTTGACATTATGGACGGGTGTCTGGTGCCCAACATATCATTCGGGTTCAGCGTCGTGGACGCGCTGAAGGATGAACTTACCGTACCGATGGACGCCCATCTTATGATTGTCCACCCGGAGCGCTGGTTCGAGCGTTTTGCCGCAGCCGGCGTGAGCTTCCTGAGTTTCCATCTCGAAGCGTCCGGACGGAACACCGCCGCGTTCATAGAAAAGATTCACTCGCTCGGGATGAAGGCCGGCGTGGCCGTCAACCCGGACATCCCCGTCAGGAAATTGTTCAAATTCATAGGACAGGCGGATTATTTTCTCATTATGAGCGTTTTCGCCGGCTTCGGAGGACAGAAGTTCATTTATGAGAGCCTTGACAGGGTGGCCTCCCTGAAGGAGGAACTGATACGGAGGGGTGACCGGGCCGAAATCGAGGTTGACGGGGGAGTGGGACCTTCCAACGCCGCCGCGCTCCGTCAGGCTGGTGCGGATATCCTTGTGGCGGGCAATGCAATCTTCAAGGCAGAAGACCCCGAGTCTGCAGTCAGAGCCCTGCGCGAGGCCTGAACAACTATATTTTCCAATTCTTCTTGCGGAATTCGGATACAAGCCCGTTGAGCACCTCATCGGGCTTGTAATTTCTGCCGGTGAGCTCAGTCAGGGACACTGGATTCGGAAGACTTTCAGGCCATTCGGTCTGATTCAGGTTCAGGCCGATTCCTATGATGCTCCATTTCATAAGTCCGCCCATTATGACATTCTCTATCAGGATACCGCATATCTTCCTGTCATTCACCCATATATCGTTGGGCAACTTAATGTGCGCTTCAACTCCTTCAGTCTTGAGAAAATCGCAGATTACCGGACAGACTATGGAATTTATGACCTGTTGCCCGGAGGCCTTGAAAGATGAATCGCTCCAGTCCTTCACTATGCTGAACGTGAGATTCTTTCCGGCTTCGGAAACCCATATGTGGTCTGACTGGCCCCGTCCGGAGGTCTGTCTCACTGCCGCGACGAATGACATTTTGTCAGTGAGTTTTCCCGCCTCCAGAAGCCTTCTGGCGGCTTTGTTGGTGGAGTCCGCGGAATCCAGCCATATTATGTTGTCATCTGTGGGCATTGGTTGATTTTTTGTAGTATCTTTGCTAGTGCAAAATTAATATTTTTATGATTACACACGACCTTCGCGTCATTGCGGACGCAATTCAGGACAAAAAAGGACAGAACGTCATATCCCTGGACCTGCGTTCGATGGACGGAGCCATCTCGGACTTCTTTGTAGTCTGCAACGCCGATTCCACCACCAACGTTTCCGCCATTGCGGACAACATCCTCAAGGAAGCCCGCGAACAGCTGGGCATCAAGCCCCTGAGGATGCAGGGGATGGAGAACAATTTCTGGATTATACTGGACTACGGCAACATAGTGGTCCACGTGTTCCAGACTCCGTACAGGGACTTCTACCGCCTCGAGGACCTCTGGGCGGACGTTCCGAGAAAAGAGTATGCGCTGAGGTCGAATTCAAGGAGAAAGAAAAATGCCGGAGAAAAAGAATAACCAGAAGAAAGGCAGGGGCTCGGGGAAACCCCGCGGCAAGAAGACCAGGGTTGTGAGAATCAACCTCAGTTGGCTGTATATTGTCCTCGTGGTGGGAATATGCTGGCTGCTGTTTGCCGACGGCGGCTCCACGGCCGTCAAGATTGAGTGGGAACAACTCACCGATATGATACTGGAGGGCGACGTGAAGGATATACACTACGTCAGGAACGACTGCAAGGGAACCGTCACGATGCAGCCCGACAAACTTTCCAAATACGCGAATCTGTTTCCGGGCCGTCAGGTTCCGGAGCGTTCGCCCCATTTCACTTTCCTCACATCCACAAAGTTCAATCCTGAAGAGAACTTCGGACGGCTGAACGACAGTCTCAGGATTCAGCAGATGAAGCCGGTCAGGGTCATAATGGAGAACGACGCCAAGATATGGGACAATGTTCTCCAGTGGATAATCCCCTTTGTGCTTCTGATATTCTTCTGGGCGCTGATGTTCCGCGGGATGAACCGGGGAGGCGGTCCGGGCGGCAACGGTGGAATGAATCCGTTCAACTACGGAAGGTCCACGGGAAAACTGGCGGACAAGAACAAAGTCAACGTGACGTTCAAGGACGTGGCAGGACTGTACGGTGCCAAGGAGGAGGTTATGGAAATAGTGGATTTCCTCAAGAATCCCCAGAAATACACCTCACTTGGCGGAAAGATACCCAAGGGCGCGCTTCTGGTGGGTCCTCCGGGTACGGGCAAGACTCTGCTCGCCAAGGCAGTGGCCGGTGAAGCCGACGTGCCTTTCTTCAGCATCAGCGGGTCCGACTTCGTCGAGATGTTCGTCGGGGTGGGAGCGTCCAGGGTCAGGGACCTCTTCGCCCAGGCAAAGGAGAAAGCCCCCTGCATAGTTTTCATAGATGAAATCGATGCAGTAGGCCGCGCAAGGGGCAAGAATGCAGGTTTCTCGTCCAACGACGAGAGGGAGAACACCCTGAACCAGCTGCTCACGGAGATGGACGGTTTCGGTTCCAACAGCGGCGTCATAGTGCTTGCGGCCACCAACAGGGCCGACATTCTTGACAAGGCTCTGATGCGTGCGGGACGGTTCGACCGCCAGATTCACGTCACGCTTCCGGACCTCAATGAAAGGAAGGAGATATTCCAGGTCCATCTGAAGAACCTCAAGCTCGCGGACAACTTCGACCTGGAGACCGTTGCCAAGCACACACCCGGATTTTCCGGAGCCGACATAGCCAACGTATGCAACGAGGCGGCTCTCACTGCTGCCCGCAGAGGCAAGGAGAAGATTGAGTCCGTCGACTTTATGGACGCGGCAGACAGGATAGTGGGAGGCATAGAGCGCAAGAAGACTATGATGTCGGAAGAGGAGAAGCGCCTCACCGCATATCACGAGGCCGGTCACGCCATCACAGGCTGGGTTCTGGAGGGATGCTCTCCGGTACTCAAGGTTACCATAATCCCCAGAGGCCAGGCGCTCGGAATCACCTGGTATCTGCCGGACGAGAAGGTTACCCAGTCCAAGACCGAGATTCTGGACAATATGTGCAGTCTCGTGGCCGGAAGGGTGGCTGAGGAGATGGCCAATGACGGAGTGCCCTGCACCGGCGCAATGAACGATTTCGAGAGAATGACCCGGATGGCGTACGCTATGGTGACCTACTTCGGCATGTCCGAAAAGGTGGGCAACCTCTCATTCTATGACTCCACCGGGGCCGCGGGTTATGAATTCACGAAGCCGTACAGCGAGAAGACGGCCGAGCTCATAGACTCCGAGGTAAGGTCAATCGTTGAAGGCGTCACCGCAAGATGCCGGAGCATCCTGACCGAAAGGAGGGAATCCCTCGACAGACTGGCGCAGATGCTCATTGAGAAGGAAGTGATATCCGCAGAAGACCTCGAGGCCGAACTCGGACCCAAGGCCGGCAAGCACGGAGAGGACAGATTGAAGAAGACCGGACAAAATACGGGAAATGAGTAATTTACTGAAACGCAGCATATCGAGCTTCCTTTTTCTGGTGATAATGGTAGGGGGACTTATGTCCAGATACTGTTTCCTTGCCCTTATGCTGGTCATAATGTTCGGGGCATCCGGAGAGTTCATCAGACTCTCGGGCGGGAAGAACAAAGCGGTTCTGCAACAGTGTCTGGCCATTCTTGCAGGGGCGGTCCTGCTGGGGACCTGCTTCCTGGTCTGCGCCTGCGGCATAGAAAATGCGTGGATGTCTCTTGCCTTGATACCGGTGCTTCTGATACCCTTGAGTTTCATATTTTCAGGCGACATCGCAGAAATCGACAGCCTGCACCCGATATACAGCTCACTGCTTTATATTTGCCTTCCCATAGCGCTGAGTCCCTTCCTTGTATTCAAGGCGGGGGAGTTTGACGGCACTCTTCTCCTTTCACTGTTCATCCTTATCTGGATGTCCGACGTCGGGGCGTACTGCCTCGGGACACTGTTCGGTCAGAAGGAACATTCCGCCAAACTCGCGCCTTCAATCTCTCCCAAAAAATCCTGGTGGGGATTCTGGGGCGGCATCGGATGCTCTGCGGCCTCATCCGTGGTCCTGCACTATCTGCTTCTGACGGACCTCGCCCTGGTCCACTGCGTCGCTCTTGGAATCATCATTCCCGTCTTGTGCGTCTGCGGAGACCTTGTCGAGTCGATGTGGAAAAGACATTACGGAGTCAAGGATTCAGGCAATGCCATTCCGGGGCACGGTGGATTTCTCGACCGTTTTGACAGTTCACTCATCGCAATTCCCGTTGCGGCTTTGTATTTACTAATAACAGGCGTAATCTGATGCATATAGACAGAAATTCCCGCGGAACGGTGGCAGCTGTCATCCTGGGCTCACTTGCAGTCTCGACTGCAGCCCTGGTCTTCATACCATACAATTGGATAAGCTGGCCGCTTACGCTGATAGCGGTGTGGTTCGCCATCTTCGTCACGTATTTTTTCCGCATTCCCGTGCGAAGGAAAGAAGGAACGGACAAACTGGTGAGCGCCGTCGCGGACGGGCAGGTTGTAATCATAGAGAAGGTGTACGAACCCGAATACCTCAAGAGAGACTGCATCCAGGTCTCTATCTATATGAATTTCTTCGATATGCACGCCAACTTCTGGCCCCTGGACGGGGAAGTATCCTATTACAGGTATCACCCGGGAGAACATTGGCTGGCCTTCAAGCCCAAGGCATCGGAAGAGAACGAGCATACCTGCACCGCCATCCGTACGGCGGACGGACAGGAAATCTTCTTCAAGCAGCTGGCAGGTACCTTCGCCCGCAGGATAGTGAACTACGCGAAGACCGGGATGAAGACGGTGGCGGGAGAGCAGTGCGGGATAATAAAATTCGGCTCGAGAATCGATATGTACCTTCCCCTGGACGCGGAAATCAAGGTGAAAAAGGGAGAGGTTACCAGAGCCTGCGAAAGCATCATTGCCCGGCTTCGATAAGTTCAAGGAGACGGTCGACGGCTTCAGCCTGGGGGACGTGCCTGAGAACGGGCACGTTCTTTCTGTATATGCTGACCCTGCCGCCTCCTTCGCCGACATAGCCCCAGTCGGCATCGGCCATTTCTCCGGGACCGTTGACTATGCACCCCATCACGGCAATCACGACGCCCTTCAGATGTGAAGTGCGTGCCTTCACCTCCTCAAAGGCTTCCTGAAGGTCATACATAGTCCTTCCGCAACCGGGACAGGCAATGTACTCGGGCTTGTAGAAGCGGCGGCGGGCCGCCTGCATAATCTCGTCCTTGAGGTATTCGTCCAATCCGGCCGAATCAGGAATTTCATCCAGTTCCCGGTTGATGAGCGCAGGTCCCCAGGTACAGGCTGCCTGAAGAATACGGCATTGACTCCGGGAGAGTCCCTCGCCTGAAGCCTTGCCCCCTGACAGGAATTCGCTTATGAAACGCGCCACGGGGAGTTCGGCTTCCGGGTCCTCGGTGAGCGACACCCTTATGGTGTCTCCGATGCCTTCCTTCAGGAGCGTGGCTGTCCCGACGCAGGATTTGATTCTGCCCGAATCCCCGTTGCCGGCTTCGGTGACTCCGATGTGGAAGGGAAAGACTTCGCCGCCCGCGGCTTCCATCTTCGCAAGTTCCCTGTAAGCCTGCACCATTGTCACGGTATTGCTGGACTTGAGGGATACCACCACGTTGTGGAAATCCTCCTCCCTGCACATATCTGTCCACTCCATTGCCGCCTTGGCCATGGCAAGGGGAGTGTTACCGTATAGTTCCGTTATGTACTTGCCCAGGGAACCGTGGTTGAGCCCGATGCGGACTGCGGTACCGTTTTCCTTGCAGACACGGATGAACTCGCGGAATCTGGACCTTGCAACCTGATGGTCAGGATGAAAGTTGCCGGGATTTATTCTGACTTTTTCAACCACCGATGCGGCGGCTATCGCAGTCTCGGAAGAGAAATGGATGTCGGCGACGAGGGGAGTGCCTATGCCCCTTGAACGCAACTCCCCCTTTATGGCTTTGATATGAGGTATGTCCTGAAGTCCGGGCACCGTTATCCTTATCAGGGAAGCCCCGGCACGGCTCAACCTTACACACTGCTCTACAGTGGCGGCCACGTCGTCAGTGTGCGTGTTGCACATTGTCTGGATTACTATGGGGTTGCCTCCTCCTATCAGGACATTCCCCACTCTTACTGTCGCTGTCTTCATTGCTCCCGGGTTCCGTAAACGATGTCACGCGCCTGACGCTTGAGTTCGGCGTTCGTCTTTCCGCGCCTGCGGGTCAGGTGATAGTACACACCAACCTGCACGGTGACGCCCATAGGCGAGGCGAAATAGTATTTGTACTGGTCGAGATAATCCGGCTTGACCATATTCTGCCAGGAGAACCTGAACTGTCCCTTAAGGTGGAACTCGAAGGGTTCCAGGACATATCCTATTCCCAGTCCGGCGATGAGTCCGAAATCGAAGCGTATGTCCGTGTCATCGAAACCGTTCTTGAGAGCCTCCTCCACCTGGCCTTCCCTCACCATATTGAAACGGTATCCCGCATAGGGACCCAGATTCATAAGCAGCCTGACCTTTTCGGCGTCATAGTGGCCCTCAATCAGGAAAGGAATCTCGGCCAGGTCAACGGAACACTTGTACGCGCCGCGCATAGTTCTGACGGGCTCACCCGTGGTTTTGTCAGTGGCAAATTCGAATCCTTCCTTGGCATAGGCCAGACCTACGGAGAACCCGAAGTAGGGAAGATAGTCGAAGAGTTTCTCGTAATGTGAGAAAGTCAGGGAAAAATATCCGGGATAGAAGTTCCATTTCTGCTGGAACTCGGGGTTGAAGTTCTGGCCGCAGAAATTCACTCCGTAACTTATACCTATCATCGAATAGTCGTTGATAACCTTGTTCACGGGTATCTGAACGGTGTCAAGATAGGTCTCGCTGAATTCCAGCGTGTCCTTCTGTCCGAGAACGGAAGTGGACGCCGCAGTCAGAAGCGTCAGTATGAGAAGCAGTCTTTTCATCACTTGGCAAAAATCATCTTGATATCCAACTCCTGACGCACTTCGCTGTTGGGCGCAATCTTTATGTCCTTCACGCCGTCCTGCTCGTAGAAGCGCACCTTTTCCGGTTGACGGTGTTCCAGCAGAGAGCCTGTATCCACCTTTCCATTGCGGTTTTTGTCCTCGGTAATCCTCACCTTGTACTTTCCTTCCTTCAGATAGAAGATTTCATATTCCCCGTCTGTCTCAATCAGGAAATCCCGTATAAGGTTGCGCATGTTCTCATCCAGCACTTCTATGTAATAGCGCGACTCCACGCCTGTCATACAGAGCACGAGACTGCTTTCATTGTCCCTGTTGGGGAGCGAGAACTTTATGTCAAGGGAATCGGAATACCAGCCGTCCATATCCTTGAACGCTTTCTGAGGTACCTTGAGATAGTAGTCCATACCCTGCTGGAAAGGACTGTCAGGCCACAGGACATATTTCAGCAGATTCGTGGAATCAGCTTCAAAATGGAACGGGACGGGGAATTCCTTCTGTTTGGCATTCCTGTAAACGAAACTGAACTTTTTGAAGTTCTGCTCGATTATGGGCTTCTGGAACTGGAAGATTATGCCCTTGTATTCAACCTTCTCCGGTTCGGCCGTGCTCGTGAATACGCAGGTGGTGTCTTTCTTCTCCAGTCTCTGGTGCAGTTTCTTCTTCACGGGTTTTCCGTCCTTGTCCAGGAGGACCAGCGGCAGATGTTCCAGGTCGGGAACGAGCTGGCCCGTGCCTGAATCCGTCTTGCGGTAGGACACGAACAGATGCAGGGTGTCGGGCGCAGGCCTGCGGTCATTCACCCAGAACGCAAGGCTGTCCCTCTCTGAGTTGAACTCGGTTATGAGGTGGTCCGCTTCATATCCGGCAATCCAAAGCGAATCTATCCATACGTTGGGCGCAAAGAATTTCACATAGCCGTTCTTTTCGGCTTTCCTTTCCGCCTTCTCCACGAATTGCTTGACGGGCTTTTCCTTGAACATCACCAGAGTGTACTCCGACTTTCGGGCAAGGCACAGGGCAGTGTCCTTCGCCTCGTACTTCATCAGTTCCGGAAGTGAATCCACGACTTTGTGGACAGGGATGACAGCCGAATCCAGGAAAGCTATCATTTCCGCATCCGGGTCGTAATATGAGTTGTTGTTCTGGTCGTTGACAGCATAGAGCCTGTATGAAGTGTCCTTGATGTACGCTATCGAGAAATAGCCCCAGCTGTCCGTCTTTGCCGCCGCAAACGGCTTTCCCTTCAGGACAGCCGAGTCCGAATGGTCCTTGTACAGAAGCACCGTGGCGCCATTGACGGGTTCCATTTTCTTGGAATCCAGGACCGTTCCGGTGATGTACATGGAGTCTATGCTGTCTCCTGTGCTGAACACGTAGGTGAAGCCCGGCAGGAGATTTCCCTCGTTGTTGTCGGCTATGGCCTGGTCGAATGAAAGGCTGTAGGTGGTTGACGGGATGAATTCGTCCTCGAAGGAGACCTCGATGCTCTTGCCCTTCACCTTGACGGTGGGAGGCTTGTTCTGGGGAGGGGAGAGCAGGATGTTCTGCTGGTTCTTCACCACGCAGTACTCGTCGAACTTCATCACTATCTTGAATCCCTTCAGAGGCACTCCCGTGATACCGGAAGCCGGAAGGACGGACTTTATCACCGGGGGAATCGTATCCTTCGCGCCTCCCGTGGGAGCCTGCGTGGTGTTGGCGCAGGAGTGGGAGAAAACCATAGGAATGAAAATGGCGGCGGCCGCCAGAACCGGTACTAATCTGTTTCTCATAATTCGTTCCTCACGACATTCTGTATTCCGTTTATCCTGAGAAGGCCGGCAATAAGTTTCTCCAGCACTTCCTTGTCCCTGACGCTGAGTTCTATCGTGCCCTCGAGCAGGCCGTTGTCGGAGCCCAGGGTAACCTTCCTCATATTCACACCCATATTCAGGGATATGTAGTGGGAGATTTCGTTGAGCAGGCCCATACGGTCTATTCCGTTGACGGACAGGGACACCTTGAAGTTGCGCTCCAGGTCCGGCCACTGGGCTTCAACTATGCGGTTTCCGTGCTTCGTACCCATATTCTCGACGTTCGAGCAGGTTTTCCTGTGAACGTGGATTACACCGTTGTAATCCAGTATGCCGATGATGGAGTCGCCGGGAAGGGGACGGCAGCAGGAGGCCAGCACGTACTTCTTCTCTCCGACCTGAATCTGACGGCTGGGAAGGGAGTCTCCGGCAATGACGTTGAAAGCCTCGTCCCCTATGATTCCCAGGCCCACCTTGAAGTAGAGTTCTTCTATGTCGTTGCTCTGGACGATGTCAAGGAACTGGTTCCTTATTTCCTTGGTGTCCTTGACTCCGAAGGAACGGAGCTTGTCCTCGTAAATCTGCTTTCCCTCCTTGATGAACTCGTCCTTGCGTGTCCTGAAATACTCAATCACCAGAGCCCTTGCGTGCCTTGTCCTGAGGAACTTGAGCCATTCCTTCTTGGGACAGGAGGAGAGCAGGGTGATAATCTCTATCTGGTCTCCCGTATGAAGGGTATGGGACAGGGGTACCAGTTTCATGTTCACTTTGGCGGCCACGGCGTTATGCCCGACCCTGGAGTGAATCTGGTACGCGAAGTCAAGCGCCGTGGCCCCCGCGGGTATGACCTTCTGGTCTCCCTTGGGAGTGAAGACGTATATCTCCGACGTCACCAGGTCCGTGTGAATCAGGTCGAGCAGTCCGAAATCGTTGAGATTGTTGCTGCTCAGGATTTCCTGGACCTTCGTCAGCCAGCGGTCCACCTCCGAGTCCTTCTCTCCGGAATAACCCTCCTTCTTGTAGGTCCAGTGCGCCGCAATGCCCTTTTCCGCTATGTCATCCATCCTGCGGGACCTGATTTGCACCTCCACCCAGAATCCGGAATGGCTCATAAGGGTGCAGTGCAGCGCCTCGTAGCCGTTGCTCTTGGGGAAGTTTATCCAGTTGCGGTAGCGTCCGGGATTGGAGTTGTACAGACTCAGTATCTTGGAATAAATCAGGAATGCGTCCTGATGTTCCTTCTCTATGTTCTTGTCATCCTCTCTCGGCTCATAGACTATCCTGACGGCATACAGGTCGTAAATCTGCTCGAAGGGAATCTGCTTGGTGTGCATCTTTCTCCACACGGAATAAGTGGACTTGATTCTCTTCTTGATTTCGAACCGGAAACCTTCGCTTTCGAGACTCTTTGCTATGGGCTCTATGAATTCGTCTATCTGGGAACTCCTCAGGCTTTCGCTCTCTTGGATTCTGGCGGTTATTTCCCTGTATTCGGCCGGCTCGGTGAACTTGAGCCAGATGTTCTCCATCTCGTTCTTGACGCCGTAAAGCCCCAGCCTGTGGGCGAGGGGTATGAAGATGTACATTGTCTCGGCCAGAATCTTGTCCCTCTTGTGTTCCGGCATATACTCTATTGTCCTGCAGTTGTGCAGCCGGTCGGCAAGTTTTATGAGCACCACCCTCACGTCGTCGTTCAGGGAGAAGAGTATCCTTCTCATATTCTCGGCCTGTATGCTCGCCGTGTTCTTCCTGTCCTCGGCGTCGAGAACGCTCTTGATTTTGGTAAGACCGTCCACCAGGGCTGCAATCTTCTTCCCGAACAGGCTCTCTATGTCATCGACGGAGTAGTCCGTGTCCTCCACGACGTCGTGGAGCAGGGCGGCGGCTATCGACTTGTAGCCGAGTCCGATATCCTCGATGCAGATTCTGGCGACTCTTATGGGGTGGATTATATAGGGCTCACCGGAACGGCGCCTGACATTCTTGTGCGCCGCTGAAGCAAAGTCGAACGCTTTCTGGACCACGGCCATTTCCGCATCGTTTGCGCAACGCTTCTTTGCCAGTCCCCTGAGCGCCTTGTATTCCCGTTCGACAAGGCTCCAGTCTTCCTGTGTAAATTCTGACAACATACTCATACAAGTCTAAAACAAGGTGGGTTCAAGGATTTCCTTTGGAATTGCGGGAATCTGTCCGGGCAGCATCGCAAAGAATTCCTCCTCGCTGACGACCCTGATTCCCAACTGCTCGCATTTCCTGATTTTCTCAGGTCCCGGCTTGACGCCTGCAAGCAGAAAGGAAGTCCTTGAACTGATGGAAGAACTGTTGGTTCCTCCGTGCTTGACTATCAATTCCTTAATCTCGTCACGGGAAATTGTGAAAGTCCCGGAGACAACAATATTCCTTCCGTCGAGAGCGGCGGAAAGTGCAGTGTCTTCCACGCTAACGGAGAATTTGAGTCCGGCTGCGCGGAGTCTCTCTATTTCCCTGACGTTCCGTTCGGAAGCGAAGAATTCCATAACTGAGGGAGCGATGATTTCACCGACGTCCGGGACAGAGACCAGAGACTCCTTGTCCGCCGACATAAGGGAATCGATGTCCCCGAAGTGGCGGGCCAGAGCACGGGCGGTAGTCTCGCCCACGAACCTTATCCCAATGGCGAACAGCACTTTTTCGAACGAGGCGGAGCGCGATTCCTGCAGGGAACCGAGCAACCTCTGGCAAGACCTTTCCTGCCAGCCTTCCAGCGTCATCAGACTTCTGAAACTGAGGTCATACAGGTCGGCGGGAGTTCTGGCAAGTCCCCTTGAAAAGAGTTGGTCAACAAGGGCTTCGCCTCCGATTATGTTCATCGCCTTGCGGCTCATGAAATGCAGGAGTCGGCCCTTGAGTTGCTGGGGACATCCTTCGGAATTGGGGCAGAAGTGTCTTGCGACGCCCTCCTCCCTGACAAGTCCGGTTCCGCAGTCGGGGCAGAACTCGGGGAAAACGGGTTTTTCAAGGCCATCCGGCCTGTTTTCAATGTCTACGCCGGTAATCTTGGGAATTATTTCTCCTCCCTTTTCAACGAACACGCGGTCTCCCACTCTGACGTCAAGGACCTCCATCTGGTCCGCATTGTTCAGCGTCGCTCTCCGTATTACGGTTCCCGCAAGCTGTACGGGGGTCAGATTGGCTACCGGCGTGACGGCCCCGGTCCTTCCTACCTGATAGGATATGCTTTCAAGGACGGTGCAGGCCTGTTCGGCCTTGAACTTGAAGGCAACCGCCCATCTGGGTGACTTTGCCGTGTAGCCCAAGGTCCTCTGCGCATCCATCTCATTGATTTTGATGACTATGCCGTCCGTGGCGTAGGGGAGTGAACGGCGTTCGGTGTCCCAATGGTCAATGTATTCCTTAATCTCGGCTATGTTCCTGCAAATCTTTCTCTTGTCGGACACGGGCAGACCCCAGGACGCCGCAGCCGCGAGCGCCTTGTCGTGGGTTCCGAAATCCAGACTCTGGGCAGGGATGTGATACAGGGTGCAGTACAGGCCCCTGTGGGCCACCTCGTCGGGGTCCGCGAGTTTGAGAGAGCCGGACGCCGCATTGCGCGGATTGGCGAACGGCGGCTCGGAATTCTCCTCCCTCTCCGCGTTCAGGCGGTCGAAGTCTTCGTAGGGCATAAGAATCTCGCCCCTTATTTCGAATTCTTCCGGATAATTCCCCTTGAGTTTCAGGGGTATGTTCCCTATTCTCCTGGCATTCTCGGTAACGTCGTCTCCCATCACCCCGTCTCCGCGCGTGAGCGCCTGCACGAGCCTTCCGTTACGATAGGTCAGGCAGATTGCGGTTCCGTCGAACTTGAGTTCGCAGCAGTAACTGAATCCCGTACCTTCCAGAAGCCTGTCGGCCCGCTCCGAGAACTCCTCTATCTCATCTATCGAATACGTGTTCGCGAGACTGAGCATAGGATAACGGTGCGCCTTCTGCTCAAAGTCCCTGCGCACCGCCTTCTCCGCATTTTCTCCCGTTCCCTGGGTTTCGAGGTCCGAACCCACCTTGCGGGTAGGGGAGTCCGGCGTCACGAGCTCCGGATATTCGTTTTCGATATCCTCGAGTTCACGCATAAGCGTGTCATATTCGAAATCCGAGATTGCGGGGGAATTGTCAACGTAATAAAGTCTTGAATTCTCCCACAGAAGTTCCCGGAGTTCCGCAGCCCTGCGTATGGCTTCTTCTCTCGTGCGCATAATACGCAAATATAGGAAAAATGCAGAAAAAGTTCTAATTTTGCCGTACGGAAAATCATCATTTCAACGCTATATGAAAGATTCAATAATCATTTTGTGCGGCGGCGGTCCGGCTCCCGGAATGAACACCGTCGTCTGCTCTGTTGCAAAGACTTTCCTTTCAAACGGTTACAGGGTTATCGGCCTTCACGGCGGATACAGCGGACTTTTCAGCAGCAATCCCCGCACCGAGGACATCGACTTCTTCAAGGCCGACGCCTATTTCAACAGAGGCGGTTCCTATCTTGAGATGAGCCGTTTCAAACCGACCGACAAGGATTTCGAGGAGAACTTCAACCTCGAGCTCTTCAAGTCCAACAACATCAAGCTTCTGGTTACCGTGGGAGGCGACGACACCGCATCGACGGCCAACAGAATCGCCAAGTTCCTCGAAGCGAGGAAATATCCCATAGCCAACATCCACGTTCCCAAGACCATTGACAACGACCTTCCCCTGCCGGACAACACTCCCACCTTCGGATTCAACTCCGCGAAGAATGAGGGAGCGCACCTGGCACGCACCATTTATGAGGATGCGCGCACCAGCGGCAACTGGCTGCTCATCTCTGCAATGGGACGCAGCGCGGGACATCTTGCGCTCGGAATCGGAGAGGCGACCCACTGCCCTATGACCATCATCCCTGAGATGTTCGGCAACACCAGGATAAGCGTCGACAAAATCATCAGGCTCACAATCTCCGCTATCGTGAAGCGCAAGATTCTGGGAATCAACTACGGAACCGTCGTAGTGGCTGAAGGAGTGTTCCACGACCTTGACGCAGAGGACATCAAGGCCACCGGAGTCCATATGACATATGACGAGCACGGACATCCCGAACTCGGAAAAATCAGCAAGGCCGTACTCTTCAACGAGCTTCTGGAAAAGGAATTCAAGCGCCTCGGAATGAAAATCAAGACCCGTCCCGTGGAAATAGGATATGACGTCCGCTGTCAGGACCCCATCGCCTTCGACCTGAGTTACTGTTCAAGGCTTGCAATGGGCGCCTACGAACTCTTCACCAAAGGAGAGACGGGATGTATGGTATTCGTCGACGCATACGGCACCGCAAAGCCTCTCTACCTGAAGGACCTCCAGAATGCGGAAGGCAAGATTCCCCCTCGCAGGGTGGACATTAGCGGCGGAATAGCGCAGAACTACTACAACCACATCTGCCATTATATCACCGAAGCGGACTACGAAGCCGCAAGGAAATACTTGGCGAACCCTCAGGAGTACGATTTCAGGAAGATTCTCGAGTGGTAGGCTACTTTAACTGAAGAACCGCATAGTCCCACGCAGGGACGTTGAGTTTGAAGAGGCCGGATTCAAGTCCGGTCTCTTCCGGTATATAGAGTTCCATCTCGGACTCGAAATTGCTGAAATTGCAGGCCACCAGAGCGGCTCCTTCCTCTGATATTCTCAGGAATGCAAAGTGATAGGAAGGGTTGAAGCCGCGGGAGTCACGGTTGCAGTAGCCGAGGTCCCAGTTGCGTCCGTGCCTGAACAGGGGAGTGGCGGCAAGGTCCAGTGTCTGCCGATAGCGTTCCAGCAGTTCCTTGTCGGGATTGTCGAGCGAAGGTACGGTGGTATGGTTGAAGATGGAAGTGCGCGCGTTGTCGGAGTTGTCGGCACGCTCGCCGCACTCCTGCCCGAAATAAATCAGGAAGGACGCCTCATTGAAAAGGCAGGCTACGGCAAGTCCGGCAAAACATTTCCCGGCATCGCCTGAAAAGGCGTCCGAAGCGAAGCGCTGTTCATCGTGATTTTCAAGGAAGTTGAGCATCCGTCCCTGGATTCCGCCCAGACTCTGCCAGTTCCAGGTGAAAGCCTCCGCAGTCATTCCCGCATTCATCACGGAGCGCAGCGTGTCATAGTAACCGGACTTGTCATAGAGCAGGTCGAAACCCGCCTCCACGTAAACGGGATAGTTCTGACGGCTGTAAGCCTCGCCTATGAACTTCACATCGGGATAGTGTTTGTGAACTTCATCTATGGCCCATTTCAGGAAATCCACCGGCACCATCTCCACCATATCGCAGCGGAAGGCGTCTATGCCCTTGCCGGCCCAGAAGAGAAGCACTTCCAGCAGTTTGTCCCAGGTCTGCGCGGCCCCGAAGTTTATTTTCAGGGTGTCGGTCCAGTCATAGTCGCAGAAGTCGTAGGACGGGATGTCATTGGCTCCGCACCTTGCCACGTGGTTCGGAATGAAGTCCAGGATTATCTTGAGCCCCGCCTTGTGGGTACGTGCCACCAGGGCGTCGAACTCCTCCATTCTCCTGTCGGGATTGTCGGCAAGGTAGGGATTGACGTCATACCAGTCACATATCGAGTATGGACTGCCCCAGTCGCCTTTCACCCAATCTTCTCCTGTGGAATGCCTGATTATGCCGGTGTACCACACATAATCGACGTGCAGACTCTTGAGGTAATCGAAAGAACTCTTCTTCCAGTCTGAGAACTTGCCCTTCTTCCAGAGGCGGGGCAGCGCCTGATAGATTATGATTTTTTCCATTTTCTGAATTCGGAGACGCAGACCGCTGCGGCCGCGCTTATGTTTAACGATTCGGCCTTGGAGCCGAAGGAAGGTATGGTTATCTTGTGATTGCAGAGAGCGGCGACACTCCCGGAAATGCCGTTGGCCTCGTTTCCCATCACGAGAACAGCATCAGCGGGAAGTTCCGCTCCGTAAATGTTCTCGCCGCGGAGGAAGGTACCGAACACGGGGACCGATTCACTCCGGAACTCACGGAGCATTGCGGGCAGGTCTCCGTAAACGACGGGTACCCTGAAAGCGGAGCCCATCGAGGCCTGGATGACCTTGGGATTGTAAAGTTCGGCGGTATCGTCAGAAGCCAGGACGGCACTGAGTCCGAACCAGTCCGCCAGCCTGATGACGGTTCCCAGATTCCCCGGGTCCCTGACGGAATCGAGCGCAAGATACAGACCCTTGAACGGAGCCTCGAGAGTCTTTGCGGGAGCCTTGCGCACCACTGCGAGACAGGGTGACGGAGAACTCATCGAACTTATGCGGGCCATAAGTTCCTCTCCGTCCTTCTCTTCGGAATAGACGTCCAGCACCTCGAGTCCGGACTCCTGCGCTTCGCGCACCAGCTTCCGGCCCTCCACCACGAAGAGTCCCAGACTGTCCCTGAACTTCTTGAGGGAGAGGGAACGTATGAATTTTATCTCGTTGTTCGTCATATTCTAGAACGGATATCCCACTCCGAAGTGGAATGCGAAATTGTTTCTGCCGAACCACTGGTCCGGAGTCACCCAGCGGCCGTCTCCAACGGGGTCGTGTATCTTGAAGCCCATATCGAAGCGCAACACTATGAGGTCTATGTCCATACGCAGTCCAATTCCGCAGTCAAGGGCAAGCTGCCTGTAGAAAGACTTGAAATGAAACAGTGAAGGGTCCTCCACCTGCAGCAGCCGCTCGGCGGAAGAGTCCAGTGACCAGACGTTTCCCGCCTCGGCAAAGAATGCCCCGTGCAGTTTCCAGAACAGTGGGAAACGGTACTCGGCGTCCAGCTCGATTTTCATATCCCCCACCTGGCTGGGGATGCTGAACAACTGAGAGACCTCGCAAGAGCCGGGACCAAGTGAACGCGCCTGCCACGCCCGCATGGAATTCGCGCCGCCGCAGTAGAAACTCTCTTCGTAGGGAAGCGATGAGGAATTGCCGTATGCCTTGCCTACTCCCAGAAGGAAGCGGGCCGCGAACGCCTCCTTGTTCATCTGTCCGAACCTGAAGGTTTTTCCGAGTTGAATCTCGGCCCTCGCGTACTGGGCGAAGGGGAGGGAGAAAATGGTGCGCTGTCCAATTTTGTCAAGAGGCATCAGACCGCCGAACAATGAAAGCAGATTGCCTGACAATGAGAGAGATGCGCGCAGGTATTTGAAGTCAGTCTTCGGGTTGGGGACGGATGCGTCGCTGAAATAAATGTTGGCTCCCACTCCGGCATCGATGTGGTCGAGGTAACTTGAAAGGAGCATGGGATTGGAATGTACCACCTCGTTGAAGGATTCGCTCAATCTTCCCAACTTTACCATATTCAGCCTGAGCGGAGTGAACTTGTAGTTAAGGTAACGCTTCCAGGCCGAATTGTTCCCGGTATAGCTGAAGGACAGCGAAGTGAGGTGCCGTATATATTCAGGTCTGCTCTGATAATTGTAGGATGCCTTGATTTCCGTCAGGGGAATTCTCTCGGAGCGGAAGCGGGATGTCGATATCCCCAGGAATCGGGGGAGACTGAGCGTCGCGCTGGCTCCGAATTCATTGGAGGTGACCCCGTCCGTGAACCGTCTCTGGAAATTTCCGTTGAAATCCAGGTTCAGTATTTCGCCTCCGTGGAAGATGTTTCTGTGATAGTAGGAAAGTTTGGGTGATATGCCGAACAGCCCGGTGGAATTGACAGAGGCTTCCACGTCAGCCTTGAAACCCTGGATTCCGGAAGGTGTCAGGGTTATGTCGCAGTCAACCTTCGTGCTGTCAGTGGAAGACGGAGTCAGCTCCACATTGACTGAATTGAAGAGTTTCAGGTTGGAGAATCTTCCGTACACAATGTTGACCGCCCTGTCGCTGTAACGGTCACCGGGATGGATGTTGTTGAGTTCCCGAAGTACGCTTTCCCTGAACGGGAGGTCTGCCGGATGATGTATGTTGACCTTGCCGATTGAATATTTAAAGGGAACGAAATCCGTCCGGAGCTGATATTCAAGAATCATCCTGCCGGGCGACGACACGCTGTCCGCAATGTAGGAATACTGGTTCTTGTTGATGTCATAGAAACCCCTGTTCCTGAGGAAACTTGCGCTGCGGTCACTCTCGTCCACAAGCGCTTCCTCGGACAGGAAATCACCGGGTTTCACGCTGATGAAGCGCTTGTACAGGTTGAAATCCTCCTTGAGTTCCCGATTGTCGGGAAGGCGGAAAAGGATGCTGTCTATCCTGATTCTTCCTTCGGGATGGACAAGGTAGGTCACCTTGGCCTTCTTCCCCTTGTACTTCACCTCGGTCTTAATGTCGGAATTGTAATATCCCAGGTACTTGAGGTGATTGTTGATGTTGAGCACAGACGACTCCACCACTGATTCGGAGTATATGTCGGCGCCGCGGATGTAGGATGTGACGTCCGACGGGGCAAGGTCGGGGCAGTCCACTATCCTTGCCTTGCTCTTGCCCATCTTGTACTGGCCCGGCGCAAGTTGCGTCGTGCTGCAGGCCCCGGACATCAGGGCGCAAGCCAGCAATATGCTCAATCGCACTTTCATTTCTTCTCAGGATAATATTTGGGCCAGCAGGCCTGTAAATATGCCTTCAGCTTGTCTTCGTGCGCATTGGGGGCGGGTTCGTAGAAAACGGTGCCTTCCATTCCCTTAGGAAGGAATTCCAGGTCGACGAAGTGTCCGGGATAGTCGTGCGCGTATTTGTAGCCGTCGGAATATCCCAGTTCCGACATCAGTTTGGTGGGCGCGTTTCTAAGATGCAGGGGTACGGACGCGGTCTTGTCCGCGGAAGCGGCCTGCAATGCTTTTTCTATGCCCAGGTAGGAGGCGTTGCTCTTGGGCGACGATGCCAGATATACCGTACATTCCGCGAGCGGAATCCTGGCCTCGGGCATACCTATGCTGTGCACCACCTGGAATGTCGCGTTGGCGAGCAGCAGGGCGTTCGGATTTGCCAGTCCCACGTCTTCCGAGGCGCTCAGACATAGCCTGCGGGCAATGAAAAGCGGGTCCTCGCCACCGTCGAGCATACGGGCGAGCCAGTAGAGAGCGGCGTTGGGGTCCGAACCGCGGATTGACTTTATGAACGCGGAAATGATGTCGAAGTGCATCTCTCCGCCCTTGTCGTATATCGCAGTGCCGGACTGCAGGCATTCGGCCACTGTAGCGTTGTCTATCACGGTCTTCTTGCGGTCCCTGCAGGAATCCACCACAAGTTCCAGGATGTTCAGCAGTTTGCGGCCGTCTCCTCCGCTGTGGCGGAACAGGGCTTCGGTCTCCCTTACTTCAATGTTCCGGTTCTTGAGAATCACATCCTCTCTTATCGCGCGCCGTAGAAGCGTGTCGAGGTCCGCCGCTTCAAGTTCGTGAAGCACGAATACCTGACAGCGGCTCAGAAGGGGAGTGATGACTTCGAAGGAAGGATTCTCGGTGGTTGCGCCCACCAGAACCACGGTGCCATCTTCCACCGCGCCGAGCAGGGCATCCTGTTGCGCCTTGTTGAATCGATGAATCTCGTCTATGAACAGAATGGGAGCGGATGAACGGGAGAACAGGGACTTGTGCTTCGCGGAGTCGATGACTTCCCTGACCTCCTTGACGCCGGCGCTCACTGCCGAAATGGTGTGGAATTCCCTGTCAAGAGTGTCCGCGATGATATGGGCAAGGGTTGTCTTCCCGACTCCGGGAGGTCCCCAGAGGATGAACGAACTGAGGTTTCCGGACTCAATCATCCTTCTCAGTACGGAGCCTTTTCCCACGAGAGACGCCTGTCCGACGAACTTTTCAAGGCTGTCGGGCCTCATTCTCTCCGGAAGGGGAGGCAATATGACGTTGTCTGCAGTTGTTCCGTTCATTGTATTTCCATAAAGAGCCAGAGATAATAGGCGGCGAACAGGGCCAGCATCACGGCGCCCTCCCACCTGTCAATCCTTTCCCGTTTGCCGGTATATGACCACAGACCCAGAAGGCCGGCGCTTGCAAACAGAGCGGCCTTGTCCACAATCGAGATTTCGGCGAGAGACAGGGGAGACACCAATGCGGAGGCTCCCAGTATGAGAAGAATGTTGAAGACGTTGGACCCGAGTATGTTTCCCAGAGCCAGCTGGGACCTTCCCTTGAACGCGGCCACCACGCCGGTGGCAAGTTCCGGAAGTGAAGTTCCGGCCGCCAGGACTGTCACGGCTATGAATTTGTCGCCCACTCCGGCGGCGCGCGCAATCCGGCAGGCCGAATCCACGAGCAGCCTTCCCCCGAATACAAGCGCCGCAAGTCCGAGGGCAATCAGAAGAATCTGTCCGGGGAGTCTGTTCCGGAGCGATGCGGCCCTGCCCGGTTGATTTTCCGGGCTTTCTTCCTGTCCGTCAGCTTTGTTTGTCTTGAAGCAGAAGAATATGTAGGCGGCGAAGACAGTCAGGAACAGGGCCCCGCCAAGGCGGCCGAGCGAGCCGGTGAGTGAAACGGCAATGAACAGGACGGTCACCCCCAGGGTTATCGGGATGTCCAGTCTCCTGTTGGAGCGGGTGACCTGAAGGGGGAATATGACGGCCGTAAGGCCCAGTATCATCAGAGTGTTGAAGATGTTTGAACCTATCACATTGCCTGCGGCGATGCTCGAGTTGCCTTCGAACGCGCCGGTGAGGCTGACCACAAGTTCAGGGCAGGAGGTTCCGAATCCTACGATGGTAAGGCCTATGACAAACTCGCTGACCCCCAGCCTGCGGGCAAGGGATGATGCTCCGTCCACCAGGAAATCGGCTCCGAAGACAATCAGCGCCAGTCCGCCCAGAAGCAGTAGTATTTGGGTTCCCAACATCTTTTTTTATCCTTTCAGTTCCAGTCTGCAAACGTTCTCAACGTGCTGTGTATGGGGAAACATATCAACCGGTTGCACGGCGGTTATTCTGTATTTCCCTGACATAAGCGCAATGTCCCTGGCCTGTGATGCGGGATTGCAGCTCACGTAGACTATCCTGCGGGGAGAGGCGTTGAGGATGACCTTCACGACGTCCGGGTGCATACCGGCCCGGGGAGGGTCGACTATCATCACGTCCGGCCTCCCGTGCTCCGCGACGAACGCATCGGTGAGGACGTCCTTCATATCTCCCGCGAAAAACTCGCAATTCCCTATTCCGTTGGCCGCGGCGTTCACACGCGCGTCTGCAATCGCGTCTTCGACATACTCTATCCCTATGACCCTGGCCGCCTTGGAACTGACGAACTGCGCAATGGTTCCGGTGCCGGTATAGAGGTCATAAACGACTTCGTTCCCCGTAAGGCCGGCAAAGTCCCGGGCCACCGAGTATAGCCGGAGAGCCTGGGGCGTGTTTGTCTGGAAGAAGGACTTGGGACGAATCCTGAACTTGAGATTCTCCATAGTCTCATAGATGGCGTCGTCTCCGGAGTACAGTATGCATTCCTGGTCGGAAATGCTGTCATTAAGTTTGGAATTTATTATGTACCAAAGACTTGTAATCTGAGGGAACTCCTTTTTGAGGGCATCCATCAGGGGCTTCACGGCAGGGGAGTCCTCTGCGAAGCATACTATGACCATAACCTGTCCCTCCTCAGTCGTCCTGATGAACAGGGTACGCATAAGCCCGTGATTTTCACGGATATCGTAAAATGGAAGATTGTGTTCGACGGCATATTTCCTGAGGAAAAGCCTGATGGCGTTGGAAGGCTCCTTCTGGAGACAGCAGTGGTTTATGTCAAGCACCTTGTCGAAAAACTTTCCCACGTGGAAGCCGAGTCCGCACTTCAGGGCGGGACTCAGACGCTCCGGGTCCTCGCCTTCCAGAATCCACCTTTTGCTGGAGAAACTGAATTCGAGTTTGTTGCGGTAATATTCAGTCTTTTCGGAACCGATTATCGGAAGAATCTCGGGGACTTCCAGGTGACCTATGCGCACAAGTTGGTCATAAACCTGCTGACGCTTGGCCTCCAGCTGCATAGGATAGGGGAGCGGCTGCCACCGGCAACCTCCGCAGACCCCGAAGTGCTCGCACAGGGGCTGAAGCCTGTCAGGGGAGGGCTTGACAAGTCTCTCGATGCGGCCCTCCATATAATTCTTCTTTTTCTTGAGCACACGGATGTCAACCACATCGCCGGGCACGGCGAAATCCACGAACACCACGGTTCCGTCCTCAAGGTGCGCGAGCGCCTTTCCTTCCGCCGCCACTTTTTCAACGGTCACTCCGGGTAGAAATATGTCCAATTTCTTTCTGCTCATTTTAATCTTCAAATTTAACGATTATTGTCAGAATTTCCAAAAGCGCCGGACAGTGCAGTGGCACAGACGGATATTGGAGGATTTTATGTAAATTTGCTTCCTCGATTAAAATAACGGATTATGAGAGAGAGCATAAAATACATCGGGTGCGACGACCCTGAGATGAGACTTTTTGAGAGCCAGTATGTAACTCCGGAAGGGATGTGCTACAACAGTTATGTCATCCTTGACCAGAAAGTGGCCGTGATGGATGGCGTCGATTCCCGGAAGACCGGAGAGTGGATGAAGAAGATGAAGCTTGCCCTGAGGGAGCGCACTCCCGATTATCTTATAATCCAGCATATGGAGCCGGACCATTCCGGTTCCGTATCCAAATTCATAAAGGCATATCCGGAAGCGACTGTAGTTGCCTCCGACAAAGCATTGAAGTTCCTGAGCCAGTTCAACGAAGGTTTGGAAATTGCCCGGACTCTGGCGGTGAAGGATGGCGACACACTCAATCTCGGCTCCCGTACGCTTCAGTTCATAGCGGCGCCGATGGTTCATTGGCCGGAGGTCATTATGACCTGGTGCCCCGAAGAAAAAACGCTTTTCTCTGCGGACGGATTCGGCAAGTTCGGTGTGATGGACGCAGATGCCGATGACTGGGCTTGCGAGGCCCGCCGCTATTATTTCAACATATGCGGCAAATATGGTCTTCCCGTAAGCGCTGTTTTGAAGAAAGCGGCTGCTCTGGATATCCGTACAATCTGCCCCCTTCACGGACCTGTTCTGGAAGGGGACGCTCTTTCCCAGGCCCTACGGCTATACTCCATATGGAGCAGTTACTCAGTTGAGACAGAGGGTGTCCTGGTTGCGCACGCATCCATTCACGGCAATACCGCAAAAGTCGCCCGGCGACTGGGGGAAATGCTCAAGGAAAAGGGCGCAGGCAGAGTTGTGGTAGCCGACTTGTGCCGCGAAGATATGGCTGAAATAATTGAGGACGCCTTTCGGATGAACCGTCTCATTGTATGCGCTTCAAGTTATGACGGCAACGTTTTCCCTCCAATGCACTATTTTCTTTGGAAACTTGGCATCAAGGGATATCAGGACAGGACGGTGGGCATTGTCGAAAACGGAACCTGGGCCCCTTCTGCCGGAAAGGCGATGCGTGCCCTCCTGGAACCTCTCAAGAACGTGAACATAGTGGAACCTATGGTTACGATAAACTCCACGATGAAAGAAACAGACATTCCGTCACTGGAAGCATTGGCCGATGCGGTTCTGTCAACAGGAATCGATAATTCATAAAAATCCTTATGGCAGGGAGGTGTCCACGGAGGCAACCGTATCGGCGGCAACGGAGTGGCCGACATTGTGTTGTTCGGCCGCATAGCAGGCCGTGAAGCCGCCTCCGGGTTAAAATAAAACAAACCAGAATTTGAACCCTATTTTTTCCACAGAAAGAGTCAATACCGGCAGGCAATTGGAATTTGACCTGGTCAAGGCTGTGACAATCGTATTGATGATTTGGACTCATACGTACGAATCCCTGTCCACCGGGTTTGAACCTTCCCTGAGCGCAATCAACACCTATGTCAGAGGCTCGATTGCCGGCGCCGCCGCCTTTATGTTCTGTATGGGAACAGGTCTTGCCTATACAACACACAATTCATCGGGGGAGTCCTTTCAACGGGGAATCAAAATCATAACCACAGGCTTTATCCTCAAGTTGTTTCAGGAGATTGTCCCCGCTTTGCTGAGCAGTTTGATTTTCAATCTCCCCGACAATCTCGTATATCTGGTTTATGGATTAAGCGTCGATATACTTCAGTTCGCAGGCCTCTCTTTCCTTTTTATCGGCTGTCTCAAGAAGCTGAAGGTCGAAAAAACAGGAATCTTGCTCATATCCATTGCCTTAAGCATCCTCGGCACATTACTCGAAGGGATTTCAACCGGTTGCTATCCGGTCGACCAGATTCTAGGCTTCATCTGGGGTACCCCTACTGACAGTTATTTCCCGTTCTTCAACTGGTTCATCTTCGTGGCTGCCGGTCAATGGTTCGCTGACAAATACCAGTTCCTGCAGGGCAAGAAAAGATTCCACGCCATTTCACTTCTGGTGGGGACGCTGTTGTGTGCGGCATATATCTACGTGTCGTTCAATGTTGAGCAGAATATCTTCAAGGGCCTGACAAGTAAAATCTTTCTAGGACATCGACCGGTTTTTGACGCAATCGTATGCTTGCCCATCAATGTAGGATTGATAAGCCTTTTCTATTTCATAGGACTGGTGATTCCTAAAAAATTGGTTCCGGCAATCATCCACCCGTCTAAACACATCAATCAGTATTACTGCATATCCTGGGTGCTCATTCAGCCAATTTATTATTTGTGTCCCGGATTTGAACGTTTGTCTTCCGATTCTCAGGTGATACTTTTCTGGATTTGTATTCTTACCGCGACTGTACTTGCCGTGACAATATATTCCAAGTATCTGAAAGAGAGAATGGAATCATTCTTTGGAAAGCACAGGATATTCTGGTCCGCCCTCGTATGGGGTTTATGCATTGCCTCTTTCATATTGGCGGTATGTCTGTTTGACGAATATCCCAATCTGATGAACAACTACGAAATCTGAATCTGACAAGAATACATCACAGGTTAACCGCAGCCGGTTGAGGTTCAGAAAATCAGGAATGAACGGTCCGCAAAAATTTTCATTCGGGCATATCAAAATAATGTATAACTTTACAACTGAAATACGTAAAACAATAATGACAATGAACAGATTTTTTGCACTTCTGGCAGCCCTCGTCTGCATTCCTTTCATTTCATCCGCCGATGACGACTACGCCATCCAGTTCACCCAACTTCCCGCCGTATCCCAGACATTTGTCAAAACGCATTTCAGCGGAAGCCAGGTTTCATACTGTCTGCGTGATTCGCACAGTTATGAGGTAAGGTTCGCTGACGGAGCAGAAGTGGAATTCGACAATGCGGGCAATTGGAAAGAGGTTGACTGCAAGTACAAGACCGTTCCGGCATCCGTTCTGAAACTCATCCCCGCATCCATTCAGACATACGTCGGAAAAAATTTCCGGAATGCCGTCATCACCAAAGTCAACGCAAAGCCCTGGGGATATGAACTCGAACTGGGCAACGGGCTTGACGTCGAATTCGACAGAACCGGAAATTTCCTCCGTATAGATGACTGATTTACAGAAGATTAAGTTATGAAAAAGATATTTTCTTACATATTTGCCGCTGCCGCCTGCGCAGGTCTGGTTTCCTGCAACAACGCAGTTCCTTTCCAATCTCTTCCCGAGCCGGCTCAGACATTCCTTTCAACGCACTATGCAGGTATGCCCGTTCCCTTTGCAAAAGCGGAACTTTGCGAATACGAAGTGGTTCTTCCCGACGGCACCGAGATAGAATTCAACAGGAAAGGGGAGTGGAAGAAGATTGATTCGGAGCACACGCTCATTCCCGAAAGCGTCACAGCAACGCTTCCCGCACCGATAAACAACTATCTCACAACGACTTTCGCCGGAATTCCCGTAGAGAAAATCGAGAAAGGATTCTTTGGGGGCTATGAACTTGAACTGGTCAATGACGCAGAACTCAAGTTCAGCAGGGAAGGGATGCTGAAATCCTGCTCATTCTGATGTCACAACCGGCTCGTACAGCCCCCGTTGGGTCAGAAACCGAAACTTAAAGCGATACGCAGGGACGAGGTGCAGTAACCGTTGGTTCTGTAAACATTCCCGGGAGTAGGCCCCATAAGGTTGAGCAGGCCTCTCTGCCAGTTTAATCTCACACTGAATTTGCCCAGGCCCAAACCGACCGCCAACGAAGTTCCCAGATTGAACCTTCTCACACTTTCGGAAATATCAGTTTCAACCGGGGTGGAGTCATATGTCCAATAGACTTTCGTCATTCTTGAGAGAGCGTAACCAAGGAAGATGCCCGCATCGGCAATCAGGTAAAAATTCCCGTTGATTCCGAATTTTGTGCGCGATTCGATAGGAAGCTGCAGCCAGGTTACCTTGCCGTCCATTCCGCTGCTGTCATACCCTGTTTCAGTATATTGAAGTCCCAGTGCGAGGAATTCGTATGGACTGCCCTGAAAACCGATATCGTAGAACGCTCCTGCGGTAACACCCGCTTTCGCGCCATATCCGGAAGATGTAGTCCTGAAGCCGCCGATGGATGTGCCCGCCTCGATTCTAATCTGTGCGGAAGCAGGCAATGCAAAAAGTGCGATTAATGCAAAACATAAAATTTTCTTCATAGCCATATTAACATAATATAAATTGTGTAACAATAGGGGAATATCAGATTTCAAGTCCTAGTTCTTCTTTTCTCAGTACAGGGTTTCCATAAATCCGTATGAATATTTTTCTTACATCGGATTTGTCCAGGCCTGTCTTTACCTTGGACATCTTATGGTCGGCATATTTGAGGAAAGCCGACTTGTCGGATTCAGAATATCTGTCTGAATATCTGTCCGTACCCGTCATAAGGTCGTATGCTACAAAATTGTTGGTCCAGAGCCTGTACGCATCGCAAATCCGCTTGTCAAGCTCTCTCATCAGAATCTGGTAACGTTCATTTCCCCTGGCCTTTGCCGCTTCTTCTATTACACTGATTGACAGGGGTTTACATACCTGCAAGTGAATATGTCCCTTATTCTGCCTGATTCCCGTGAGAATGCTATGGTAATCCTCATTTTCCTTCTTCACGTACTGTCCGTCCCTCTCTCTGACATAAAGTTCACAGGCCTTCCTTGCATCGCAGGATTCAATTTCGTAGGATATGCTCAGAGGGACTATGTTCAGTTCTGAGAAATTACGGACGAAATCATCGCCCCCGCTCATATCGAACATCTTCAAGAGCCCCTGCTCCGTCATATCCCTGCCGTCCTTGGAACGACCTTCCTTCTGGGCTATCCAGATTGACGACCTTCCGCTCGAAACGGACTCCCTTATATATCTTGACAGAATCTTGGAACTCAGGTACAGTTCCCTGGCCGAAATTCCGCGGATGACCTTTATCATCCTGTTGCTCCTCAGCAGGTCTTCCACCAGCTGACCGCTCAGAAGATTGCTCCCAACACAGATTTCCGTCATCGGAAAACCGTTCTCGTCGAGCATTATCTGGGTGATGGCAGGGTCCAGGATTATGTCCCTGTGGTTGGAAAAAAGCAGGAACTTCTTCCCTTCAAGGGATTTCAGATTCTCAACCCCGGAGAAACTCAGCCCGGACGAAGTCTTTGCCAGTATGGCGCGGATGACCTGTGTCATCACGACTTCCTGGAACTCGTCGATTCCGCCGGCGGACTGAAGCATCTTCTTGAGCCAGCCCAACGGACGGTCCGGGAAAAGGTATTTGGATATTGCGGGAAGAGCCGGATTGCGCGCGACACGATGCAACGCCTCCACAGTCTCCTCGTCGCTGTAAGGAATTATTCCTTCGAATTGGCTTAGGTCCATAGGTCGCAAATTTAACTCTTTTTATTGTATGTCACAATAAAACGGAGCCGGGATTTCCTCTATTCCGGGTCCGACAGACTCCTTGTAAGGAGCGAGCTGTCCCCGTAACTCAGGAATCGGTAGCCGCCGGCAAGAGCGTGGTCATAGATTCTGCGCCAGTCTCCACCGACAAAAGCCGAGATAAGAAGAAGAAGCGTGCTTTGAGGCTGATGAAAATTGGTCACCATCATATCCACGATGCGGAATTTGAACCCCGGAACTATGATGATACGGGTTCCTGCCTTCAGTTCGGAAAGACCGTTGGCGTCCAGATACCCGAGAATCGCCCGAAGAGCCTCTTCCGTGTCCGCTTCGTAATCCCGCACATACGGCGCCCACTGGGGAACGTCTTCCGGTTCCCCCTTCTCAAGAATGCTCACACCTATATAATAAAGGGATTCAAGCGTCCTGACCGAAGTCGTTCCCACAGCAACGACCTTCTTGTGCTGAAGTAATGCTTCAAGTTCCCTGCGGCTTATGACAAAGGGCTCCCGGTGCATCGGATGCTCCGACACCTTGTCCGTCTTGACGGGAAGAAACGTCCCCGCACCCACGTGCAAGCACAACCTGTGCAGTTCCACGCCCTTCTCTTCAAGGGCAGTCATCACCTCAGGAGTGAAATGAAGTCCGGCCGTGGGCGCAGCGACTGAACCGTTGAATCTGGCATAGGTGGTCTGATACCTTTCCAAATCAATATCTTCCGTTTCCCTGTTGAGATACGGAGGAATCGGAACCTTTCCGCACGCATCCAGGACCTCGGAAAAAGGTTTTCCGCCCTCCCATCTGAATTCCACCGTACAGACTTCGCCCTGACGCTCTGCAAGTCTCGCGGTCAAGGCTATGCCGGACAGCCGTCCGTCAGGGTCATAGCAGGAAAGGATGTCCCCTTTCCACCTTTTGACGTTACCAACGATACATTTCCAGCGACAGCATTGCGTTGCGGAGAAAATAAGGTTGTATTCGGCCGGGAAGACAGGCTCGAGACAGAAGACTTCTATATGAGCGCCGGATTCCCTGCGGAAAAACAAGCGGGCGGGAACGACTTTGGTGTCATTGAAGAACATAAGGGCTCCGGAAGGAACCAATCCCGGCAAGTCACTGAAAACGTAGTCGGAAATGTTCCTGTCAGAATCGTAACGCAGAAGTTTGGAAGAATCTCTGTTTTCCAGAGGGTACTTTGCTATCCGTTCGTCCGGAAGACAATATTTGTAATCTTGAATGCTAATGTCGGGTTTCATCTTGAACACAAAATTAGTCAAAACATTTGTAAAATATCATCTAACATTTATTAATCGGATAATTTGAGATATGTAACTTTTGTAACTGCAAATAATTGTTACATAAGAAATTTTTATAGGACAAAATTTGGTGGGTTATAGTATTGGTGTTCAGCGATTTATATAAATTTATAGAAATTTTGTATTCAGCGCATATCTGTTAAAAATCGTCCACAGGCGGCCTTGTGGCCTATTTTTAGACATTCCGAAAATTATATACATCTTATTTTCAGTAATTTATACTACGTTTGCTTATGTATTGCTTATTGTTCTATTTTGTATTACCTATGGATGTTACAAATATTAACAGTAGAAAAATTTGCATTTTTACAATTTACTTTCTACTTTTGTAAACCAAACGTTAAGAAAATGAACAAGCGTTTACAACAATTTATCGCCGCGGAGAACCTGAGCCAGTCTCAGTTTGCGGACGCAATCGGAGTCGCGAGGGCAAGCGTTTCACACATTCTCGCAGGTCGGAACAAACCCGGATTCGACTTCATAGTCAGTATGTCCAGCCACTACCCCACCTTGAACCTCGAATGGCTCATCAACGGAAAGGGCAGGATGTACAAGTCTGACAACAACTCCCCCGCCGTTCAGTCCACAACTGAAACCGTCGCGGACAACTCACAGGTCTTCGAAGACCCGCGCGAGGATGAAATTCCCACCGAAGGACTTTTTGACACTGAAGCGTTTGTCTCCCCCGAACCCGAACAGGTACAGGAGCCTGCACCCAGGACCTCTCTCCCCTTCCGGAACGAGGCGCCCAGGACCCAATTCATTGAATCTGTGCCCCCTGCGTCAATCCCGCAGTCTCAGCTCAGGGCTTCGACTCCCGCCCCGTCATCTGCCGTACCCGCAGACGCCCCTTCCCCGTCGCCCCGCTCCATTGAAAAAATTATTGTGTTCTATAACGACAACACTTTCCAGGAACTGAAATAATGAGTATATTTGTACTTCTATTCGTATGATGTACAAATGGTTCATTAGAATTCTGAGCAAGGTTCCCGGCGCGGGACCGGTCTTGTCTTTTCTCTTCAAGCAGAAATCAGGCGCTCCCGGCTGTGATATCCTGGACCTGAATCTTAAGAATCAGGTGGGGCTGGATTCCGGAATGGACGACACCGGAGACTTTTCGAAGATTCTGTACGGAACGGGTGTGAGTTTCTCCACCATCGGTCCCATTCATTCCGGCAACGTCACCAAAGCCATTTCACGCATCATCGCAAACCGTGACTACAGAAAACGCCGAATGGTGGCCGTGACACTGGGAAGTTCATCCTACGGCGACAATGACGACAACATCCTGAAAGAATACGTCAGGACATTCTCTCTGGTGTATGACTTCGCCGATTTGTTCTTCATAGATTTTTCCCGCAGGGACACGGACCCCGCAATCATACGCAGCGTCACGTCCGCAATTCTGGAGACCAGATTCACCTATGAAGAGTACAAGCCTATCATCATCAGCACGGGCAAGACACTTGAAGAGCCTGAAATTCAGTCCCTTGTGGATTTTTGTAGAATGAATGGGGCAGACGCGGTTGACGTTTGGGGCCCGCAATACGTGAAACTTGTTCACGAATACAGCGGCGGTCGCTTCCCCGTTTTCGGACACGGCGGAATAGACAGTCCCCGGAAAGCGGCGGAATTCATCGACAACGGAGCGGCCGCAGTCATCCTGAGGGAAGAAATTGCCACGCACGGGCTTTCCTACCCCGGAAAAATCATCAACTATCTGACAATCAACAATCAAAACACAATATGAAGTTCAAATTCTTATCAGTAATGGCAGCGGCGGGAGTTGCTCTCTTTGCGATTTCCTGCACTAAAGACGTCAGCCCCAGCGAACGGGAACAGAAAAAAGAAGAGGAGAAGAAGGACACTTCCGTCCACGTCACAGGCATACGAATCATACCCGAGTCCCAGACATTCTGCGTGGGAGACACAGTTCAGATGGTGGCGCTGATTGAACCTTCAAACGCATCTGACAAAACCGTCCTGTGGAACGTCGAGGACCCTGCGACAGTCAAAATCACCCGCGAAGGTCTTGCAGTGGCGGTCAAAACCGGCACCACCAGGATTATTGCAAAGTCCAGGGACAGCGAGCAGATGGCATATTCGGAGGTTACAGTAGTCCTGCCTCCTGAAAGCATAACGCTCGAACCCCACGAACTCTGCCTGATAAAAGGAGAAAGTTCCACCCTGTCCGCTCACATTTATCCTGAAGAGGCCTCTTCATTGAAGACTGTTGACTGGACCACTTCAGACAGCAATGTTCTCACCGTTTCCGAGCAGGGAGTCATTTCCGCAGCCGGTCCCGGCTTCGCAACAGTAACGGCAGAAATCCGGGGAACCGAGCTCAGGGACTCCTGCACAGTGGAAGTCAGGGACAGCGGCATAGATGTGGAAGCAATAATCCTGAACACGGACTTCCTCCTTCTCTACGAAGGTCAGGACGCCAGCCTCTATGCCACCGCTTATCCCGAGAATGCGACCTACAACAAATATTTCGAGTGGGAGTCATCTGATGAGGGCATTGCCACAGTCGATGAGAACGGAAGGATTTCAGCCAAGTCAGCCGGCAGCTGCATCATCAAGGTGACAAGCTACGGAGCAACCGCTGAAGCCGAATGCACACTCACAGTAAAGGAGAACAGTCAGTTCAGGACCGGATACGACATTGAAAACAGCGCAGTGTCCCAGTACCTTGATGCCGCCCTGTCAACTTACACAAACGCCGACTCCACTTCCATCGTCACTTCTTACTGCAAGACTGCGTCAGCCTACAAGGAAAACAACAGGGAGGACATTCCTTCCATCTTCAAAGTCAGCTGGTTCGGTATGGCAGACGAATTCACCTGCTGCTACTCTGACGGCAGTGTCTGCTACAGCCAGACCTTCCCGTCAAGCACCACCAACACGTTCGTCAGGAACCTTGCGCCCGAACATTATATATATAAGGTAAACAATTCAGTCCGCACATCCGGCATACTGAACGTCACCGGCCGCAGAAGAATGCTCAAAATCAGCGACACTTACAGCAACGAACGCGGAGCCAATTTCCGTGACCTCGGAGGTATAAGGACCGATGACGGCAGGAGCATCCGATACGGAATGATTTTCAGGGGAAGCAGCATCGACAAACTCAGCAATGCGGAAAAGTCAATCCTTGTGGATGAACTGGGAATCAAGCTTGATGTCGATATGCGCGATGCGCTCAGCGGAAAATTGTTCAGTCCTCTCGGAGTGGATATCTCCAACGAAAGATATTCCGTAAAGTTCACCGACCTTGCGAAAGCCCAGAAAATAAGCAGGACTCTTACGGACATAATGACTTACGTGTCTGCAGGAAAGCCTGTTTACATACACAGCCAGACAGGTTCCGACCGCACCGGATATATCTGTATGATTCTGGAATCACTGCTCGGCGCTCCCCTGTCGGAATGTGAGATAGACTACGAGTTGAGTTCTTTTGCCGGCGGTGTCACTTCAGGTCCAAGGACAAAACGCAGCGGAATGGCGCTGGAATTTGTCAATATGTTCGTGAAAGGAAAACACGAAGACTATTTTGCAGGGGCCAGGTCTTATGACGAAGTGCCTCAGGCCGTGGAAGACTACGTGGTGAACACTTTGGGAATCAGCGGCGGCCTTGTAAACTCTTTCAGGGAGGCGATGCTGAAATAGTTACTGAACTGCACCCTAACGGAGAGACAATCTCAAAATACACAAAGCCCCGAAAGAGTTTAATCCTTCGGGGCTTTTACTATTAAATAACAACTTTGTTAACAATTTTTGAAACAATAATGTTTTCACATCGGGAGCTTTTCGACAGTAGTCGGGCTATGAAAAATAATCAGTATATTAGTGTCCCGATAGACAAACGGCAAATATGAAATCAAGATACTCTCTCATTATCTTTTTTCTTGCGGCGTTCTCGGTATCCGCGCACTGCGAGACTTGCCTGACGGAAAAGGACTCTGTGGCGCGCATAGTCTCCGGAATGACGCTGAAGGAAAAGGTCTGCCAGCTTTTTGTAATACGCCCGGAAGCGCTCAACTTCAAGACTGAAGCCCTTGAAATTGAATATACGCGGCTGACTGATGATATGAGGAAATTTTTCCGCGAATACCCGGTAGGAGGATTCAGCATCTACGCCAGGAACATAGTCTGTCCGGAGCAACTCTCCGAATTCACGTCGGAACTGCAGTCTCTCTCTCCCCGGCCGTTGCTGTACATCGACGAAGAGGGCGGGCGCGTGGCGCGCATTGCAAACAATGACAATTTCGGCCTGGACAGGTTTGCAAGTATGACTGCCCTTGCAAGCGGAAATGACGAGAACACTGTATATGACGCCGCCCTGTACATAGGGTCATATCTGCACCACTACGGCTTTGACATAGATTTTGCGCCGGTAGCGGACGTCAACACAAATCCTGAAAACATTGTAATCGGCCCAAGGGCTTTCAGCGAAAATCCTCAGACGGCCGCCACAATGGTCACGGCTTATCTTCGCGGGCTCAGGGATGCCGGAATCACAGGATGCCTCAAGCATTTTCCCGGTCACGGCGACACCAAAAATGACACGCATTACCAATATGCCGAAAGCGGCAAGACCTGGGACGAACTGGCTGAATGCGAGATGATTCCCTTCAAGGCAGGCATTGACGCCGGCGCTGAAATGATAATGACCGCGCACATCTCCGTCCCGAAAGTCACCGGAACTGGAATTCCCTCCACGATGTCGGCGCCGATTATTAAGGAAAAGCTCCGTGGGGAACTCGGCTTCGACGGGCTGATTATTACTGATGCCCTTGAAATGGCCGCGGTCAGCAGTCAATTCAGTACGGAGGAGGCCGCGGTAGAAACCATCAAGGCAGGAGCTGACATCCTTCTCATCCCTTCCGATTTGGTGTGGTCGGTCAGAGGAGTGATGGAAGCCGTAGAAAACGGAGATATAGATGAAAGCATGATAGATGAGAGAGTAAGCCGAATCATCTCGCTCAAACTCAAAAGATGGAAAATAAAATCAGGAAAAATATGAACAGGACAAACATTCAGACTGAAATCAAGGAACTGCTGTGTGAACGAGGCAAAACTCTGAGCGTGGCCGAATCCTGCACCGGAGGCAACATCTCGCATCTTCTGACTACGGTTCCGGGGTCTTCGCAATATTATCTGGGCTCCGTTACTTCATACGCGGTGAGCGTGAAGGTGAAAATCCTGGGAGTCAACGCGCAAGTCATTGAAGACAAAGGTGTTGTAAGTTCAGAAGTGGCCGCGGCGATGGCTGAAGGAGTCAAAAAAATCACAGGAAGCGACTATGCTGTCGCAACCACAGGACTGGCCGGCCCCGGAGGAGATGAACGGAATCCGGAAGGAACCGTTTGGATTGCGTTTACAGGTCCACACAAAACAGTCACCCTGAAACGTGTGTTGAACGGGTCGAGAATTTCCAATATTAGACAATTTTCTACAATTGCACTCAAAGAATTAAAAAATTTACTTATACAAGTTAATTCGTTGTGATACAGGGCATTTAACTAAAAGGTTAATCAGTATAACATTTTTGTTAATACCATATTAAGCGACATTTGTCTTATTATTTCAATTCAGTGTAAAAAATAGGGGTGTTACAATCCGAACACACGCTGAAACAGGCAAAAAAAAGGCGGAATTCAACAGAAATTCCGCCTTTTCAGTCCAAATCCACGAGAGTACCCCATTCTTCAGTGTGGGCGTCCAGAATACGCTTGTTTTCAAGATATTCGCGCGTCAGTTCAATGATATCAACACCTTCCGGGGGCGAACTGAGGACTTTTTCTATCTCCTTCTGGCGTTTTTCGTACTTCTCTATCTCCGATTCGAGATAAGAGATGCGATTTTTGGCCTTGCGGTCCATCCGCTTCCGGATTTTTTGATTCTCACGCTCTTCCGCGCGTTCATTTTGGCGCGCAATCACTTCAGCATCAATAGATTCACTCTTATTTTCGAACTTCCTTTCAAGTTCCTGAAGATTCTCGATTCTGCGTTTTTCCAGAAATTCGCTCACTGTTCCGAGATGTTCCCTGACCCGGCCGTCCCTGAACTCGTACAACTTGTCGACAAGTCCTTCCAGGAAATCCCTGTCGTGGCTTACAACTATAAGGGTTCCGTCATAGGCCTTCAACGCCTGTTTCAGGATATCCTTGCTCTTGATGTCCATATGGTTCGTAGGCTCGTCCAGGGCCAGCAGATTATAGTTCTGGAGCATCAGTTTGGCCATTCCCAGGCGGGCTCTCTCGCCCCCGGAAAGCACCGAAACCCTCTTGTCTATGTCCTCTCCCCTGAAAAGGAACTGCGCCAGGATATCCCTCAGACGGCTCCTTATGTCCCCTACCGCTATTCTGTCAAGAGTACTGAACACGGTTTCGTTCTTGTCCAGTATATCCTCTTGATTCTGAGCGTAATAACCCAGACGCACGTTATGTCCTGTGACGGACTCTCCCTTGAAGGGTTCGAGTTCTCCGCTTATTACCCTCATCAGGGTTGTCTTGCCTTCTCCGTTGCGCCCTACCAGGGCCACTTTCTCTCCCCTCCTGACCTCAATGTCCGCATCTCTGAAAACCGTTTTCTGCGGATAGCCCACCGTCAGTCCCGTGCCTTTGTAGGCCACGTCGCCGCAGCGCGGTGCCGGAGGGAACTTGACCGTCAGGCTCAGGTTGTCCGTCTCGTCTATCTCAATCCTCTCAATCTTCTCCAACGCCTTGATTCTGGACTGCACCTGATTGGATTTGGTAGGTTTGTAACGGAAGGTCTGGATGAATTCCTCGGTTTTCTGTATCATTCTCCGCTGGTTCTCGTAGGCGGCAGTCTGCTGTTGGATACGCTCCTTCCTCAGTTCCAGATACTTGCTGTAAGGCACCTTGTAGTCATATATGTGCCCCAGCATAATCTCTACCGTGCGGTTGGTCACGTTGTCCAGGAACTTGCGGTCGTGGCTCACCAGCAGAAGCGAGCACTTGCGGTTTTTAAGGTAATCCTCAAGCCACTCTATGCTCTCTATGTCCAGATGGTTGGTGGGCTCGTCAAGAAGCAGCAGAGCGGGTTTCTGAAGCAGGATTTTCGCCAGTTCTATGCGCATGTTCCACCCCTGGGAGAAGGTCTGCGTGAGGCGGCCCAGTTCGTCGTCCCTGAATCCCAGGCCGAGAAGGGTCTTTCTGGCCTGTATTTCGGGCGGTTCACTGTGGGACACGTTAATCTGGTCGGTCAATGTGTTCACGCGCTCTATGAGGGCCGTATATTCGTCCGACTCGTAGTCCGTGCGTTCTGACAGCTGCGCGGTCACCTCCTCCAGTTCCCTTTCAAGGCGGGAGGTGCTCTGGAAGGCCGTCATCGTCTCTTCAAGGACAGTCCTTCCGTAGTGGTGTTCCATTATCTGGGGCAGATACCCCACGGTGAGGTCCTTCGGTCTGTCAATCCTCCCCGAAGTGGGGTTCTGGATGGACGCAATCATCTTGAGCACGGTGGATTTCCCCGCTCCGTTCTTGCCCACAAGGCCTATCTTGTCATTGTCGCTGACGTGGAAGTTTATCTTGTCCAGCAGCACATAACCCCCGTACGCAACGGTAACGTCTTCAACTGACAGCATAATCAATCGTCGGTTTCCGCCTTGTGTCTGCGGCACAGGAGGAAGGAAAATTCATACAACAGATAAAGAGGAACGGCCAGGACAATCATCGAAAGCGGGTCCGCGGGAGTTATGACGGCCGACACGCACAGCACGGCCACAATGGCGTGCCGGCGGTATTTCCGCAGCGTTCCCCGGTCTATCAGGGAAAGCGCGGAGAGCACCAGGACTACGGTCGGAAACTCGAACACCAGACCTATCATAAGTACAAGGGACATGAAGAGCGATATGTACGATGTAAGTGAAACGGTGTTGGCGACCAGGTCGCTGACCCTGTAGTCAACGAAGAAATTGAGGCATAGGGGCAGCACAATGAAATAGCCGACCAGGATTCCGACGTAGAAAAGGACGGAGGCCAGGGCGAAGGCTTTGCCCACCGCGGCCTTCTCGTTCCTGTAGAGCGCGGGCGATATGAACGCCCACAACTCGTAGACGACGTACGGGAAGGCAAGTATGAGCCCTGCCGCCGCCGCGGTCCTCAGATGGACGAAAAACTGGGCGCTTACCTCGATGTTGATGAGTTCCATCCTGAGGTCTATGCCCAGAAGCCGATAACTGATGAATGAAGGGCTCAAGGGCGCCAGGACTATGAAGTCGAACAGCACCTTCTTGAAGCAGAAGGCCACGACCGCGCAGACGGTCACGGCGAGCAGAGACCTGAAAATGTTTCCCCTGAGTTCCTCAAGATGGTCCCAGAAGGACATCTCGGCTCCGTCACTGCCTTTCCCTCCTGTCATCAGTCTTTCTTTTCTTCCTTTTCGGAATCGGTCTTTCCGGGTTTGTTGAGTTCGGCGTCAGCCTGGTTTATCTGCTCTTCCACCTCATTCATCCCCTGCTTGAAACTCTTCACTCCCTTGCCGAGTCCCTTCATCAGTTCGGGAATTTTCTTCCCTCCGAAAAGAAGAAGGATGACAAGAGCGATGATTACTATCTGCCAGGGTCCTATGACGCCCAATGGATAACTTATCATATCGTACAGTGTTAATGGTTATTGTTCCAATGCCTTGAGAGCCTCGCCTATCGCCTCTATCCTTGCCAGCGCGTCCGACTCCTTCTTGCGTTCCGTCGCCACCACGGCCTCAGGCGCGTGTGAGACGAAATTGACGTTGCCCAACTTGGCCCGCACTCCGGCGAGGAACTTGCGCTGATATTCGAGTTCGGACTCCAGCTTGGCCTTCTCCTCGGCGGTGTCCACAAACCCTTTGAGGGGAACGCTGCACTTGAGTGTGCCTACGATGAAGGATGCGGCCTGACCGCCGGCGGCTCCTGTTTCTATGCTTGAGACGTTCCCGAGCTTCACTATTACGGGAAGCACTTCGGGCGACACCTCGCCGTCGATGAACAGACGCAGGGCCTCCCTGGGGGAAATCTGCTTCTGGGCCCTCACTCCGCGCACGCCGATTACCACTTCACGGGCAAGTTCGAACGCGTCCAGGAAGTCCTGACGGTAGGGTCCGGCCTTGGGTGAACGCTCGAACATAATGGTCTGGCCTTCCTTCCTCGGAGATATGGAATGCCACAGTTCCTCGGTAATGAAAGGCATTATGGGGTGTATGAGTTTGAGAAGCTTCTCGAAGAAGTCCACGGTGGCGTCATAGGTCGCGGAATCCATATCCTGGCCGTAGGCGGGTTTCACAATTTCCAGATACCAGCTGCAGTAGTCGTCCCAGAAAAGCTTGTAAACGGCCATCAGGGCATCGCTGATACGGAACTTGGAGTAATGGTCCTGAACGGTTTCTATGGTCTTGGAAAGCTTGTTGTCGAACCACTTGACGGCCGCCCTGGCCTCGGACGGCTGTTTTACCGCATCGCATACGGACCATCCGCTTACGAGCCTCCAGGAGTTCCAGATTTTCCCGCAGAAGTTGCGTCCCTGCTCAATCATCGACTCGTCGTACAGGATGTCGTTGCCCGCGGAGGAGCACAGCAGCATTCCGAGCCTCACGGCATCCGCGCCGTACTTCTTTATCAGTTCAAGGGGGTCCGGACTGTTCCCGAGCGTCTTGCTCATCTTCCTGCCGAGCTTGTCCCGCACGATACCCGTCAGATAAACGTTTCCGAAAGGTTTGCGGTCCATAAACTCGTTCCCCGCCATTATCATCCTTGCAACCCAGAAGAACAGGATGTCCGGTCCGGTGACAAGGTCATTGGTGGGATAGTAGTAGGAAAGGTCGGCGTTGGGCCTGTGACCGGGATGTCCGGGATGCGCAGGGTCGAACACGCTGATTGGCCAAAGCCAGCTGCTGAACCAGGTGTCCAGCACGTCCTCGTCCTGCCTGAGACTTGCGGCGGTGTATGCGGGGTTTATTTTCTGCGCGGCCTCGAGAGCCTTCTGAGGCGTTTCCTCCACCACCACCTGTCCGTCGGGAAGATAATATGCGGGGATTCTCTGGCCCCACCAGAGCTGGCGGCTGATGCACCAGTCGTGCACGTTCTCCATCCAGTGACGGTAGGTGTTGCGGTATTTGTCGGGAATGAGTTTCACCTCGCCGCTCTCTACGGAGTCCAGGGCCCTTGCGGCAAGAGCGTCCATCTTCAGGAACCACTGCGCGCTCAACTTCGGCTCGATGACCGCATCGGTGCGCTCGCTGTATCCCACCGGACTGGTGTATTCCTCTATTTTTTCAAGGTTGCCGGCATCCTGAAGCATCTTCACTATCTTCTTCCTGGCCTCGAACCTGTCCTCGCCCACCAGTATCTGCGCCTTTTCGTTCAGCCTGCCGTGGTCGTCGATTATGTCAAGCACGGGCAGATTGTGCCTGAGACCTATTTCGTAGTCGTGAGCATCGTGGGCGGGGGTGACTTTCAGGCAGCCGGTACCGAAGTCCATCTCCACGTAATCGTCCTCGATGACAGGAATCTCCCTGTTTATCAAGGGGATGATGACCTTCTTGCCTTTCAGCCAGTGATGCCGTTCGTCAGCGGGATTGACGCAGATGGCGGCGTCCGCCATTATGGTTTCCGGGCGTGTTGTCGCTATGACCAGGTACTTGTCCGAAGCTTTGCCTTTCCCGTCGGAAATATAGTATCTCAAATGATAGAAATGGCTTTTTGTATCCTTGTGGATGACTTCTTCGTCGGATACTGCAGTAAGTCCTACAGGGTCCCAGTTCACCATACGCACTCCCCTGTATATCAAACCCTTTTTGTAGAAATGGCAGAAAGTGCTGATGACAGCGTCCGAGAGTTCGGGTTCCATTGTGAAGCGGGTGCGGTCCCAGTCGCAGGAAGCGCCCAGCTTGCGCAGCTGGTTGAGGATGATTCCACCGTGTTCCTCCTTCCACTCCCAGGCGTGCTTGAGGAACTCTTCACGGGTAAGGTCCTCCTTGCTGATGCCCTGCGCCTTGAGCTTGGCGACGACCTTGCTCTCTGTCGCAATGCTGGCGTGGTCGGTTCCGGGTACCCAGCAGGCATTCTTCCCGTCCATCCTCGCCTTGCGGACAAGCACGTCGTTCAAGGTGTTGTTGAGCACGTGCCCCATATGCAGAATCCCGGTGACGTTGGGAGGAGGTATCACCACCGTGTAGGGCTCGCGGGAGTCCGGTTCCGAATGAAAACAGCGGTTCTTAAGCCAATAGGCGTACCATTTGTCCTCCACCTCGGAGGGATTGTATTTAGCGTTCAATTCCATATCCTGCAAAATTAAGAAAAAATATCATTCCCACGAGGAGAGAAGTTCGTAAACCTTGTGCACGGGAAAGCCCATCACATTGTAGAAAGAACCTTCGATTCTGTCTATCGCGACATAGCCTATCCATTCCTGGACACCATAGGAGCCGGCCTTGTCATAGGGCTTGTACCTGTCCACGTAGTAATCTATTTCGGCGTCCGAGAGGTTTCTGAAGCTCACCAGAGTCTTCTCCGAGAAAGACTGTTCACGGGAGGGGTCCCTGAGCACGACGGCGGTGACAACCTCGTGAACCTTTCCGGAAAGTTCCCTCAGCATACGGACCGCATCCTCACGGTCACGGGGTTTTCCCAGCACGCGGGCCTTCCCTCCTGAAGAATCCGGGCGGAGGATTACCACAGTGTCCGCGGCAATGAGAATCTCGTCCTCCTGAAGAGGGCGATGGAAACCGTGGGACTTGCCCTGCGCCAGGGCAAGGGGGACTTCGGCAGGGTCATCGAAGTCCAGGGGTCCTTCTTCGAAAGAATTGAGAGTGTCGACGGTGAACGGAACGTCCAGCCCCGACAGAAGTTCCCTTCTTCTGGGAGAGGAACTTGCGAGAATAATCTTCCTGGTCGGGGACATCTCCTAAGACTTGGCTCCTCCCTGATTGAGGTCGTTGATGCTGATGGTGGCCTTGGGCTGTTCTCCCAGGGTTATTTTCCCGAAGTTGGATTCATACTTGCCGACATTGTCGGAAAGGGCGTTGAGGAGCCTCTTCGCGTGTTCCGGGGTCATCACTATCCTGTTGTGAACCTGAGGTTTGGCAAGTCCGGGAAGCATTGTGGCGAAGTCTATGATGAATTCACTGTGGGAATGAGTGATGATGGCCAGGTTGGAGTATTCTCCCATAGCCACTTCGGGCTTGAGTTCGAGACTCATTTTGTTATCATTGTCCATATATTTCGTTTTTTTACGGTGACTGCTAATTTAGTCATTTTTGCCCCATAAACGTCAATTAAAGAAAAATAAAAATTTTACTTAACACATTCATCATTGATAATCAGCGTATTAAATAATTTTTTAAATTTTTTATAATATTTTTTTGCAAATCCGAAATAAAGTGCTACCTTTGCATTCGGATGTGAGGGAACAATCCTCGCAATCTATTGGTTATTAGTTTTAGTGTTATTAATTATGTGGTTGGATGAGTTGTTGCCCGCGAGGGTCACAACTCATTTGACTTTATGTACCCTGCTCTGATATGGCATTCGGCTGCGACATACTTCTGGCGGGCTCAATGGAAGCCGTTCCCGGCTCTTCCTCCCCCGACCTTTCCGACGTTGTCCGCGAATCCCTGGAATCCCACGGTCTGACCGTCATCCGGATGCCGTTTCCCCAGAATATCCATCACGACGAATTCGGATATCACCGCGCGCTGATTCGCACACTTTCAGAGATTCATCCCAGGCTCATCCTTCCCGTAGGCGACGCTCTCAGCCTCGCCCGATTCCGCAGGGTTCTCGACTCAGGGCGGAGTTTCAGGCTGAAATCCGCCGGCGGAGGGACAAAGGCCGCGGAACTTCCCCGCGACATCGTCATTGCCTGTGACTCGGAAGAAAACATAGCCCGCCTGTCCGGGAAATGTTCGTTCAACGCCCTGGCTTCGGAACTTGGAATCAGGGTACCCCGGACTTATTCGTCCGCATCGGAAACGGGACTGCCTCACGCCACGGGAGGTCCCGGTACCGCAACCGGCCCCGATGTGGGGAAAACGTCCGCCGCCGACATCATCTTCAAGCGGGACATATCCTACGGAGGGCACGGTGTGCACAGGCCCCGAACCGTCGAAGCCCTGGAACGCCTTATTGCCCACCAGCGCCCCGGAGAGCCTTATCTTATCCAGGACTTCATCCCGGGAGAAGATTTCAGCGTGGACGCCGTCCGTTTCCCGGGTTCCTTTTTCCGGGCAAGTTCATATCGGGTGACCTCTTCATCCGGCAACGGTCCTTCCGTTGAAAGGACGGTTCTCCCCCGCCCCGACCTGGAAGAGACTGCCCGACGGATAATGGACGGACTGGACTGCCGGGGGCTTTGCGGCTTCGACTTCAGGGTGACGGCGGAGGGGGTTCCCTATGTTCTGGAATGCAACCCCAGATTCACGGGAGGGCTCTCCTCACAGATAGCCGCCGGATTCGACATACCCTACCTGCTGTACAGAATGTATCTGGACGAAAGCGCCGTTCAACGGTCCAGGGCCTGAAGGATTTTGGTCGCAAGCAGCGGATTCAGGTCAGGATGTGAGGAAAGCCAGCCGTCGACAATTTCCACTGCGGCGGAATCAGTCTGATTCCTCAGGAGCACCTGACACCAGGAAGAAGGGAAAAAGATGTCTGAAGTTTTCTGTATTTCCTCAAGGGCGTCAAGTGAAGGAACGATGTATGACAGCGCTTCTTCCTTCCTGTCACGATGGCACAGAAGCGCAAGCGCCGACAGCACCCGCGATTCGGGACGACGGTTCCGGGCCGATTCCAGGAAATGAAAGAACAAGGCCCTGCGCTCCTCCGGGTCAGGAGAGGCCGCCCGGCACAACATCCCGAAAGTCTCTCTGCGGTCCGGATTGGCTATGCGCCCGGACTGGACTTCGGCAATCACCGAGGCGCTGTCCGGGAATGCGACAATGAGCCTGCAGGCGATATCCGTGAAGTCACTCTCCGCCGGTTCGAGGCCGGGATATGCGCGCTGCGTCTTCCAGATGGAATACAGTTCTCCGAACTGAGACAGCGAAAGAGCAGATTTATAATATTGCCTGAAAGCCATAAGGCGGATTTCGTGGGCCCGCCCCGGGTCCCGCGCCACAGAGCGCAGGCAATCAGAAAATTCCGGGCAATCCTCCCGGCAACGGACGCTTTCGCCCGCAGCGCAGGATATGAGCGAAGAAAAAATCAAGGGATTGGATTCAGTGAGGACATTTGCGGCGCACCAGTCTATAAATACCTTTCTGTCCAGGGTTCCGTGCCAGGAATTCTCATACAATGTCATAAGCAGCGACATTCTTTGCGTCTCCCGGAATTCCCTCCAATGTTTCATTATGTAATCCAGGCTCTCCCCATCCGGCTGGAACCAGCCGTAGCCCTTGCCGTCGATGTTCGGAATCCAGTAGCGGTGTTCGGCCGTCCCGTGTTTCAGGCTCTGCCGCCATTCTATTCCCCGCCCCGAAGAATCATCCTGAATCACTTCAAGGTGTCCGTCCGTCACTTTTCCTCGGTACCGGGGCATTCCGGGTTCCTTTATCCAGACTTCGGACCAATGCTCGAGGTCAGTTTCCGTACGGCGGTCCAGAATCTTCACAAGGTCGTCCCAGGAAGCATTCGAGTATCCGAATTCCCGGAGATATTCCCTAAGTCCGTCGCGGAAGTTGCTTTCACCGAGCATCTCGGAGAGTTTGTCCATAACTACGGGCGCCTTGTCATAGATGATATTTCCGTATATCAGGCCCGCATCCTGAAGATTGTCCAGCGGCCTCCAGATTGCATTGCCGCCGCGTGTCCGGTCTTCTTCATAAGCCGGCGCGTAAAGGTCCTTCAAATCTGAAAGCGTGTAGTTGATGGACGGAAACAGCGGCCTGACCATTCGTGAGGCGAACCAGTTTGCAAACACTTCCTTGGTCCAGACATCATCGAACCAACGCATCGTGACATAGTCGCCGAACCACATATGGGCCGTTTCGTGCGCTATCAGCGAGGCCCTTTCCATCAGTTCATCCGTAGTGGGATGCCCGCTCAGGAAAATTCTCCTGTCATTGTAAAGCGTAGCGCCGGCGTGTTCCATTCCGCCATACTGGAAGTCAGGTATCACCACGAAGTCATATTTACCGAATGGATACGGAATGCCCGTATATTCTTCAAGCCAGTCCATAGAGTCGAAGACGAGCCCTATTATTTCATCGCTTTGCGCAACTTTTCCCGAGTCCGTCTCCCTGTGATACATCGAGACCTTTCTTCCTCCGCGGATGCCGTCAACCCTTTCAAAGCGGCCCGCGACGAATGAAAACAGATATGTACTCAACGGCAAAGTAGGCGCGAACGAGCAGACGCAGGCGCCGTCCTCCGGCTTTTGTTCCACGATTTCGGTATTGGACACCGCCACCCAGTCTTCAGGCAGTTTCAGCGTCAGAGAGAACTCAGCCTTGAGATTCGGCTGGTCGAAGCAGGGGAAAAGAGTCCTTGCTCTGTCCGGGACAAGGAGCGTATAAAGAAAATCAGTTCTCCTGTTGAGCGAGTGCTCCGGTGCAGTGAAACTGACCGCGATTACATTCCGGCCCTTGATGACGTATTTGCGGGGAACCGTCAGGTGCTCATTCTCGAACACGGGAGATATCTCACTGCCGTTCACCCTGACTTCCAGAAGATTTCCGGAAGGGGCCTTGAAGTCCAGAACCACATCACTTTTTTTCGAAGACAGAAAACTTACAGTGTCGGCTGCCGTAACTTTCCCGGCAGCCTGTGTCAGGTCGAAGAATAGCGAGTAGCGCACGTCAGAAATGCATCCGACACGCCGGGTTGCCAGGGAGAACGGGACGCCCGGTTCTTCGGGCTGGCGGCAACAGACAAGAGACAGTGCGGCAAGACAGCCTGCCGCCAGGTTTATGAGCACAAGACGATTCATCCGCAAGTCGTTTCAGATTGACAGTTTCCGCAAATTTACAAGAATAATCCCTATATTTGGGAGTTAGACGAAAAATATGAAAAAAGTGCTGTTCCCCATTGCCGCCGCCCTGCTCCTGTTGTCATATCGCCCCGCATATGGCCGGGAGAGGGACAACGGTTACCGGGGAAGCGTATCCTTCTCCAACATTGTGTTCGTTTTTTGCGGAGTGGAGACCTCGCACGGATATATGTTCGACGGGCATCATTATCTCGGGGCCGGGGTCGGCATTCTTACAACCCCATTTACAAGGCCGCTTGCCTTTCTCGGGAGCATATTCGCAGATTATCACGCATACTGGTTCGACAGGAAAAGCACGCCCACGGCGGGAATCAAGGTGGGATATATGTGTTCCTTTCCCGATACGGGCAATTTTCAAAACCTGATAATCGAACCGGATATCGGCTGGAGCTGGCTGCTGGAATCCGGGCGCGGACTGACCTTGACCTTCGGCGCTTTCATCGTTCCGGAGGAAACCAGAATCACTGAAACAAGTTCCTTCCCTGTCACGGTCATACCTTGCCTGCGCTTCGGATTCGAGTTCTGAGAGGTTTTTTACATCTAAAGGATATTTGAGTATATTTGAGCCCGATTGGTTGAATGTCAAATTCAAATAAACCTTATGAGAAAGTACTGTTTGTTCATCGCATTGGCAACGGTTGCAGCGATGACGGTATCCTGCAGGAACAAGAATTCAAAGAACGCGGAGAGCGAGGGAGTAAACGAAGAAATCGTAGAGGCCGCAAAAGTTGTCCTTGCCGACGATTTGTTGGCGGCATTGGATGAAATCGGCGAGTCGTTGACAAATGACCTCAATATGTTTGACGTAGCGGGGCATATTGCTGAACAGTTGACAGAGAAAGACAAACTGATAAAGCCGGACTATCTCTTCAATCCGTCGGAGGTGAATAATTTGGTCACGCGATTTCAGAAAGTCAGCGCCCTTGGCTTCCTCATTTGCGAACGCCCTGTCAGAATAGCATACGGAATGCCGCTCAATGCGGTCGACGAAGCGATTGGGAGGCTTATGATTGACCTGAATTACACAATTCCGGTAAAGGAAATTGCGGACAAGCCTATTTATGAAGTAGTTAAAGAAGAGTATGAAGAGTACAGGGAGCGTGGAGAATTGCCTTTCTTCTGGCAGTTCAACTTCTCAATCGTGAATGACGCGCTTTTTCTCATTTCCAAGAATCCCGACCTTTTCTTCAGGGATATCACCGAGGAACAATACAAGTCATTTGAGAACAGGTTCATATCCTGCCTGAAAGCAGTATGCGCATTGGCAAAATATGACCCGGAAGTCGCCATTGCATTCAAAGTTCTTGAAGAAAATATGGTGAACAGCAATCTTGAAGAAGAAATGAAGGCATTTGGCTCTTTTAACGAGGCAAAGCAGCAGATTTCTGACGCCGGGGAAATAATTGCGGCACGGCGTTCGGCCTTATTGAAATAAAGGTAAGTACCGGATGTCTTATTCCGAACATCCGGGGATTGTCCATATCTGCGATTGTCGGGAAAGGCCTGACGTAAGATTTGAGAAGGAGTAGGATTTCATCCTTTCAGTTCAATTCTATATCAAATCTTCCCATACTTCTCTATGGAAATTCAATGTGTCGCGAAAGTCCAGAGTACAACCTTGGCTGTCAAAAGCCTTTATCATTTCGAAAGTTATGTGACAAAGTCCTCTTGAGAACAAGTGATTGACAGGGCCTTTCTTTGAAGATTTCCTGATAATTTCTTCGTTGAGCCAAGAAAATAAATCCTCTAAAAGCATTCCTCTGTATATTTGAAAGCCGGCAGAGTATGAGCGTATTCTACCAGTATTTCACCATTATCGTCAAAATATTGGAGTTTGACCTCCTCAACCATCTTGTACAACTCTTCAATTAGAAATCTGATTTCTACAATTTCATCTTCAAATTCTCCGCCTTCAAGATTTTCTCCGCTCATTTCCCCGATAGTGACATTGTCCTCATCAATCTCATCATACGGCATAAAATACTCGATGTTTTTCAAATCATCCTCTATATCTCCCAGTTTACTGCGAAATTCAATATCATCAAAGTCTTCGCTTTCACTAAAGTCCGGTAATAGAGCTTCAGTCAAGTACTGCTTATGCTCCATCAGTAATTCTATGCTTTCTTCATACATAATGTAATGATTTTATGATTATCAAAGAGCGCGAAGCTCCTCCGATGCGGGCTCCGTCTTCCTTGCGTTCGGCCATCCTGGACGGTTCAGGCCCCGGTTCTCTATAGACAATCTTTACATTTGCCGCCGCATTTGGGGCATTTGCAGGGTTTGCGATTTACGATGACAAGTTCCATATTTGCTTTGCCAAGTTAATGATATTTTTCCGGCGGTCTAGAAAAATATGCCGCAGTTGTAGGGTACAATCTTCTATATCTTCTTTTTGAAGAACCGGATTCCTCCGGCGTTTCGTTTGACTCTGACGGTAACTTTGAGCAGCCCATTCCATTCATTCCAGCAGGTGAAGTCGATGACAGCTTCCTTGTCTGATATGAGCGTCACCCCGGGGAGCAGACCGGCATCCTGATTGAGCTTTTGGAGCTTTGAATAGCCGTTCTTGTGCAGGAATCCGAGTCCGCAGTTTTCATATGTTTGCCAAGAGCTCCTGCCCGGCCAAAATTATTCGTTTCCATAGCGCTCGCTTATATAATGCCCTTTCTCAGGCAAACATCCTTATCTGCAACGCAAAGATACATCGGCGGATTGTCAGGTTTTGTCAAGGAAATCCGGCATGTCCAGGATTCAACTTTTAAACGCAATTTTTGAGGAAGAATCTGTGAGATAAAGGTTTATATTAAGTATAAATCTTTACACCGGGGCGGTCTGCCCGCAAAACAGGTTCAAAAATGACGCATTTAAAAGAGTGGCAGCGGTATCAGATCGCTGCAAAATTGGAGGCCGGATGTTCGAAGAAGGAGATTGCTGAATATCTTCACGTCCACCCTTCAACCATCACAAGGGAGATTCAGAGAAACGGATACAGCCGTTACAGATGTTATCGGCCGAAGATAGCGCAGGAAAGGGCCGCCCACCGATGGCGTTGCCGCCATCTGCCACGCAGATTCAAGGAAGATGTCAGGAAAAAGGTGGATGAGATGATTCTTATGGATTACAGTCCCGAGCAGATAGTGGGAGTATGCCGCAAGCAGGGCATCAAGATGGTATCGCACGAGACCATATATCAGTATATATGGTGGGACAAGGCCCACGGCGGCGAACTGTACAAGCATCTGCGTCATCGTGGTCGTCGGCACAAGAAGCGCGGAGCCTTGAGAAAGAGAAGGGGCACAATTCCGAACAGAATCGACATCTCCGAAAGACCGAAAATCGTTGAC
>JAKSKF010000009.1 GCA_024401825.1 Bacteroidales bacterium
ACTGGAGGATCCGTTTTTCAAACAGTGGATACTTGTCAACAACGAATAGGCGGCAAAATTTCTGTTAGCGAATTATCCGTACAACAACTACTATGTACTGATATGAATAGGTTACTATTCCAGATTTCCGTTCCACCGGAAGATGGCGGGCTGCCATTGATTGTATTGCGGGGTAGCAAATGGCATTTGGTCCCCCGATTGAATGTTCCAAGTTTCAAACGGGGAAATATTGAGCCGGAATTCCCCCGCGAGCCCGGCAAAGACGTCAGGTTCATCCGCGCACGCGGAAAAGCGGGCGGCATCAGCCGCCGCGACGGAGGAAGTGAGCGATGCGAACGACGGGAGTCGCCCGCGAAGACGAAGTCGGAGCGGCAATGCCCCTGAAAGAGGCCGGCCAAGGGCCGGAGGTTGAGAAGGCAAGAGAATCGCGCAGCGATTCATCCGCGCATGCCGATTGAAGGAAAATCACTATCTTTGCAACTATGAAAAAGCAGACGGCAAGACTTGCCACATACATATTCCTCGCGGTGACGGCAATCGTCTCCTGCGGGCAGAAAAAAGCGGACTGCGCTGCGGAAGAGCCGGTCACCGGACCGGTTTTCCGTACAGATGCGGAAGGGCTTCCGGTAAAGGAGGTCTTCGAGCCCGCCCTGGACGCAAGTAACTGCTTCCTTGTGATATCCAAGGTTCATCAGGAGCATCTGTGCGTCTATGAGGTCAGACAGAATGACACCGTTCTGCTGGCGTACTACCCGGCCTGTCTTTCAAGGAACAAAGGGCCCAAAGAGCGCCCAGGAGACCTCAAGACGCCGGAGTCCTACCCCGGAGAGCCATTCACAATCAGTGAGATAGCGGATGCATCCACCTGGTGTCACGATTTCTCGGACGGAAGAGGTTCCATCCCCGCATACGGTCAATGGTTCCTGAGGCTGGCCGTTCCCGGAGTCAGGGGAATAGGAATCCACGGGAGCACCGGCAACAGACAGAGCATCGCGTCCGGAAGGGACAGCGAAGGTTGTATCCGGCTTCTCGATGAGGACATCATCCATCTTCACGACAACTATGTCCAAGTGGGCACAAGGGTCATCATACTGCCCGAAGGACAGGGACCCCTCCCCTTCCAGACCAAGGCCCTAGAGGCGAGGTTGAACCCGGTCCGCGGGAACAGGTGAACCGATATGCAAGACCTTCTGCACATTCTCGGGCACTCTCTGCTGAATTCAATCCTGATTTCGGGGCTCGTGGTCATTATGATGATAATGATAGAGTCCCTGAACATAGAGTCCAGGGGAGGCTTCTTCGCGGGCCTGACAAAGAGCAGGGCGGGAGGAGTGCTGGTAGGTTCCATCCTGGGCATAATTCCCGGATGTCTCGGAGGATTCGCGACAGTGTCCCTGTACACTCACAGGATGTTGAGTTTCGGGGCGCTGGTGGCTATGATGATTGCATCCGCCGGAGACGAGGCGTTCGTGATGCTGGCTACTATGCCGGAGGATTCCCTGTGGATTTTCGCGCTGCTGTTCACCATTTCCATCGCCGCCGGAATCCTGACGGACATATTCGTGAAGGGCAAGGTCAGGATGCGCTGTTCCGACAGTTACGCTCTTCACGACACTGACAGCGGTTCAAGCATAAAAGGGCCCCGGCACGCAGGATGGAGAAGAATTGTACTTTTCTGCGGCATAAGCCTGTTCCTCGCGGCGCTGGTCACCGGACTTCTGAGTCACGAGGACGCCGAGTTCCAGAAGGAAGCGGCGGCCGGGCTCAATCTGCTGAGCGAGGAATGGATGAACGTCTTCTTTGCCATACTCAGCCTGGTGGTGCTGGTGATTCTGGTCACAGGTTCAGACCATTTTGTGGAGGAACATCTGTGGAAGCACGTGGTCCTGGGACATCTTCCCACAATATTCGCCTGGACTTTCGGAGTTCTTGTGGGGCTCGGGCTCATCCTCGGCCATCTGGACATAAGGGAATGGATAAGCGGCAACACGGCCCTTATGATACTGCTCGCCACCGTAATCGGCATCATCCCGGAATCCGGGCCTCACCTGATTTTTGTGACCCTCTACGTTGCGGGGGTGGTTCCCCTGCCGGTTCTGCTGGCAAGTTGTGTCAGCCAGGACGGACACGCTTCCCTGCCCCTCTTTGCAGAGAGCAGGAAAAGTTTCTTTCTTGCAAAACTGATAAACTGCGCCGTGGCCCTTGTGACAGGGTTTACCGCGATGGCTCTTTCTTCTCTTCCCTGGTAAAGAACTTCCACTGGAAGAGAATCAGATAAAACGCTCCGACGGTCACACAGGAATCCGCGAAATTGAACACGGGTTCAAAGAAGGTGAAAGTCTCCGTCCTTATGATGGGGAAATAGAGCATATCCACCACTTTCCCGAACATAAACGGAGCATAATCCCAAATCAGTCCGTAGAACAGACAGTCCATCACGTTTCCGAATGCTCCGGCGGTAATCATAGTCAACCCTACGAGCACCCCGACAGGAGTACCTTCCTTGCGGTTCAGCGAGTGAATCCACCATATCAGGAAGCCACCCAGAATCACTCTGAAGGAAGAGAGCAGGAGTTTCCCCGTCTGGCCGCCGAAAGACATTCCGAACGCCATCCCCTCATTTTCCACGAAGCACAGCCTGAACCACTGTCCAAGGACAAAAATCTGTTCTCCGAGTTCCATATTGGTCTTGACCAGGACTTTGAAGACCTGGTCAATGACAACCAACAGGACACCCAGAAGGATAAGTTTTCTACCTCTGCCCACCCTTTGAAAGCATTTCTTTGGCCTCAACGGTCAAGGTTGCGTGGGGAACGAGACGCAGTCTCTCCTTGGGAATGAGTTTTCCCGTGACACGGCATATTCCGTAGGTCTTGTTCTCGATACGGACGAGCGCCTGTTCCAGGTTCTGGATGAACTTGTACTGACGTTGTGCTAGCTGGCTTGCCTCCTCCTTGGAGAGCTGGTTTGCGCCGTCGTCCTCAACGGTCTTGAATGACGGGGACGTATCCTCGATATCATTGGTACCGTTATGCATCACGACATTACGCAAGGTGTCGTATTCAGCTTTGGCCTTTGCCAACATATTCTCGATGATTTCCCTGAATTCGGCGAGTTCCTCATCGGAATAGCGAGTTCTGATTTCGTCTGCCATAGTTGAAGAATTTTAACGGGTTATTCTAATTTTTATGAACTGTTCTCCCCACTCCACTTCCGAAGCATCGGCCGGGGCATCGGCCATTGCTCTCAGCTCGACGCTGAGGGAAAGAGTCTGGGATGACACGTAATCCTTGTAATGGGACAGAGACGCCTGAATGTCGGAGTAAGCCTCCGAGTCGGCGAAAATCTCCGTATGAATCCTGTCCGTAACCTCGAATCCGCTTTCCTTCCTGAGATTCTGTATGGGGCGGATGAGTTCGCGGGCCGTACCTTCCTCTATCAGTTCCCGGGTCAGGGTTACGTCGAGGGCGATGGTCAGCGCTCCTTCCGAAGCCACGAGCCATCCCGGCATATCCTCGGAATGGATTTCGTAATCCTCCCTGTTCAGGATGACCTCCCCGTCGGGGAGCATCAGACTGAATGGGCCTTCGCTTCTTTCGATTTCCGCAATCCGGCTCTGGCTCAGCGTCTGGAACGCGGCGGCTATCGATTTCATCCTGGGCCCGTATGTCTTGCCCAGGGTCTTGAAGTTGGGCTTGATTTTCTTGGTAATCACTCCCGACGTGTCGGAAATGAATTCCATAGTCTTGACGTTGACCTCGGACAGGATAACGGTCTTCACCGCCTCCAGGCGGGAACGGAGGTCCTCCGAAATGACGGGAACCACAAGCCGGGGCAGAGGCCTCTTGACGTTGATGCCCACCTTCTTTCTGAGCGCGAGCACCATCGAGCAGGACTTCTGCGCGAGAGCCATCTTCTCTTCAAGGTCCCTGTCCGTCAGGGATTCGCAAGGCCGGGGCATCAGTTCCAGGTGAACGGATTCCCTGTCGGGGCAGAGGTCCAGGAAAAGACTGTCCATAAAGAAAGGAGCGATGGGAGCCGAGAGCAGCGCCACCGTCTTGAGAGTCTCGTAGATGGTCTGGTATGCCGAAAGCTTGTCATCCGACATTCCTGAAACCCAGATGCGCTTCTTGTTCAGTCGGATGTACCAGTTCGAGAAGTCGTCGCACACGAAATCCTGAATCAGGCGGCCGGCATTTGTGACGTCATAGTCCTCGTATGCCTGCGTCACCCCTGTGATGAGGGTGTTGAGCCTGCTTGCCATCCATCTGTCGAATTCCGGACGCTCCACCGCGGGCGCCGCGGGGTCGAAACCGTCGATATTGGCATACACCGCGAAGAGCGAGTAAGAGTTGTAGAGAGTTCCGAAGAACTTGCGGCGCACCTCCTCGACTCCCGCCTGGTCATAGCGGAGATTGTCCCAGGGCTGGGCGTTGGTAAGCATATACCAGCGCAGCGCGTCGGCTCCGTATCTGTCCAGCTGGTCAAAGGGGTCAACCGCATTGCCCAGCCTCTTGCTCATCTTGTTCCCGTCCTTGTCAAGCACAAGTCCGTTGGAAATCACGCGCTTGAATGCGGGAGTTCCGCTGACCATAGTGTGTATGGCGTGAAGGGTGTAGAACCATCCCCTGGTCTGGTCAACTCCTTCGGCGATGAAATCGGCAGTGCAACCGAAGTCGGGGGTATCCATACCGCGGAGGCCCGTCTGGGCATAGGGCATAGCGCCGGAGTCGAACCAGACGTCGATGAGGTCCGGCTCCCGGGTCATCTTCTTTCCGGAAGGGCTGACAAGGAAAATGTTGTCCACATAAGGTCTGTGGAGGTCTATCCTGTCGTAGTTGTCCTTGCTCATATCACCGGGGACAAAGCCGGCGGCCTTCAACGGGTTCTCCTTCATAAAGCCCGCGCTGACGGACTTCTCTATCTCGTCATAGAGCATTGTCACGCTGCCGATGCAGATTTCCTCCTTCGCGTCGTCGGTTCGCCAGATGGGAAGAGGCGTCCCCCAGAACCGGCTTCTGCTGAGGTTCCAGTCCTGGATGTTCTCCAGCCAGACTCCGAAGCGTCCGCTTCCGGTAGATTCCGGTTTCCAGCGGATGGTCCTGTTCAGCTCCACCATCCTGTCCTTGACCGCGCTGGCCTTGATGAACCAGGAGTCGAGAGGATAATAGAGCACGGGCAGGTCAGTGCGCCAGCTGTGAGGATAACTGTGGGTATGTTTCTGAATCCTGAACGCCCGTCCGTCGGACTTGAGCATCATACAGATGTCCACATCCAGCGTGGGGTCCTGAGGGTTCTCGTCGTGCTCGAAATAATTTCTGAAACCTTTCTTGACGTAGCGTCCCGCGAATTCCCCGTATGAGGGGTCCACGAAGTCCCTGACATATCCCGGGTCCAGGTCTTCCAGACGGCAGAACCTTCCCTGACGGTCCACCTGGGCCTGCGGGTTGCCGTCCCTGTCAACCGGCATTATTCCGGGAATTCCGAAGTTTCCGGCCACCCTCTTGTCGTCCGCTCCGAAGGTCGGGGCTATGTGGACTATTCCGGTTCCGTCCTCGGTCGTGACGTAATCTCCGCTTATCACGCGGAACGCATCTCCCTCGACGGGCTTGAACCAGGGGATGAGCTGCCTGTATCGCATTCCCACAAGGGTGCTGCCCTTGAAACTGCCGGGCAGGACCTCGAACGGGGTCTTGCCGTCGAACCAGGCCCCCACCAGAGCCTTGGCAAGGATGTAGGTGGCTTCTTTCCCGGAATAGGGGTTTGTGCCGCGCACCTTGACATACTCTATGTCAGGGCCCACACACAGGGCGGTGTTGGAAGGGAGCGTCCAGGGCGTGGTGGTCCACGCCAGGAAGTACAGTTCATCCTCACCCTCAACCTTGAACTGGGCAGTGACGGTGGTGTCGGTCACGTCCCTGTAGCAGCCGGGCTGGTTGAGTTCGTGGGAACTCAAGCCGGTTCCGTCCGTCGGGCTGTAAGGCTGGATAGTGTATCCCTTGTAGAGGAGCCCCTTGTCGTAAATCTTGCTCAGAAGATACCAGAGAGTCTCTATGTAGCGGTTGTCATAGGTGATGTAAGGGTCGTTCATATCGACCCAGTAACCTATGCGCTCGGTCATATTGACCCATTCCCCGGTGTATTTCATCACCTCCTTGCGGCAGGTGTCGTTGTACTCCGCTATGCTGACCTTGGTACCGATGTCGGACTTGGTGATGCCGAGTTTCTTCTCCACTCCGAGTTCCACGGGCAGGCCGTGGGTGTCCCAACCGGCGCGGCGGCGAACCTTGTAGCCGGTCTGCGTCTTGTAACGGCAGACGGCGTCCTTGATGCTGCGCGCCATCACGTGGTGTATGCCCGGCATTCCGTTGGCGGAGGGAGGTCCTTCAAAGAATATGAATTCGGGAGAACCCTCACGCAATTCCAGGGATTTGCGGAACGTTTGCCTTTCACGCCACCTTTCCAGCATCCTGTCGGAGATGCCTGCCATATCCAGCCCCTTGTACTCTTTGAAACTCATAAAAATTCCCTAATTTTGCACCTGATTGTCAATCCTACAAAGTTAACAAATTCCGTCATTTATTACAAATGACAGAAAGCATAAAAGAGGTGATAATCTCATAAATGCATAAACTCATACTCATCGAAACATCGACCGAACTGTGTTCCACGGCACTTTCAGACGGAGACAGGATAATCTGCGAACGTTTGAGCACGGAACCCCGCGCGCACGCCGCAATGACGGCCGTCTTCGTAAAGGAAATGCTCGACCGGGCCGGATGGAAGGTTCAGGACTGCAGCGCGGTGGCGGTAAGTTCCGGCCCCGGTTCATATACCGGACTCAGGGTCGGCAGCAGCACGGCCAAGGGCCTCTGCTTCGGAGCGGGGCTGCCCCTGATAGCGGTGAGCACTCCCGAAGTTCTCTTCAACCAGGCCCTGGAGGATGGCCTTCTGCCGCAAGGTTGCAGGCACGTCATACCTATGATAGACGCCCGCAGGATGGAGGTTTACTCCGCCGTATTCTCACCCGACGGACAGATGCAGGGCGAAATATGCTCCAGGATAGTTGACAGGGACAGTTTCAGGGCCGAACTGGAGGACGGCCCCTGCCTGTTCATAGGAGACGGGGCGGACAAATGCGCAGAGACGCTCGCCTGTCCCAACGCCTTCTTCAACCAGTGCTGTCCCAGGGCGTCGTCGATGTTGGGGCCTGCCCTGAAGGCGATGGAAGAAAAAAGGTTCGAAAGCACGGCGTACTTCGAACCCTTCTATCTGAAAGATTTCATTGCAACGGTGAGCAGGAAGAAACTGTTCTAGAGAAGAGCGTTCAATTCCCTGCGAAGGTCCTGCTCCCCCTTTATGGAAGAGCCGGAAAGGCTTCCCTCGAATATGAGGATTCCACCGGGGACTCCGTTGATGTTGTAAGTGCGGACCAGAGGGGAAGATGCCCCGCGGATGTCGCAGACGTTCACCCAAGGCAGTTCCTGCGCCCGTACGGATGCGGCCCAGCCCACCTTGTCCGGAGAAAGGGCCACGGAATAGATGTTGAAGCCCCTGTCCCTGTACTGATTGTAAACCGGAAGCAGGACGTCCAGACTGTACATCTTCTGCGCGCGGTCGGAAGGGTCCCAGAAATACAGGAGGATACATCTGTCCTTCAAGGAACTCAAGGCGCACTTCCGGCCCTTTATGTCGGGCAGGGTGATGTCAGGGAAGCCCAGTTGCTCGGCGGAATTGAGCTTGACCTCCAGGCTGAAGAGCTTTTCCCTCCTCTCCGTCTCGTTCTTGAGCGCCTGGACATAGCGGGAGTCCGGGTATCTGCCCATCAGGGAGTCGCACACTGAACGGAAATGCAGGGCGTCGGTGGACTGGGAGAACAGAGGAATGTCCCCCGCCACCTTCTGGTAGAGCACGGGGATTGCGGTCATTGAAGACGCGTTTGTCATAACGTATTTGACCCTGTCCCTGTAATAGTCCACAAACAGTCTGTTGACGGCCCCCTGTGTGGTCTTGGGGTCGGAAATCAGCCTGGAATATTCAAAGTTGAACTCGCTGAGGGCATATTCCACGTCGCGCAACTTTTCAGAAGACTCTGAACCTTTGACGCTGTAGTGTCCCAGCGTATCCGCCTCAAGGGTGACGTTCCCCTTCTCTTCCAGAAGGAGGGATGCCACCTTGCGTCCGGAATAGAAGAAATACACGAATTCGGGCTCACCCTTCCTGATTGAAAACTTGTAGGAGAACGAGCCGGAGCCCTTGGTCCGGACAGTGTCCAGAACCGTATATGACGCCCCGTCAAGTTGCTTTATCACTATTTCAGTACCCTTGGGGACATCCGTCAGGGTTCCGTTGACCTTGATTTTCTGTGTGCAGGCCACAATTGAGAACAATGCCAGGACCGGCACGATGATTCTACAGACTTTCATAAGCTTTCAATATTGCCGCGGCTATTTCCGCCTTACGTTCATCGGACACCTGGGGACGTTTCCTGCGGAAATCCAAATCCGCTTCGCTCTGAAGGGGAACCAGATGTATGTGAGTGTGAGGGACCTCCATCCCCAGCACTGCCACGCCCACTCTCTTGCAGGGCACGGCCTTGCCGATGGCCAGGGCCACCTTGCGGGCAAACGCCCACAGGCCGTCATAGACGTCGGGAGGCAGGTTGAAGACATAGTCATCCTCCAGATTCTTGGGGATGACCAGGGTATGGCCCTCCGCCAGAGGGCTAATGTCAAGGAATGCGTAGAAGTCCTTGTCTTCCGCGCATTTGAAGGAAGGAATCTCCCCCTTGGCTATCTTGGTGAAAATGGTGGCCATATGCTACAGCGCAATTTCAATGATTTTGAACTTGAGCACTCCGGCGGGCACCTGAGCCTCCACGACTTCACCCTTCCCGTGCCCGAGCAGGGCCTTCGCAATGGGCGTCGTGGCGGCGAGTTTCCCCTTGGAGAAGTCGGCCTCGGTCTCACCCACTATGGTGAACACCATCTTCTGTCCGTTGCCCATATTTTCAACGGTCACCTTGTTCAGCATCTGAACCTTGTCCGTTCCTATCCTGCTTTCGTCAATCACCTTTGCGGCGGTAACCTTGCTCTGGAGGTTCGCTATCTTGAGTTCCAGCAAGCCCTGCGCCTCACGGGCGGACTCATACTCCGCGTTCTCGGACAGGTCCCCCTTCTCGCGGGCCTCCGCTATTGCGGCCGCGATGACGGGACGCTGGGCAAGCGCTTCGGAGAGTTCCTTCTTGAGTTTGTCCAGGCCTTCCTGGGTCATATAAATGTTTTCTGCCATATCAATCAAATTTGGGCTTCAATATTTCCGAATAAACAATCATCTTCTTCAGGTCGATACGGTTCTTCCGCTCACCGGAATCAAATGATTTTTTTTGCTCCCGCAGGATGGACCTCTGACCTTCCATCTCGGGAGCAAAATCCTTTTGCTCTGTTTTCATAATCCAAATATAAGGTTTTTTGCTGAAACTTCATCAATGGCGAGTTGATTTTTCAACTCTTCCGGTGAAGAAAAATCCATCCTGTCCCTCAGACGCTCCACAAAGGATATCCTGAGGTCCAGACCATATATGTCCTCGTCAAAATCGAAGATATGGGTTTCTATGACGTCCCCCACGTCGGTCATCCCGTAGAGTTCCTTTCCCAGGGCGCGCACCTTGGTCAGATAGGCTCCCTTGCCCGGCAGCATCTTCAGGGGGTCGTAGAGTTGCATATTGGCCGTGGGGAAGCCTATTGTCCTTCCCAACTGCTTGCCGGACACCACGACGCCCTTCAGGGAATATTCGTAGCCGAGCTGTTCGTTGGCCAGGCGCACGTTCCCCTCCGACAGGGCAGTGCGGATGCTGGTGGAACTGATTCTTCCTACAGCCTCGCAGATTGTGGTTTCCAGGCCGAAACGGGCGGCCAGGCCGGCCGTCTCCTCCGGTTTCATCTGGTCGGAGCCGAGACGGTTGTCATAGCCCAACACCAGCATTGTTCCGGCATACTTGCCGCAGACTATGTCCCTGAGATACTGCTCGGTGGTAAGCGAGGAAAAGTCTCTGGTGAATTCTATGACCTCCACCCTGTCCACTCCGAGGGCCTTCAGGGCGCCCGTCTTCTCCTCCATCGAGGACAAGAGTCTCAGTTGCCGGGCTTCGTGCTGGAGAGCCATTCTCGGATGAGGCCAGAACGTGAGGACGATGGCCGGCTCGGAGCGCTCCCTGGCGCACTGTACGAGGGTCTCTATGAGGCGACGGTGTCCACGGTGGATGCCGTCAAAGAACCCTGTCGCAATTACAGCCATTGGACAAGAGGGAAATCCATCCTGTGAGGAAGGAGAGGATTCTTTGCGAACACTCTGGTTCCCACCTGGTACATACCTGTCTTTTCAGGAAGCACCAGAGTCTTGAAGCGGGCCACTCCGTCCTTGAATTCAGTCAGTTCGAACTGACACACTTCCTGGATGCTGAGTTTTCCGTTCTTGTCATAAGTGGTGAAAAGCATTTCCACTCCGACATCCTCAGGGGCCAGCCCCGCCAGGTCAAGAACCACCTCGCAGGACAATTTGTGTCTCTGGGTAAGGTCATACGACGCCTCCGGGCTGGTGTAGGACAGAACCTTTATGTCCGGCCAGACCTTGGACACCTTATCCTTCCAGGCCGCAATCTCACGGGCCTTGGCATTGGAGTCCGCAGTCAGCATACGGAAACGCTTGAACTGAGGCTCGTAGAACATATTGCAGTAGTCCGTCAGCATACGGTTGGTGGTGAAGTTGCTCGCGACCTTGGCTATGGTGTTCTTAATGTAGCCGACCCATTCCTTGCTGTAGCCCAGAGACTTGTCTATGTCATAGTATGCAGGGACTATCTCATTCTCGATGATACCGTAGATGGTAGCCGCGTCAAGTTCGTTCTGGTAGTCCGGCTCATCGTAGGTGTTCTCCTGGGGCAGAGCCCATCCGGCTCCTTCCCTGTATCCTTCCACCCACCATCCGTCAAGCACGGAGAAGTGCATCACACCGTTCATCGCGGCCTTCTCTCCCGAAGTTCCGGATGCTTCCAGAGGCCTTGTAGGGTTGTTGAGCCATACGTCCACGCCCTGAACCAGTCTCTTTGCAAGCGAGATGTGATATCCGGGGACGAAGATTATCTTTCCTATGAACCTGTCCTGCTTTGAAATCTCCACAATCTGCTTGATGAGGTCCTGCCCCATTCCGTCGGCGGGGTGAGCCTTGCCGGCGAAGATGAACTGCACGGGACGGCTGGGGTTGTTCACAATCTTGTCCAGACGCTCCAGGTCCGTGAACAGCAGAGTGGCCCTCTTGTATGTGGCGAAGCGGCGGGCGAATCCTATTGTCAGCACGTCGGGACGAAGGTTTTCCTGAATCTTCACAATCTGGCTGGGGGAATAGTGACTGCCTGTGACGGGGTTTGAGAGCCGCTCGCTGATGGCATTGAAGAGTTCTCCCTTGACGAATTTCCTTATGTTCCAGATTTCAGAGTCGGGAATGTCGTAAACACCTTCGAAACATTTCTTGTCGTAGTGGGAAGTCTTGAAGTCGGGGCCGAACACCCTGGCGTGGGCCTGCTTCCATTCCTTGGCGGCCCAGGTAGCGTAATGCACTCCGTTGGTCACGTAAGACACGTGAAGTTCCTCCGGCAGATATCCGGGGTACATAGGAGAGAATATTTCCTGGCTCACCTTGCCGTGAAGCATCGAAACGCCGTTGATGTTCTGGCTCAGGTTCGCGGCGAGGGCGCTCATGGAGAACTTCTCTTCCTCGTCACCGGGATTCATCCGTCCCAGGGACAGGAACCTGTTCCACTCTATGCCGAAACGGGCGGGATAATGTCCCAGGTATTTGCCCAGGAGTTCCTCGTCGAAGGCATCGTGCCCGGCAGGCACGGGAGTGTGTGTGGTGAACAGGCCGGAAGCGCGGACCAGTTCGACCGCCTCCTCGTATCTGAGACCGCCCGTCTGCATATACTCGCGAAGGCGTTCCAGGCCGGCGAAGGCCGCGTGACCCTCGTTGTAATGGTAGATGTCGGGATTCAAGCCGAGGGCGCGGAGAGCCCGGACGCCGCCGATTCCCAGAAGAATCTCCTGCTTGAGACGATTCTCCCAGTCTCCCCCGTATAGCTGGTGGGTGACCTGACGGTCTTCAGGGATGTTCGCCTCGAAATCGGTGTCGAGGAGATAAAGGTCGGTACGGCCCACCGCAACCTTCCAGATGCGGGCGGACAACTCGCGGCCGGGCATTGCCATCTTGACCGTGAGCCAGTTGCCGTCCTTGTCGGTAACGGGTTCCGCAGGAATCTTCATAAAGTCCTGGGGCTCATAGTTGGCGACCTGGTTTCCCTGCGCGGTAAGGCGTTGGGTGAAGTATCCGTAACGGTACAGGAGACCCACCGCCACCATATTGACGTTCATATCGCTGGACTCCTTGAGATAGTCGCCGGCAAGGATTCCGAGTCCGCCGGAGTATATCCTGAGGGAAGTGTCAAGTCCGTACTCCATACAGAAATACCCTATGGAGGGGTCTGTCCTGTGGGACTTGAGTTCCATATAGTCGTTGAATTCGGACATCACCATCTGCAGGTTGGCGAGGAAAGACTTGTCCTTCGCAAGCTGCTGGTAACGGGTGAGGCTCACGCTGTCAAGTATGACCATAGGGTTGTGTCCCGAAGTATGCCACAGGTCGGCGTCAACCGACTTGAAAAGGGCTTTCGCGCTGTCATTCCAGCACCACCACAAGTTCTTGCAAAGGGTTTCCAGGCCGGAAAGTTCTTCGGGAAGGTGACGCGTCACCATTACGCTTTTCCATACCGGAGAAGACGTGGAATTGTTATTCTGCATGCTCATTGATTCTTATCATAAAGTCACTCAGCACGTTCATATAGTTGATGAAGGCTTCGTAGGGAGTTTCGTATGGGTTGAAATACTTGTGCACGTCCCCGTCAGAGAAGAACTTGGTGCACATATAGTAAAAATGGTCGCTCTCCTGGAGATGGCCGAAGTCATTCCAAAGAACGGCGTCGTCTATGATGGAGAGTTTCTCCACCAGGCCGTACAGCTTGCTGAAGGCCTCTTTCTGGAGTTCGTTTCCGAGCCAGGCGGAGGTGTCCCTCTCCTCGTCGGCCCAGGAGATTGCCTCGGGCGCCGAGAGTTCGTCCACGGCCTCGTGCCTGCGGGCGGCCTGTGACGGAGTCACGAAGTCGAACTCCCCGCTCCTGATGACTGCGTCAGGCAGAGAGCTCATAAACTCGAAGATTCCGCTGTCGCTGTCCTGATGCTCGCCGAACGTCTCGTAATCCATAAACAGATTCACAATCTCACCTTCCGCATTCTTGAGCCACTCCACATACTTTTCCGCAGTGAGGGGCCACTCCGCCCAGTCCTTGTTGGAGAAGCGGAATGCAATGTCGTCGCTGAGACCGTAATTCCTGAGCAGAAGTTTGAGCTTGGGCTGAGTCTCGTCGCAATATACGTAGTTGGGGCTCTTCCATCCCATAATGTGACGGGCTCCCTCGGTAAGCATTGTGTGGAAGCCCATCTTGTACACCTGCTCGCCGATTGAGTTCGAATAAATCAGCTCGGTGTTGCGGAATGTCTTGGGGCTGACACCGAAATAATTCCGGATAGCCTCGGCGTGCTTGGCAACCTGATGCTTGAACTCGGTGGGGGAAACCAGTGAAGACAGTGAATGGTTGTAGGTCTCGCAGAGGAACTCCACGCAGCCGGTGTCGGCAAGCGCGCGGAAGCTGTCAAGAACTTCCGGAGCGTATCGGTCGAACTGTTCAAGAGCGGAACCGGATATGGAGAATGCCACCTTGAACTTGCGCGGATGCCTGCGGATTTCATTCAACAGCAGCTCATTCATAGGGAGATAACATTTCTGGGCCACCCTCCTGAGAATTGTCCTGTTGGTATAGTCGTCATAATAGTGCGAATCCTTGCCTATATCGAAGAAACGGTAAAGGCGGAGCCTGGTGGGCTGATGCACCTGGAAGTAAAAACAAATATCCTTACTCATATCCTACTTGTTTAATACAGATTCATATACTTTCTTGAGCTTCACCGTGGCGTTGTTCCACTTGAGCTCGTTCACCTCGTCGAAGCCCTGCTTCGAAGCGAAATCCGAAAGCGCGGGATAGGTTACCAGCGCATAGATGTCGTCCGCCAGGGCATCGACATCCCAGAAATCCACCTTGAGGGCATACTTGAGCACCTCTGCGGCTCCCGACTGGTGGGAAATTATCGAGGGAACGTTGGAGCGCATCGCTTCAAGAGGAGAGATTCCGAAAGGTTCGCTCACGCTGGGCATAATGTACACGTCGGAGAGGGCGAACATCTTCTGCACGTCCTTGCCGCGGAGGAAGCCCGTGAAATGGAACCTGTCGGCGATGCCGAGACGTGCCACCTGCCTTATGGCGCGGTTCATCATATCGCCGCTGCCGGCCATCACGAACCTGACGTTCCTGGTACGCTTGATTACTTTCGCCGCCGCCTCTATGAAATATTCGGGGCCCTTCTGGAAGGTGATTCTCCCGAGGAAGGTGACCACCTTGTCCTTCACTCCCCTCTCTACGTCAAGATTCTCCCTGCCGCTGAAATCCACAGCATTGTGAACGGTAACCACCTTGGAGGGGTTTATGCCGTATTTGTTGATGACTATGTTCCTGGTAAGGTCAGACACGGTGACCACCCTGTCCGCCGCCTCCATGCCGCGGCGTTCGATGGCGTAAACCCTGCTGTCCACCATATCGTCCGTACCCCTGTCAAAGGACGTGGCGTGGACGTGGACTACCAGGGGCTTGCCCGTCAGTTCCTTCGCCGCTATTCCGGCCAGGTAGGTCAGCCAGTCGTGGGCGTGAATGACGTCGAACTCGGACTCGTGCGCCATTGCGATTGTCCCGCCGACCTGGGCGTAACGGCTCACCTCTTCCAGGAGGTTCGCCCCGTACTTTCCCGAGAACTTGAATTTCTGTCCGAAGCCCACAGTGGTCTCCGTCCTGTTCTCCTTCTTCATTCTCTCGATGGCATCGAAGTAGTCATCGGGGTCCGAGTAGGGCACGAGGTTGGAATCGACGTTGATGAACTTGACCTTGTTGAGGAATTCATCCACCGTGGAACTGACGTTGCGCACTGCAACGTCGCTGGCATCGATGATGCGGGTGCAGCTCTGGTCCTCGTCGCCTGAGGCCGAGGGCATCACGAAGATGGTCTGGACTCCGTTGTGGGCCAGGCCCTTGACTATTCCTTCGCAGGCAGTTCCCAAACCGCCTGCAATATGGGGAGGAAACTCCCATCCGAACATCAGAACTCTCATTTGCCGGCCTCCTTATACTTTGAAATGAAATGGTCGGCCGCAAGAAGGGCGGCCGTACTGCCGGCGCTGGCTATGGCTCCGTGAGGTTCCTGCGGAGGGTCACCGTCGTAAAGCTCGGCGAACGCGCCGACTCCGTGCTTGGAAAGGTCATCGTAGAATCCCTCGCAGAGCCATTCGGCCTTTTTCACGAAGGATGCGCCCTTGATTCTGAACGCCACGTCAATGTATTGCTCCAGCAGGAAAGGGAATGCGCAGCCCTGATGATATGCAAGGTCGCGGTCCACCTGGGAGCCCTCATAAACACCCTTGTACTTGATGTCGCGGGGAGACAGGCTCCTGATTCCGCGCGCCGTCACAAGTTCGTTGTCTATCACCCTGAGGACGGAAGGGAAGAGTTCCTCGTCAACGGGGGAATTCCTGACCCAGATGGCAAGCAGCTGGTTGGGCCTGATATCCATATTCTGACCGAAGCCGTCAACGTAATCCGCAAGACAGCCGCGCCCGGGATTCCAGAAAGTCTCCATAAAGGAATTCCGTATGGTGGAGCACAGGGGCTCCCATTCCTTTGTGAAGGGGCTGTTTTTCCTGCCGTGCTTCTTTTCCATCTCGACGGCGAAGCAGATGCTGTTGTACCAGAAGGCGTTGGTCTCCACCTGATAGCCCGGGCGCTCCGTGACCGGCTGGCCGTACACGTAAGCGTTCATCCAGGACAGGGCCACGTTCTCCATCTGGGCCCAGAGCAGGCCGTTCGGCTGCATTGAGACCTCGCGTCTGCGGCCGGGGAGGTAACTTTCTATGACGCCCTTCACCGTGTCACCGTATTTCTTCCAGATTCTGGCGGAATCGGCTCCGTATTCAAGGTAGGACTGCAGGACGCTCGCCAGATAGAGGGGAGCTTCAACCTGAGTGGTGCGGCGGAAGAGCCTTTCCTGCTCGTCGGCTATGAGATTGTCCAGAATCTCTTCGAATTCCGAAGGGGAATTCTTGCCGTACAGCGCAATGCCCGGCAGGGCCAGGAGAGTTTCCCTCAACAGGCCGGTGAGGAGCCAGGACAAACCGGCGTTTATCCTCTTGCGCTCGTGATGGGTGCTGATGAGAGTGTCGGCCCACCTGACAAGCTGGTCGTGCTGTCCCGTGATTTGGGGAGCCTCCTTTTCCAGTCTGGTGAACAGACGCTTGAGGGCCGTGGGGTTCGTAGGCTCCGTGGAGGCGGAGAACACTATGGAAGAACCGGGCTTCATCTGAGTCTGGAACGTTCCGGGCACAAAGAGGTCTTCACGGCAGTCAAATCCGCGACGGTATTCGTCCGAATAGGTGATGCCGTAATTCCAATGGGGGTTGTATTCGAATTCCGTCTTCGGGTCGGAGAACTGGAGATACAGGTCCGGGAAGGGCTCGTACATCCTGAACTTGCGGCCGCCTTCCACCTCGACGGCGGCAAAACTTGCCTCGCTGTTGGCCTCGGTCAGGGCGTGTATGTTCCTGAAAGCAAGGAAGGGCTTGAGCTGCACGGTGACCGCGGACGGGGCCTGAAGCAGTTCGTAACGAATCAGCGTCTGGTCCCCGCTGGGGTTCACAATCAAACTCTTGCGCAGGACCACGGCGCCTACCTTGTAGGTGACGGCGGGAATGGGGTCCGCCTCGAAATCCACGACGTATTTGTGGCCGCGGGGCTCATATATGTCTCCGTAGCAGTGAATTCCAAGATTGAACTGCTTGCCGTCCACCGTCAGGCTCTCGTCCAGAGAGGACAGCAGAAGATACTTGTCCCCGCCGAAACGGTCCAGGGTGACCGCAAGCAGGCCGTGATAACGTCTGGTGTTGCAGAACACTATGCTGGTGTTGGCGTAGGAGCCCGACTTTCCCGCGCAGATGATTTCCCTGCGGAGGGAGTAGGACCGGTTGACCAGTTCAGATTTGTTGAACTTTAAGAAAGCCATTTCTATTTTGTCTTTTTCAGCACGATAGCACACCTGCAGGGCAGGTAGAGCTTCAGCATATGATTTACAGTCAAATGTTTCCCTTCACCTGAAAGCCGTCCGAAACCGCCGAAGCGATGTTCGTCCGTGTCGAACACGGAGAGATACTCGCCGTCCGCAGCCTCAAACCCGTAACCGGTGAAAGAAACCGTGGGATTGAAATTGAACGCAAAGATAGCGTTTTTCCTTCGGAAAATCAATACTTTATCCGCTTCGTTGGCACATATCAGCTCCGGTCTTTCGTCCAGTATGCCCGGCTCGCGTAGGAAATGCACCATAACCTTGTCGAATTCCTGCAGTCCGGCGAACCTCAGTTCCGGGTTGTCCGGCAGGGACCACAGTCTCCTGGCGTGCTGGAAAGACCACCGGTTCCCCTCCCTGGGGAAGTCTATCCACTCCGGATGGCCGAACTCGTTGCCCATAAAGTTCAGGTAGCCTCCGCCGTTGGTCGCGGCTGTGACGAGCCGTATCATCTTGTGAAGCGCCACTCCCCTCTCCACCAGCAGATTGTTCTGGTTCCTGCCCATTCCCCAGTACATCTCCTTGTCTATCAGGCGGAAAATTATGGTCTTGTCCCCCACGAGCGCCTGGTCGTGACATTCAGAGTAGGATACGGTGCTCTCGTCCTCCCTCTTGTTGGTGAGTTCCCACCATATTCCCCCCATACTCCAGTTGTCGTCAGAGAGTTCCTTTATCCACTTTATCCAGTGGTCGGCAATCCCCATCGACATCCTGAAATCGAAGCCTGTTCCGCAGGCGTCGAACGGCGCGGCAAGTCCTGCCATCCCGCTCACGTCCTCGGCAATGGTGATTGCATCCGGATTCAGCTCGTGAACAAGCATATTGGCGAGCGCCAGATAATCTATGGCGTTCTCGTCAACCCCCTTGTCGAAATATCTGTCATAACCGTTGAAGTCAGTTCCCAGACCGTGGTCCCAGTATATCATACTGGTAACCCCGTCGAAGCGGAATCCGTCCAGATGATATTCCTGCATCCAGAACTTGCAGTTCGAGAGCAGGAAGGCCTTGGTCTCGTTCTTCCCATAGTCGAAGCAGCGGCTGTCCCAGGCGGGATGCAGGCCTTTGTAGAAGTACAGGTCGTCCCTTCCGTCGAAATTGCCCAGGCCCTCCGCCTCGTTCTTCACCATATGGGAGTGGACAATGTCCATAATGACGGCTATGCCCCTCGAATGGGCGTCGTCCACAAGGCGCTTGAAATCTTCAGGGGTGCCGAAGCGGGAACTCAGCGCGAAGAAATTGGAGACCTGGTACCCGAAGGAACCGTAGTAGGGATGCTCCTGAAGGGCCATAATCTGCAAGGTGTCATAGCCGAGGGACTCCACCCTGGGCAGCACTCCGGTCCTGAAATCCTCGAAAGAGGCTACCTTGGGCTCCTCGGAACTCATTCCTATGTGGCATTCGTAGATGAAGGGATGCGGGCGGGGCCCCGGCGAGGGAGACTTCCACTCATAGGCGGGAAGGTTCCACACCTGGGCGCAGAACACCTTGGTTTCCGGGTCCTGGACCACTCTGGTGGAATATGAGGGAAGACGTTCGCCCGCGCCGCCCGGCCATTCTATCCAGAGTTTGTACAAATCGCCGTGATGAAGGAAGATTTTTCCCACGCGCAGTTCCCAGTTGCCCCCGCCAATAGGCTTGAACATATAGGCGTCCGTGCGTTTCCAGTTGTTGAACTGCCCCGTCAGATAAATCCTGCTGGCGTTGGGCGCCCACTCGCGGAGAACCCATCCGTCACCGTCGGGATGCAGTCCGTAATACAGATGGTTGTTGCTGAATTCCGACAGGCTCTTCCCTCCCGTGAGGGCCTGCTTCACCTCCAGGATACGGCTGTGCCTTGCCTCCAGAGCCTTTGCGTAAGGTTCCAGCCAGGGGTCAGTTTCATAAATTTTCTTCATATTCCTCTCTTGCGCTGCGCAGATACTGCCTGCAATCGGCCACAATGGCGTTTGCCTTGCGAATAAGTTCCTCAACCTTGTCCAAAGGGGTTGCGGGGTCCTGGATTTCAAGTTCCAGCCGTTCCAGTTGTCCGATTGCGGACTTGTAATCGAATTTTTTCATCCTTTTACCTCGGCTTCTATCTTTCCGTCGTTAAACAAAACAGTTATCTTCTCTCCCGGCGCGACATTGCGGGAAGATTTCATTATGACGCCCCTTGCGTCGGTGACAAGGGCGTAGCCCCTGCCCAGGACCTGCCTCGGGTCCGCGGCCTTGATGCGGGACTCCAGCAGGGCCAGCTCGTTTTCCATATCGGAGAGCCTGCGGCCCACGGCGAGCGACAGCCTGTGCGCAAGTTCGGTGATTCTTGCATCCTCGGCGGCGAACGCCTCAATGAATTCATCCGCGAGCGCCGTGGGGGTCTTGACGGAACGGAATGCAACCATATCCGCAACGTGAATGTCCCTGTCGTGCCCGATGGCCGTGAATACCGGCAGGGAGCAGCAGGCGACGGCAAGGCAGAGACTGTAGTCGTCGAAGCAGGCCAGGTCGAGCGAAGAGCCCCCTCCGCGCATTATCAGGACCGCATCGTAACCTTCCTTCGAAGTTTCAGCCAGGGCCAGGGCGTCGGCGATTGATTCCGGGGCTGATTTCCCCTGCATCACGGCTTCAAGCAGGGTCACCTTGAACTTGAATCCGTATTCGTTACTGTCGAGATGGTTGCAGAAGTCACCGAAGCCGGCGGCGTCCCTTGCGCTGATGACGGCCAGGCTGTAGGGAAGGTCCGGAAGTTCCAGTTCCCGCTGCCTGTCCATCAGGTTCTCCTCTTCGAGACGGGCGACGGTCTTCCTCCGTTCCATTTCCGCCTCCCCCAGGGTGAACTGCGGTTCGAGGTCCTCAACCACAAGGGAAAGCCCGTAGAGTTCGGAATAATTCACCCGGCAGAGAGCCAGTATGGTCATTCCCGCGGCGAGGGGAGAGCCCGTAGCCCGGGCGAACGCCCGCCCTACCGAGGCGTAGGTCCCTTTCCAGATGACAGCCTTTGCCTTTGCCACAAGGCCGGACGCCCCGCTCTGGCACAAATCCATATAGCAGTGTCCGTTGGACCGTATCTGAACCTGGGCGACCTCGGCCTTCACCCACAATGACTCGGGAAAGCGCTCGTCGAGGCTCTCCCTGATTTCTTGCTGAAGTTCGAACAGGTTTACGAATTCCATATCGTATCAAAGATACGAAATTATTTTTGTCGAATGTAAATCTGGACCGGACAACCCGTGAGTGAAAACTCCGAACGCAGTTTGTTTTCCAGGAAACGGCGGTAGGGTTCCTTTACGTACTGGGGCAGATTGCAGAAGAACGCAAAGGCCGGGAACTTGGTCGGAAGCTGGGTTATATACTTGATTTTTACGAACTTGCCCTTCCAGGCAGGAGGCGGGGTCTCCTCGACTATGGGAAGCAGCGCCTCGTTCAGCCTTGCGGTGGGTATCTTGCGGGAATAGTTCTCATAGACCGCGCTTGCCGCATCCAGCACGTCCTGTATCCTCTGCATCTTCACTACGGAGGTGAAGATGACGGGGACGTCGTCGAAAGGCGCCAGCCTGCTTCGGAGCGCCCTTTCATAATCCCTCAGAGTGTTGCTGTCCTTGATGAAGAGGTCCCACTTGTTCACCACCAGCACGCAGCCCTTGCGGTTGCGGAGAATTAGGTTGAAGATATTCATATCCTGGGACTCCATTCCGGTGGTGGCGTCTATCATCATAATGCAGATGTCGGAATGTTCTATGGCCCTTATGGAGCGCATCACGGAATAGAATTCCAGGTCCTCGCGCACCTTGGTCCTCCGCCTGATTCCGGCGGTGTCCACCAGCATGAATTCGTGGCCGTACTTGTTGTAGTGGGTCTCGACGCTGTCCCTCGTGGTACCCGCCACGGGAGTCACGATATTCCGCTCCTCGCCCAGAAGGGCGTTTGTGAGGGAGGACTTGCCCACGTTGGGTTTTCCCACTATCGCAATCCTGGGAAGGGCGGAATACGGGTCCTCCGACTGAGTTTCCTTGGGAAGCACCCTCACTATCTCGTCCAGCAGGTCGCCGGTGCCGCTTCCGTTTGCGGCTGACACACTGAAAATCTCTCCCAGCCCCAGGCCGTAGAACTGATATGCGTCATATTGTTTCTCGCCGGAGTCCACCTTGTTCACGCAGACCACGACAGGTTTCCTGCAACGTCTCAGCACCGAGGCAATCTCCGAATCGTAGTCGGTGATGCCGGTGGCGGCCTCTACCATAAAGAGAACGACGTCCGCCTCGTCTATGGCTATTTCGACCTGGCGCCGGATTGCGGCCTCGAACACGTCGTCGGAGTTGGTCGTGTACCCGCCGGTATCGACAACGGAAAACTCCCGTCCGCACCAGTCGCAACGGCCGTAATGACGGTCACGGGTAACGCCCGCCACGTCATCCACAATAGCCTGGCGCATTCCCACCAGACGGTTGAACAGGGTCGATTTGCCCACATTAGGCCTTCCCACTATCGCTACCAGTGCCATACAAGCTGCAATCTTTACATTCTTCGGAACAACTTCCGCATTTCCGCCTATGCATTCCGGCATCCTCTTCCTTGAAACAACGGATGCCGCGTTTTCTCATTTCTTCGTTGGACCCCACGTCGTAATGCGGGAAATCCTTCTTCCTGAAGAAGACGTTCACCCCCAGGCACAGCGCGCAGAAGGCCACCACGGCCAATGTCAGGAGAAACAGTTTCACAGTGTCTAGAATATGAATTCAGTGCTGATGGGTTCGTAGCGGTAAACCTTGTTGATTACGCTGGCGAACACTTCGGCCATCGACACTATCCTCATCTTGGAATCGCCTTCAAGCTCGGGATGGGGTATGGTGTCGGTGATGTACACCTCCTCCAGGGCAGAATCGTGGATTCTCTTCAACGCATCCCCGGAAAGAACGCCGTGAGTCGCGCAGGCCCTGACGCTGGCGGCGCCCATCGCCTTGAGCACGTCGGCCGCCTTGCACAGAGTGCCCGCCGTGTCTATCATATCGTCCATTATGACCACATCCTTCCCCTCGACCTCGCCTATCGCGGTTATTTTCCCCACCACGTTGGCCCTTTCCCTGGTCTTATGGCAGATAATCACGGGACAGTCCTTCCTCTTGGAAAGTTCGCGGGCATAGGAATTGGCCCTCTTGGCTCCTCCCATATCGGGCGCCGCGATTGCCAGGTTCCTGAGGGGGAGATTGCTGATAACCGGAAGGAACACCTTGCTGGCATAGAGATGGTCCACGGGAACATCGAAGAACCCCTGAATCTGGTCGGCGTGAAGGTCGCAGGTCATTATCCTGTCCACACCGGCGGCGGTCAGGAGATTGGCCGCCAGTTTGGCTCCTATGCTGACGCGGGGCTTGTCCTTGCGGTCCTGGCGCGCCCATCCGAAATAGGGGATGACGGCCACCACCTTGTCTGCCGAAGCCCTCTTTGCGGCATCCACCATCAGAAGCAGTTCCATCAGGTTTTCTGCGGGCGGCATTGTGGACTGCACGATGAATACGGTCGCCCCGCGGACACTCTCCGTGAACGAGGGCTGGAACTCACCGTCGCTGAAGTTGGTAACCTCCGAATCTCCGAGATGGATTTTCTCAGCCTCGGGGACCATAGTGTTCAGATAGTCGACAATTTTCTGCGCGAAGCCGCGGGATGCCCTGCACGCGAAAACTTCCATTCGATGTTCAAACTGCATATTCTATAGATTATTAAGTATTGTCCCGATGTAGTCCAGAATTGCGTCCCTTCCCGCTCCTGTCCTGGATGAGCTGGTGAACACAGGGGGAAGTTCCTCCCACTGTTCAGACAGAATCATCCTGTCCCTCTCTATCTGCGCCGCAAGAGCGTTGGGGCCCTGTTTGTCACACTTGGTGAAGATTATGGAGAAGGGTATTCCGTTCTCCCCCAAATCCGCCAGGAAATCAAGGTCGTTGGCTCCGATGTCGTGCCGTGAATCAATCAGCACGAACAGCAGGCGCATCTCTTCCGAATTGAAGATGTAGTCCCTTATGACCTCTGCAAGTTCTTCCCGGCCTTTCCGGCCCATCTTTGCATAACCGTACCCCGGAAGGTCCACCAGATACCAGCCGCCGTTTATCAGGAAATGATTGACGAGCTTCGTCTTTCCGGGCGTAGCCGAGGTCATCGCAAGTTTGCCGTTGGAACAGAGCATATTGATGAGCGAGGACTTGCCCACGTTGCTCCGGCCGATGAAGGCGAATTCCGGCAGTCTCGGCGCCGGTTTCTGGGAAACCCTTGCGCTGCTGCCCGCGAATCTGGCCTCGGAAATTTTCATTTTACCACTTTAACAATCCTTGCAAAGATAGTAAAAAACCCTCAATTTCCGCCTATTTTCCGGGATAGTGTATTGTGAAGCAGGCGCCGCCCAAGGTAAAGGAACGGCTGTAGGAAACGGATGCGTTGCAACGCTGCAGGATACTGCGGCTTATGGCAAGTCCCAGCCCGGAGCCGGAAGTCTTTGTGGTGAATGAAGGAGTGAACAGCTTGTCGAGATTCTCTTCAGGCACTCCCGGTCCGTTGTCCTCCACCACAATGTCGTAGTAACCCCTTTCCGCGGAGTTACGTACAGAAAGCAGAATCTTCCCGCCCTCGACGTTTTCCAGCGCCTGTACGGCATTTGTCAGCAGATTGACTATCACACGGGTGAGCTGGGGCTTGGGACCGTCCACCACGGCATTCTCCAGGCCCATATATTCTATTTCCACCCCTTCCCTGCCGGAGAACATGCTCACCTCCTCGGAAATCAGGCGGTCGAGATTGATTTCCGTCATTTCCTCGGTGGGAAGCTTGGCTATCTCAGAGAATTCGTTGGCAGTGTCCGAAAGTATGTCTATGTGGTCCAGCACCAGGCGGCTCACTTCGTCGAACTTCTCCTCCCACTGGGAATCCCCCTTGTCCTTAAGACGGATAAGCCTCTGCAGCTGGAGTTTCATAGGAGTCAGGGGGTTCTTGATTTCGTGGGCCACCTGACGGGCCATTCCGCTCCAGGCCTTGTCCCTTTCCGCCTGCGCCAGCTTGCGCGAACTGTCGGTGAGGTCGTCCACCATCCTGTTGTATGCGGCCACCAGGGAGCTCAATTCGTCATCCCGGTCATAGTCGATGTGTTCCAGGGAGTCGAGGTCCGCGTCCGCCATCTTCCGGCCCATCTCGCTCAGAGGCTTGAACAGTTTGTCAACGACGGTGGCGGAAATCATCCTGGCTATCAGCAGAAGTATGAGGAACATCACCACGATGGTGACGGAATGCACGACGGCATCCTTCTCGAAGTCATAACTGTTGTCCGTGTAAGGCGCGCAGATAATGGACTGAAGCGTTCCGGAAGAGCTGTAAACGGGGGCGTACATACTGAAATACGCCTTCGAGCCCAGGATTTCCCTCTGCACGAAGAACTTCTTGTGCTGGCCCGCTATGTTGTCATACGCCGTCTTGTCTATACGGCCCGCAAGCAGCAGCCTGGAGTATATCTCGGGCACCGTGGAAATCATCAGCCTTCCGTTCTGGTCATACAGGGTGATATCTGTCCCGGAGGCCCTCGCCACACTCTGGATGACCTGCATTACGTCCTGGACGGCAACCCCGTCCGGTCCCTGGGGTGCGCGGCGGAGTTCCCCCTCCACCAGCGAGCGGATAGCGTTGATTTTGTCGGACATCATAGCTTGCTTGTTGGCGTCGTTCCTCCGGTACACGAAGAGCACGCTCACCATCACCAGGGACACCAGAGTGACCGAGAGGGAGAGCATAAGAATCCAGGATATTCTCCGCCGGTAGTAGTTGCTCCCGCCGTCCTCTTTCCTGGGGTTCCTGGAAAGTCCGATGGAAATCAGGAGATACATCAGCAGGGCTATGAAAGCGCCGTCGACGACATAATAGAATACGTCCAGGGACGGTCTGGATATGACAACCGTCTCCTCATTGTCTATGTTATACACGAAGTGGACGTGCTTCCCCTTCACGAAAGAAGTCTCCGAACTGATGTACAGGTTCCTGAAATCCTCGTCATCCAGAGACGTTGGATAGGCGAAATTGCCCTTTGAGAACTGCAGGTTGCGGCCGTTGTACTTTGCATAGGAATACACGGGAGGTATGACCACCTGTCCCGGCGCCGCGAATCCCAGTATGCTGTTGTAGCCCTTCTCCTCGTGGTTGCTCTTGGCCATAATGCCCAGGAGCAGCCTGGAAATCCCGGTCTGCGGGTTATAGTAGATGAAAATGCCGGAATACCTGACCCGTCCGTCACCCGTCGAAATGTACATGAAGTGGGAGCCCTCGGAGATGGGAGTGGCGCCGTACATGCTTTCCTCCATAACGGCTTGGACCTGACGGTCATTCTCCCAGTCCCTGGAGGACAGCACGGCTATGTCGTAATCCTGAGCGAGCCGGGACAGGTATTTTTCAGTCAGGTAATTGACCAGCGCCTCCTGGGCGTCGGGGAGTTGGGAAGCGTTCGCCACGGCCTTGTCGGTGGCGATGGCCTCTTCCACACGCTTCAGCATCAGTTCCAGGTTGATGTTGCGGTCCACGGCCAGCCTGCACGCCTTGATGCCGAGGTCACCCTTTTCCTTCTGAAAGCCAACGAAAGACGTTTCCAGAAGCAGCAGGGCGCCCACCGCGACGCTGTACACCACTCTGCCGAGCCTGGAATTCAATCCGGGGAAGGACATCTTCAGAAGCATCGGCACGCAGAGGAGCAGGGCCAGGAACGAGACATACACCAGCGCCGTGTAATAGGACAGTTCTTCCAGCCTGTAAAGTTCCAGGCATATGCTGGAGTTCAATATGATGCTCCTGAGCACGAAGAAGCAGTAAGCGATGATTCCGGCGGCGATGGCCAGGTTCACCGGAGTCCCGGCCTTGACCACGGAGCGTCCGAGATACAGGCATATCACCACTCCCAGGATGCCGGCGTTCACAATCAGGACGGCGCCCATAGAGTAGAAGAAGTCGGTTGCGGCGTACACCAGGGGCGAGAATACGGGAAGGTCGTCAACCATCGTTTTCCCCCAGAAGAACATCAGGGTCAGAGAAAGCAGAATTCCTCCCACGGAAATGATGAAACTGCGTACGCTGCGATTGCGGGCAAGGGACAGGATGAATCCCATTATTACGAGGAAGAGGGCGCTCCAGATAAGCAGGGAACCCGAATATCCGGACGGGCCGGACGATGAATACAGGACATTGAACAGGGGCCGGCCCTGGACAGAGACCGTCTCCCCTTCAACGGACGGGGCGGGAGTCAGCGTGAACCTGTCCGGAAGCAGGAGCCTCGGATTCACTCCGTTGGACTCTCCTCTCCCCCAGAGGTCCATAATCTCAAGGCCGTAAACCGTCTTTCTGTCATTTTCGGGGTCCGTCTTCATCCTGACCAGATACCACTTCCGGCCGAAGTTCCTGAAACTCAGGCTGTCGGTCAGTTCGCTCAGGGGAGGGGTCCTTCTCATTCCGTATCTCTGCGGGAGACTGAAGAACGCATTCCGGCTTATATTGTCGTCAGTAATGGAAAAACGGTTGGTCCAATCGTAAAGAGTATCCCCCTTGTAACGGTATATGACCATATCCGAGGGAATGGACCCGGCGTCAGAATCCACGAGCCTCTCCAGCCTCGCCATTCGGGAAGAAACCTTCTTCTCGAGCTTTCGCGCGGCTCTCAGTTCGCCTCCGGATGGACGTGAGTTGAACAATGCCCAACCCAGCATGACCATAGCCGCCACGAACAGGCAGGCTATTCCGATTCCGGTGATTCTGCGCTTTTCCAACATATCCCGCAAATATACTAACGTGGCTCAAAATTTGCAAGAATCAAACCCGTATGAAATTGATTGTCAAGCTTTCCTGCATTCTCGTTCTTTTGGGCCAACATACCGTTTCGGCGGCTCAGAACAATTTCACGCAGACTATTCAGATTCCCAGCGGAGACGTCTTCGTCCCCATAGGAAAATACATCGAGCAAGGCGATGCGGAGGCCCTTTCCGCGTGGTTCGACAAGAATCTGGAGGTTTCCATAATGTCCCGCGGGGGGATGGCCTCAAAAGTGCAGGCGACACAGATAATGAGTTCCTTCTTCAACACCCACAAGCCCGAGTCGTTCGAGGTCAGTCACAAGGCGGGAAGGGCCAATATGAAATACATACTCGCCCGTCTGAAAGCAGGGGGCGAGCTGTACAGTGTCGTTCTGTTCCTGAACGGAAGGCGCGGGACCTACCGCATCCAACAGATTAAAATAGACCGCATAGCCTACTAGAGGATTACACCCTCTGTCCGTAGCTGCGGTCCGTCGTGTTGACGGTGATGACGTCTCCCTGATTGATGAACAGGGGGACCATAATCTTTGCGCCTGTTTCCAGGGTGACTTCCTTGAGCGCGCTCGTGGTAGCCGTGTTTCCCTTTACCGCGGGTTCCGCATAGGTGACTTCAAGAGTGACGTAAGTGGGAAGTTCGCAGGTCAGGCAGCGCTCTTCCGGAGCGGTGACGAACATCATCTCGACGTGCTGGCCGTCTTTCATAAGGTCGGCGTTGTCAACCACGTCCTTGGGAAGGGAAATCTGCTCGTAGGTCTCCTCGTGCATAAAGTTGAAGCCGCTCTCGTCCGCATAGAGGAACTGATAGGGACGGCGTTCAACCTCGATGGTCTCAATCTTGGCTCCTGCGGTGAAAGTGTTCTCCAGGATTCTGCCGTTCTCAAGGTTGCGGAGCTTCGTCTTCACGAAAGCGGGCCCCTTGCCGGGTTTCACGTGCTGGAAATAAACAATCATACAGGGCTTTCCGTTGAAATTCAAGTAAAGGCCGTTCTTAAAATCTGCTGTTGTTGCCATAATATATTAATTGTTGATTTTCCGTCATTTAGACTTGCAAAGATAAGTCTTTGAGTCCACTATTGCAAATTTTCCACACAGGCGGCGACCTCTTCCAGAAGCCATTTGGGCGTGGACGTGGCTCCGCAGATGCCCACTCTGTCGTCCGGACGGAACCATTCCCTCTTGATGTTCCCGGCCCTCACTATATTGAATGTCCTGAAGTTTGCCTCCTTGCACAACTCGCTCAGCACCTTGCCATTGGAACTGGTGCGGCCGGAGACGAACAGAATCACGTCGTGATTTGCGGCGAAATCCTGAAGCTGCCTGTGTCTGGATGCCATCTGCCGGCATATCGTGTCGTGTACGGTCAGTTCCGCCCCGTCCCTCATCCGGGTCCTGAGCCTGTCGCAAAGCGCGGCATATTCCGGCGGACTCATTGTGGTCTGGGAGAAAACGTCAATGTCCCTGGACGTGTCCAGTTCCCCGAGGCTGATTTTCTCATCAAGCTGGACAGTGTTCTCCACCACCACGGCACTACTCTCCGTCTGCCCCACGAGACCCAGGACCTCGGCGTGGCCCACCTTTCCGAATATGAGGATGCTTCCGCCGTATTCGAGGCTCTTTTCATAGGTCCGGCGTATCATTTCCTGAAGGTTCAGCACTACCGGGCAGGTACAGTCGACAATCTCGAAGCCCAGTGACCGAAGACGGGCATAAGTGGCCGGAGGTTCACCGTGCGCCCTGATTATGAGATGCTTCCCTCCGGCTTCCACTATCTGGTCAAGATCGTCGTAGTCTATGGATACGAGTCCCTTCCCGCTGAGCCGGGAGAGTTCCGCCTCGTTGTGGACCATATCTCCCAGAGAATAGAGTTCCTTTTCCGAACGGAGCAGTTTCTCCGCCGTCTGGATGGCGTGGATGACACCTCCGCAGAAGCCTGACCGGCTGTCTATTTCCACACTCTTGGGCATCTACTCCATTATTCCGAATTTTCCCTGGAGAAGTCCCCTGGCCCAGGCTATTTCTTCCGTCATAGTCATATTGGAATTGTCCAGAAGGAAGGCGTCCGCGGCCCGGGCGAGAGGAGAGGTTTCCCTGTGGGAATCTATGAAATCCCTCTCCAGCAGGTTTTTCCTCACTTCCTCCATATCCGGACTCTCCCCCTTTCCAAGGAGTTCCTCATAGCGCCTGCGCACTCTGACGTCGATGGATGCCGTCATAAAAATCTTCAGCCCGGCATTCGGGAACACGGTGGTTCCTATGTCCCTTCCATCCATAACCACCCTGCCTGACTCCGCCATCCTGTGAAGCCGGTCGTCCACATATTCGCGCACATAGGGAAGCGCGGACACGGGGCTCACCTGGGAAGACACCTCCATCGAGCGGATTTGCCTTTCCACAAGTCTCTCCCCTATATAAGTCCCTCCGGGGCCGAAACTGACTTCCAGCCCCCTGAGTTCATCCTTCAGAAGTCCCGAAATGCTGTTGTCCCTGCGAATCAGGTTCTCCTCCCTGGCAAAAAGGGTCACAGCCCTGTAAACGGCTCCGGAATCCAGATAGACAAGGTTGAATTCCCGGGCCATGAGCTTGGCGAAAGTGCTTTTCCCTGTAGAGGAATAGCCATCAACAGCTATCACTATGTCGGGAATCCTCATAATACGAAACCGACTATCTCGTTCTTCTCCACGGTTTCACCCTGCTGGAGCTGGATTGCGGAAATCTGCCCGTCGGCGGCGGATATTATCTCCTCCATCCCGTAGGATGTCTGGACATAGCCCACGGTCTGGCCCTTGCTGACCTTGGTTCCCAACGCGGGTGCGGTGGAGTCATCCTTCACGTCATACTGCCACAGCATACGTCCCTTTGCGGGAGCCTGCAGGGCCACAGCTCCCGGATGAGCCTTGACATAAGAGTCTATGTCGAACTTGGGAACTTCCACTACGGGACGCACAACCGTGACGGGAGCGCCCGCCTTGGCCTTGAGGTCCTCGAGTTCCGCATTGAACTTCTGCTTGGCCACTCCTGACCTGTAATCCCTGTACTGACGCTCGTGCATCGCGAACTCAAAGAGTTCCTCCCTGTCGGGTCCTTCCTCCCATCCCTCTTCCTTCATCATCCGGCTGAACTTGGGAAGTTCGTCGGGATACTCGTCCTGAGGGTTGCCCGTATAGAATTCGAGTCCCTTCTCCTTTGCGAGTTCCACAATCTCGGGGGCGAGTTCGCCGGGAAGTTTTCCCATCTTTCCGAGAATCATTCCCCAGGTGTCCTTGTCTATGGTGCTGAACCGGGGCTTGCCCTGCTTCATTGCGAGCAGGTTCATCAGGGCCGTGTTCTTGGTGTACTGGCTGAACGGCGTCACAAGCGGGGGATAACCCAGTCTCGGCCATACATACTCCACCTCGCGGAACAGGTCAACCACATTTATGTTGAAAGGTTTCAGGTCCGCCATCATCGAGCCCATCATTCCTCCCGGAAGTCCACAGCCCACGAGCAGTGAAGTCATCCTGGCGTTTGCGGGGTTTATCCAGTAGCCCAGGAAGTCGTCCATAAACTCCTGAGTCAGCCGGCGGACCTCCATATATGCGTCCATATTGACGGGCTTGACGCTGAATCCGTCCGATGCGAGCATCTCACGGATGGTTATAACGTCCGGGTGAACCTTGCCCCAGCTCAGCGGCTCCACCGCAACGTCAAGGTAGTCGGCTCCGGCGCGGGCGACTTCGAGCATCGATGCCGGAGAGAATCCAGGGCCGCAGTGTCCGTGGTACTGAACCTTGATGTGGGGATATTTCTTCTTTATCCTGGACGTGAGTTCCGCCAGGTCGGCGGGACGGCCTATGCCGGCCATATCCTTCAGACAGATTTCATCCGCGCCGTACTCCACGAGCTTGTCCACGACGCCCATATAGTAATCCACCGTGTGAACCGGGGAATGGGTGATGGAAAGCGCCGCCTGGGAAATCATTCCGGCCTTCCTGGCGTATTCGATGGACAGCTTGAGGTTGCGGTGGTCGTTGAGGCCGCAGAAACTTCTGGCTATGTCAGTGCCCTGCGCCTTCTTGACCTTGAACATAAGTTCACGCACGTCCGCAGGAACCGGATTCATCCTGAGTCCGTTGAGTCCCCTTTCCAGCATATGGGTCTGGATGCCGGCCTTGCGCAGAGGCGCCGTCCACTCCCTGACGGCCTTGTTGGGGTTTTCCCCGAACAGCAGATTCACCTGCTCGAAGGCTCCGCCGTTGGTCTCGACGCGGTCAAAGCAACCCATATCGACAATTGCCGGGGCCACTCTCGTCAACTGGTCAACCCTGGGGACATATCTGCCGGAGGATTGCCACATATCCCTGTAAACCAGGGAGAATTTTATCTCTTTTGCCATAATGAAAAGTCTATATCGCAAATATAACAAATTCCCCCGACTTTTCATACACCCCGCAAGAGCCCGTCCCACTCTTTGGCAAAGGAAGAATTTTTGAGTAACTTTGTATTTTGCAACTAAACCTAACCTGTTCATAAAATGTCCCGCAAAAGAAGCAGACTTCTTTCCCTCCTTCCCTTCACGGCGCTGAAGTGGTGCGGGAGCATCGAGTTCAGAAAAGTCAGGAAAGCCAGCCTGGACCCCGCAGGGAGCCAGGAATCCACCCTCAGGAAGATTCTCCGCTACGGCAGGGATACCGAGTTCGGAAGAATCCACGGCTTTTCCCACATACTCGAGGCCGGGGACAGGGCGGAACTGTACAGGAGGTACAGGGAAAGCGTGCCCGCATCGGACTACGAGTATTTCCGCCACTATGTGAACAGGATGAAGGAAGGGACTCCGGACGTCCTTTTCAAGGGAAAGCCCGTGATGTACGCCACCACTTCCGGTTCCACGGGAGAACCCAAGTGGATTCCGGTATCCAGACGCTACCTGAAAAAAGTCTATCGGAGGATGAACCGTTGCTGGATTTATGAGTGGCAGAGGCTCCGCCCCGGGGTCTATTCCGGGAAAATCCTCAGCGTAGTGGGAAAGACGGTCGAGGGGCGCACCGCAGACGGGACAGCCATAGGCTCCGTTTCCGGTTTCACGCTCAGCAAGGTCCCCAGGGTATTCTCCAATATCTATTCGGCTCCTTCCGCAGTCTTCGGAATCCGGGACTACACTGCCAGGAACTATGCCATAATGAGGATAGGAATCGAGCAGGACATCACTCTTCTGGTAACCCCGAACCCCAGCACGCTGCTCGAACTCCAGCACAATGTCAATGACTGGCTGGACGAATACATAACGGACATCGAGAACGGCACCCTGACCGACAAGGTGGACATTCCCGGGGACATCAGGGCGGAACTCCTGAAGGGACTTTCGCCGAATCCCGGAAGGGCAGAAGAGCTCAGGCAGCTCAGAAAGAAGCATTCAATGCTCGTCCCAAGGCATTTCTGGCCCAATCTCAAGATTCTCTGCACCTGGAAATGCGGCAACACCCAGATATACGTTGACAAAATCAGGCACGGTTTCCCGAAGGACATCCTGCATCAGGAGATGGGCTATTTCTCCTCCGAATGCCGCGCCGGACTTGTCCTGGACGACTCGGACGAGACTGTTCTCTTCCCCCATCTGCACTTCTACGAATTCAGGAAGGCCGACCAGGCGGACAATCCCGACGCAAAGTTCCTCACCCTGGACGAACTTGTCCCCGGAGAGCGCTACTGTCCCTTCGTAACCACATTCTCCGGCTTGTACCGCTACAATATGAATGACATAGTGGAGGCGTCCGCTCCCCTGTTCGGGACCACTCCCAGAATCCATATGGTGCAGAAAGTCAACGGAATAGTCACCATCACCGGAGAAAAGCTGTATGAGAGCCAGTTCATAGACTGCGTGAACAGGGCGTCCAGGGAAACAGGGCTGGGACTGAACTACTTCACCGCCTACGCCAATCTCAAGGAATCCCGCTACGACTGGTACTTCGAATTCTCGGACGAGAGCGTCAACCAGAAGAGGGCCGAGGATTTTTCAGAGGTGGTGGACGCCTTCCTGAAAGAGACCAATATAGAATATGCCGCCAAGCGCGACAGCAACAGGCTCAAGGCCCCGGCCACTTTCCGTCTCCAGAAACAGAGTTTCGACAGTTTCAAGGAGGCCATCCTGTCCAGGACGAGGAGAGACCCCTCGCGGTTCAAGCCCAACGTGCTGGCGCAGAATGAAGAAAGACACGACATCATATCCCAATTCATACTCAAGTCAGGACTAAAGCGAAAGAACAGGAAATGAAGATACTTGTAATAGATGACGAGCGGTCAATCCGCAACTCCCTCAAGGAGATTTTCACCGATGAAGGACACGAGGTGGACACCGCCGAAGACGGCGTCCAGGGACTTGAAATTGCAGGACAGGAGCGATACGACGCCATTTTCTGCGACATCAAGATGCCCAATATGGACGGGATGGAACTTCAGGACAAACTTCTTGAAAACGGAATAGAGAGTCCCCTGATTATGATTTCCGGACACGGAGACGTGGACACCGCGGTGGAATGTATGAGGAAGGGGGCGTTCGACTTCATCCAGAAGCCCCTGGACCTCAACCGCATCCTCATCACGCTCAAGAATGCCGTCGAGAGGAACAGCCTCATTGCGGAGAACAAGATTCTCAAGAAAAAGGTTTACGGAGCCGATATGATAGGGAACTCGCAGCCTATGAAGCATATACGCGAGATGATAGAAAGGGTTGCGCCCACCGACGCGAGAGTGCTCATCACAGGGCCCAACGGCTCCGGAAAGGAACTCGTGGCCCGCAACCTCCACCAGCAGAGCAAGCGCAGCGCTATGCCTTTCATAGAGGTCAACTGCGCCGCGATACCTTCCGAACTGATTGAAAGCGAACTTTTCGGGCACGAGAAAGGTTCCTTCACCTCCGCAATAAGACAGCACAAGGGCAAGTTCGAGCAGGCGGACGGAGGCACCCTTTTCCTGGATGAAATCAGCGATATGAGCCTTGCGGCACAGGCCAAGGTCCTGAGGGTGCTTCAGGAACGCAAGCTCTCCCGCGTGGGTTCGGACAAGGACATCACCGTGGACGTCCGCGTGATAGCGGCCACGAACAAGAACCTCGCTGAAGAGATTGGCAAGGGCAATTTCAGGGAAGACCTCTACCACCGCCTGAGCGTCATACTCATCCAGGTGCCCTCGCTCGACGAGAGGAAAGACGACATTCCCGAACTCATAGAGCACTTCATCCGCAAGTACACCGAGGGAGGCAAGGCCCGCAGGTTCTCCCCCGAGGCGGTCAGGATGCTTCAGGAAAAGCACTGGCCCGGGAATATCCGGGAACTGGACAACGTAGTGGACAGGCTGCTCATCCTCGGAGACGACGAGGTGTCCGGGCAGAATGTCAGGGATTACGTCTAGAACTTTGTGGGCTCCATAAGTCCGGCCTCATAGTCGGCGCGGGCTCTTTCCACTGACACAGAACGTTTGAGGGTGAATCCGGTCCCCAGGTACTTCGTGCGTACATCCTCGTCGGACGCGAGCGATGCGGGGGTCCCTTCCTGGAGGATGGCACCCTCGTAAAGGAGGTATGCCCTGTCCGTGATGGCCAGGGTCTCGCCCACGTTATGGTCGGTGATGATGACTCCGATATTGCGGTACTTGAGCTTTGCGATGATGTACTGTATGTCCTCGACGGCGATGGGGTCGACCCCGGCGAAGGGCTCGTCCAGAAGGATGAACTTGGGGGCGATGCTCAGCGCGCGGGCAATCTCACAACGGCGCCGCTCTCCTCCGGACAGCTGTATTCCCATATTCTTGCGGACCTTCTGGAGATTGAACTCCTCAATCAGGCGTTCCAGCCTGTGATTGCGTTCCGCCTTGCTCAGGGGAGTCAGTTCCATAACGGACATTATGTTGTCCTCGACCGTCATCTTGCGGAACACGGAAGCATCCTGAGGCAGATAACCGATGCCTTTCTGGGCGCGCAGATACATAGGGAGCCCGGTGATTTCCTCGTCATCGAGGAACACCCTTCCCCCGTCGGGCTTTATCTGCCCCGCTATCATATAGAAACTCGTGGTCTTTCCGGCTCCGTTGGGTCCGAGGAATCCCACGACCTCACCCTGTTCCACTTCCATCGAAACGCCCTTGACCACTGTCCTGGGCCCGTACCGCTTAATAAGATTCTCGCAGCGAAGTCTCATACTTATTACTTTATGTCAAGTCCTAAATCCGACACGAGGCCGGCCACTTCAGGATTGTTCTTCATCAAATCTTCCGCCTTTTCCGCGGGCATATACAGTTTCTTTTCTTCCTCGCTGTCAAGCACGCGGGACACCGCCACGTCCAGACGCACCCTGGACGTCCCCAGAATGGTTCTGAAAGAAGCCTCCAGCCGGCTCAGCAGGGTGTTCTTTATCCACTGCCGCTGGGCATCGTTGAGGACTGTGAACGTAACCCACTTGCAACCGTCCCTCTCTTCGATTTCCAACTCCGAATTCTCAAGCGCGCTGGCAAGTCGGGGCCTGTCGGAATTCTTGTCCGCGAGTACTTTCCAGTTGCTGCGGATGTAGTCGTCCTCCGGGAGAGGGTCCTTCCCTGCAGGTTCCGCTTCTTTTGAACCGTCGGTGACTTCGGCAATCATAGCGCTCAAGGAAAGCCCGGACGATTTCCCTGCCCTTTTCTTCGGTGACTTGGGAGACGGTTCAGGTGCGGGGGCCTCAGGTTCGGGGGTATTTTCCTCCTTCCGTGCGGGGACGCTCTCCCTGACAGGGGTGTCCTTCTGTTCAGATGCAGGCGCGGATGCCGGCTTCGGAGAGACTTCCGGGGCGCTCTCAACGGCGGGAACCGTCTTCGGGGCGCTCTCAACGGCGGGCGCGTCCTTCTTCACCGGGGAAGGGGCCTGCGCCACCTTCTGCGCTGGGGCGGGGGCGGACGGACGTACGCCGCTGTCCGGGCGCATCAGGAACGCTATCCTCATCAGCGCATATTCTATGTGCAGTCTCTGGTTGGCGCTCGCCTTGTATCCGGCCTCGCAGCCTGTCGTGATGCCGAGCGCGTCGTATATGAATTTGACGTCACAGCGGTCCGCCTGCTCCTTGTACCTGGCTTTCAGCGATTCGGGAAGGTCCAGAAGCGAGTCCAGCCCTCCGGTCCTGCACACCAGCAGGTCCCTGAAATGAGAACTCAGGGCCGTCACGAAATACAGGGAGTTGAAACCTTTCGAAAGTATTTCGTCGAAGGTCAGGAGCGGTCCTGCATAATCTCCCTTGAGGAAACAGTCCACCAGACGGAAACTGTATTCGTAATCGAGGACGTTGAGGTTGCGGATGACGTCTTCATAGTGAATCTCATTGCCGCAGAACGCCACTGTCTGGTCAAAAATGGTGAGGGCGTCGCGCATTGCCCCGTCCGCCTTGTCCGCAATCACGTGAAGACTCTCCTCATCCACACGGACACCCTCCTTCTTCGCAATGTTCCTGAGGTTTCCCACTATGTCACCTATGCTTATCCTGTTGAAGTCATAGGTCTGGCAACGGCTCAGGATAGTGGGTATAATCTTATGTTTCTCAGTGGTGGCCAGAATGAAGATGGCGTGGGCGGGCGGCTCTTCAAGAGTCTTGAGGAAGGCGTTGAAGGCCGACTGTGAAAGCATATGCACCTCGTCTATGATGTACACGCTGTACCGGCCCGTCTGAGGCGGTATCATAACCTGTTCCAGCAGGGCCTTTATGTCTTCGACTCCGTTGTTGGAGGCGGCGTCCAGCTCGTGGATGCAGTAGGAGCGTCCCTCGTTGAAACTCCGGCAGCTCTCACATTCTCCGCAGGGTTCGGTTTCAGCGGTGGGGTTCAGGCAGTTGATGGTCTTTGCGAAGATTCTGGCCATACTGGTCTTGCCCACTCCCCTTGGCCCGCAGAACAGATATGCGTGAGCCAGCTGGCCCCGCACGATGGAATTCTTGAGGGTCCGGGCAATGTTGTCCTGACCTATGAGAGTCTCGAAGGAGTCCGGCCTGTATTTGCGCGCCGACACTATGTACTGTTCTGCCATATACTGCAATTTCTGAAGCAAAAATAGTAAAATTTTCCTTACTTCTTCCGAATCAGCGTGAGCCCGTCACGCAGCGGAAGCACCACCGTTTCCACCCTGGAATCGGAGGCCACGGCGTCGTTGAACCTGAGCAGGGCCGCAGTCTGGGAATCATTCCCGGATTCAGGAGCGTACACCTTCCCGTCCCAAAGGGTGTCGTCTGCAACCACAAGTCCTCCCGGCCTCAGCAGAGGAAGGACTTTCTCGAAATATTGGGGATATTCCCTCTTGTTGGCGTCGATGAATGCCATATCGAAAACGGCTCCCTCGGCGGCAAGGACGTCCAGAGTGTCGAGCGCAGGTCCGAGCCTGAGCCTGATTCTGTCCTGAACGCCGGCCTTCTCCCACGCCTGCCGCATCAGGGGTTCAAGCTCGTCATTGATTTCCAGCGTTTCCACAACACCTCCTTCCGGGAGGCCCAGAGCCATAAACGCGGAGGAGTATCCGGTGAACGCGCCTATTTCAAGGACACGGCGGGCGGAGGACAATTCCACGAGAATCTTCAACAGACGCCCCTGGACGGCTCCCGACAGCATCCTGGGATAGTTGGTCCTTATGTGCGTCTGCTTCTCAAGCCACTCCAGGGCTTCAGGCGCCGGGGTGCTGTGCTCACGTATGTACCTGTCAATCGCCGGTTCCATCGGAGAAACTTGAAAAAAGCCTAAGTTCCGAAGCGCTGAATTCCGACCCTCCCTTCACGACATTGCAGGAGTACAGCTTATGATTGCCCGCGCCGATGACCATATGGTAATAGCGCGCCTTGCGGTCCTTTTCCCGGGGCCCCACTATTACGGCAACCGCGGCGTCCTCCCTGCCTTCCTCAAGCATCAGGGCCGCCGTTCCGGCTTCGGCGGACACCGTCAGGATGCCGTCGTTTCCGAGAGCGGGCTTGCGGTGATACCAGGAGAGTCCTGCGGTGGCGGCGACAGCGGAAGAGGAAGCCTCGATGACATACTGCTGCACGATATCTATCATTGCAGGCACGAGGGCGGCCTCCAGAGGGGTGAGCATCTTCTCTTCCGACGACGCGAAAGGAATCTGGATTATGTCGAAGGCGGCGTCGAGGCTTTCCCTGTCAGCGTTTCCTCCCTGCGACAAATCCAGATAAAGCAGGCCCGGAGTCTGTTCTTCGCCGCTGACCCTGACGAAACGGAGGAAATAGTACCCCGGCTGTTCCCTCAGGCGGTCATACTCCTCCTCGGAGCAGAACTCATAGGGCGTGAGAGTCCACAGATGAGGGATTTCCTCAAGCAGCAGGGCATCCATCACAGTGTTGCCGGGAAGCACCACCTTGGTAGTCTTGGAAACGTAGGCGGAAAGCCTTGTCTTTTTGGTGTAAATCTTCCCCTGACCGCAAACCAGGACGGGCAGCAGGAGAACAAGTATGAGAGTTATCGTCTTTTTCATCAGCCTATGCAAGCGCCGTTCGCCAATATTTCAGCAGGTGTCAGGAAGCGCATTTTGCCGTCACCCTGCCTGGCCATAAGAATCATTCCCCTCGATTCGATTCCCCGTATGGTGCGGGGCTGAAGATTCGCCAGCACGCATATCTGCCTGCCGACCATTTCCTCGGGGGTGTATTGCTCCGCTATTCCGGACACTATGACACGACGGTCCAGGCCGGTGTCTATCGTAAGCTTGAGCAACTTGTCGGTCTTGGGGACCCTTTCAGCCTCCAGCACCGTCGCAGTGCGGATATCCATTTTCTCGAAATCCTCGAAAGAACATTCCGCCTTCCGGGGCTCGACCTTCGCCGCGCTTTCCGCGGCGGCATCCGCTTCTCTCTGCTCGCGGATGCGCTGCAGTCTCTGAAGCTGTTCCTCAATCTGACTGTCCTCAATCTTTCCGAAGAGCAGTTCAGCCTCTCGAATCTGATGTCCCGAAGACAGTATGCTCGGCCGTCCCAGAATCTCCCAGTCCAGGGGAGAATCTATCATCCTGCGCAGCCTTGCGGCGGCGAAGGGCGTGAAGGGCTCGAACGCTATCCCGAGGTCAGCGCAAATCTGGAGGGATATGTTCAATATGGTTCCGCAGCGTTCCATATCAGTCTTCGCGACTTTCCAGGGTTCGGTGTCGGATATGTACTTGTTGCCTATCCTCGCTATTCCCATAGCGTCCTTGAGGGCCTCGCGGAACTTGAAGGAGGTTATGTTCTTCTCCATAGACTCCTTCAGCGCGGGAATCTGGCTCAGGACTTCCTTCTCCACCGCGGTCAGAGAGCCGCAGGGAGGAACTTTCCCCGCAAAGTACTTGTGCGTCAGGACCACCGCCCTGTTCACGAAGTTGCCGAAAACGGCCACGAGCTCCGAATTGTTGCGGGCCTGGAAATCCTTCCAGCTGAAATCATTGTCCTTGGTCTCTGGAGCGTTGGCAGTAAGCACGTACCTGAGCACGTCCTCCTTGCCGGGGAAATCCCGGACATATTCGTGAGCCCAGACGGCCCATCCCCTGGAGGTTGAAATCTTCTCTCCCTCGAGGTTCAGGAATTCATTGGCGGGAACGTTCTCCGGGAGGATGTACCCGTCTCCGTAGGCCTTGAGCATAGAGGGGAACACTATGCAGTGGAAAACGATGTTGTCCTTGCCTATGAAGTGAATCAGCCTGGTATCCTCCGATTTCCACCATTTCTCCCAATCGTCGGGAAGAAGTTCCCTGGTGTTGGAAATGTACCCGATGGGAGCGTCGAACCAGACGTAGAGGACCTTCCCCTCCGCACCCTCGACGGGAACCGGTACTCCCCAGTCAAGGTCGCGGGTTACGGCGCGGGGCTGGAGACCTCCGTCCAGCCAGCTCTTGCACTGGCCGTAAACGTTGCTTCTCCATTCCTTGTGACCGTCAAGAATCCACTGCTTGAGCCAGGACTCGTACTTTTCCAGAGGCAGGTACCAGTGGGTGGTCTTCTTCCTGACGGGCGCCGCTCCGCTGAGCTTGCTCCTGGGATTCACGAGTTCCTCAGGGCTGAGCGTGCTGCCGCACTTCTCGCACTGGTCGCCGTACGCGTCGGGATTGCCGCACTTGGGGCAGGTGCCCACTATGTAACGGTCCGCAAGGAAAGTGTTCGCCTCGGGGTCGAAGTACTGCTCGCTCTCGGCGGTCACGAACTTTCCGTTGTCATAGAGCTTGCGGAAAAACTCGGACGCGTTTTTCTCGTGAACCTTGGAAGAGGTGCGTCCGTAAATGTCGAAGTTGATTCCGAGAGCCTTGAAACTGTCCTTTATGATGTTGTGATATTTGTCAACTATGTCCTGCGGGCTGCATCCCTGCTTGCGGGCGGCTATCGTGATGGGAACTCCGTGTTCGTCGGAGCCGCACACGTACAGGACTTCCTGCCCGCGCATCCTGAGGTAGCGGACATATATGTCGGCAGGCACGTAAACTCCTGCAAGATGTCCTATGTGAACCGGGCCGTTGGCGTAAGGAAGCGCGCAGGTCACCAGTGTTCTCTTATAAGTTTTTGCCATATTGTTTTTTTATGTTTGTCCTGATATTCTGTAGTCTGACGAGTTTTTCCATCGCTTCCACCTGTCCCTGCTCGTCAAGTTGGGGCAGTGATTTGCGTATATTGTCCATCTGGTCCTGGAGACGGCGGTCGCTGTAGGCAATGAGGGCCTTGGGCACGAACTGCGCCAGCCAGGACGACGTTGCGGTGAGAGATTCCTCGAAGTTCTTGACCGTAAGCTGGTAACGCTCCGTGGAAAGTTCCGCAGCCGCAGCCGCCACCTGCCTGTCTTCAGAATTCATAAGCGAGGTCACAATCTTTTCCTGGGGCATTTCCAGGTCGAGACACTGCATATAGGCTTCGTAGGTCTTCCTGTAAACCTCATTGCTGAAAGAGCAGCTGTCCTCGTCGAGGGTGTCCCTTATGAAGCCGGCCACCCGGGGGTTCTCCCCGTCCGGGCCGGCTGCGCGGAAGGGCGAGTCGGAAGGAAAAGCCAATTCGTCCTGCCCGTTTGTAAGAATGAAACTCAGAAGTTCCGCTTCCGCAGGGGCGAGAAGGGCATTCTCCAGGCTGAAGTTCGCCTGAGGGGAAGACGGCTGTTCTTCCGTTTCAGAGGACTGCGGAGGCAGGGGCAGACCGTTTTCCTGCCATCTTGCCGCACGTATGCGTTCCTTGCGCTTCTGCTCGAGCGCTTCCCTCAGCCGTGTCTTGATTCTGTTGAAAATCAACTGTGAATCTATGTTGAAACGCTGGGCGCAGGTCTCGACGTAAACGGAACGTTTCACGGCGTCAGGTATGTCGGCGATGGTGTCCGCGATGTCATTTATGAGGTTGGCCCGTTTCAAGGGGTCCGTGCCTGCCTCGTCGGAAAGCAGCTGGGCCTTGAACGTTATGAAATCCTGCTCGTTGTCCTCGATGTAACGGGTGACTTCCTCCAGGGTGTGCGCCCTTGCGAACGAATCGGGGTCCTCCCCTTCCGGAAGCAGGACTATCTTCACGTTGAGTCCTTCCCTGAGAGCCAGTCCGATTCCCCGGATGGCGGCGTGAATCCCCGCGGAATCCCCGTCATACATTATGGTTATGTTGTCCGGAGACAGACGGCGGATGAGCCTGACCTGCTCCGTGGTGAGGGAGGTTCCGCAGGATGCCACCACATTGGTTATCCCCAGCTGGTGCATCATCACCATATCCACGTTGCCCTCGACGAGTATGCACTTGTTCCGGCGGGACATCTCCGCCTTGGCGAAGTAGATTCCCAGCAGGTTGCGGCTCTTGACGTATATCTCGGTCTCGGGAGAATTGACGTACTTGGCGGGATTGTCGCTGCGCAGGGTCCGCCCGCTGAAAGCCACCACTCTTCCGCTCACGGAATGGATGGGGAACATAACCCTCTCCCGGAACTTGTCCACCACCGTGCCGTCCTCTTTCCTGACTGCAAGGCCGGCGTCGATGAGATATTCCAGCTTGTGTCCGGCCGCAAGGGCCGCGTCAGTGAGGGCGGTCCTGGCGGAAGGGGCCCATCCCAGGCCGAACTTTTCTATTGTCTCGTCTTCCAGGGACCTCGAACGTAAGTACTCATAACCTATCTGCCTGCCCTCGCCGGACTTGAGCTGCTCTGCGAAGAATTTCTGGGCGAATTCGGACACTACCATCAGCGACTCGCCGTGCTGGCGCGCCGCTATCTCCTCGGGGGTTTCCTCCTTTTCCTGCACCTCTATGTGATATTTGCGGGCAAGGGTCCTGAGAGCCTCAGTGTAGGTGCAATGCTCCATCTCCATCACGAAACCCACGGCCGTGCCGGATTTTCCGCAACCGAAGCACTTGAAGATGCCTTTTCCCGGAGACACGTAGAAAGACGGCGTCTTTTCGTTGTGGAAAGGGCAGCAGGCCACCAGATTGGCTCCCCTGCGCCTGAGGGAGACGTAGTCGCCGACCACGTCCTCGATGCGCGCAGAGTCAAGTATGAGGGTTACGGTGTCCTGGGGTATCATGATGCCACTTCACACAAGAATTTTATCCTGGCCAGACGGATTTCAGTATCGCTGTAGTCCCCCTCCAGGGCGGAAAGGGCGTCCGGGAGGGAATCGGACTCGGCTTCATTCCTGAAATAATCGCAGATTTCCTCCACTATGCTCTCATCCAGATTCTGGTCGATATAATAGTTCAGGTCAAGTTTCGTGCCCGTGGACACGATGGCCTCTATCTCGCTGAGCAGTTCATCCATCTCCAGCCCCTTGGCGCTGGCTATGTCCTCGAGGGACATACGCCTGTCTATGCTCTGGATTATGGATATCTTCTCCGCCGACTTGTTGGGGGCTGACTTGAGCACGAAGTCGTCGGGACGTTCTATCTCGTTCTCCTCAACGTATTTGGATATGAGGGAAACGAACTCCTGCCCGAATTTCCTGGCCTTTCCGTCTCCCACTCCCTGACAGCTCTTGAGTTCCTCAAGGGTTTCCGGATACAGTATGGACATATCCTCGAGGGCCGGGTCCCCGAAAATTATCCAGGGCTGGAGCCCCAGTTTCCTGGACATATCCTTCCTCAGGTCCTTCAGCATAGAAAGGAGAACGGCGTCGCCTCCCCCTCCTCCGGCCGCGGCCTGGGCTGCGCGCAGGTCGTCTTCGTCTTCATCTTCCTGCTCCCCTTCTTCAGAGAACACCCGGTCCTCGGCCAGTACAACCGGCCAGGGGGATTCGGCGAAACGGCGGCCCTCGTCAGTCACGAAAATCAGACCGTAACTTTCAATCTCCTTGTCCAGGAGGTGCAGCAGCAGGCCCTGATGGATGACCGCCTCCCAGAAACGCACGTTATGCCCGTCACCGGCGCCGAACAGTTCAAGTTCGTCGTGCCTGTAGGACTCTATCCTGGAATTCGTGCCTCCGGACAGAATGGTGGCCAGATGCTCCACCTTGAAATGTTCCGGCAGGGATTCTATCAGTTTGATTACCAGGGACATTTCCTTCTGGCCGTCGAAGGTGGGCCTGGGATTCAGGCAGTTGTCGCAGGCGTCGCATCCGTCCTTGTCGTAAAACTCTCCGAAGTAATTGAGGAGGAGTTTGCGACGGCATCTGTTGGACTCCGCATAGGCGACGACCTCGTCCAGAAGCTGCTTGTTGATTTCCTGCTCCGAAACCGGTTTCCCCTGCATAAACTTCTCCAGCTTGCGTATGTCCTTGGAACTGTAGTACGCGATGCAGGTGCCTTCCTGTCCGTCCCTTCCCGCACGTCCGGTTTCCTGGTAATAGCTTTCTATGCTCTTTGGAATGTCATAGTGAATCACGAAGCGCACGTCCGGCTTGTCGATTCCCATACCGAAGGCTATCGTCGCCACTATCACGTCCACCTCCTCCATAAGGAAGGCGTCCTGGTTGTCGGCGCGGGTCCTGGCATCCAGTCCCGCGTGGTACGGGAGAGCCTTTATCCCGTTGATACAGAGCAGTTCCGCAAGTTCCTCAACTTTCTTTCTGCTCAGACAGTATATTATTCCGGACTTGCCCGGGTTCTGACGTATGTACTTGATGATGTCCTTCTCAGGCTCAATCTTGTCCCTGATTTCGTAGTAGAGGTTGGGACGGTTGAAAGAGGATTTGAAGATTCCAGCCGAAGGGATGCCGAGATTCTTGAGTATGTCGCTCTGGACCTTCGGGGTGGCCGTCGCGGTGAGCGCGATTATGGGCCTGCGTCCTATGTCGTCTATCAGATGCCTTATGCGCCTGTACTCGGGTCGGAAGTCGTGCCCCCATTCGGAGATGCAGTGCGCCTCGTCTATGGCGTAGAAAGAAATGTTTATCTCCCTGAGCAGGCTGACGTTCTCCTCCTTGGTGAGGGACTCCGGCGCCACGTACAGGATTTTGGTTTTCCCGCAGAGAAGGTCCTCCCGCACGTCATCCAACTGGAGACGGTTGAGCGAAGAATTGAGGAAATGGGCAATGCTCTCGTTCCCCGACTCGAAGCCGCGGATGGCGTCGACCTGATTCTTCATCAGCGCAATCAGGGGGGAAATCACCACGGCGGTGCCTTCCATAAGCAGGGCGGGGAGCTGATAACACAGCGACTTGCCGCCTCCTGTGGGCATAAGGACGAATGCGTCTCCCCCTTCCATAAGGTGGGCGATGACTCTTTCCTGGTCGCCTTTGAATGCATCATATCCGAAGAAGTCCTTCAGGATTCTGTGTATTTGTACAGTATCGGCTTTCATATCTTTCAGTCCAGACTGTGTATTGCGAGGCCGGATTGGAGCTTGGGTTCGAACCAGGTGGTCTTGGGAGGCATTATGGCTCCTTTGTCGGCAATGTCCATTATCTGCTCCATAGACACGGGATAGAGGGCGAACGCCACCGCCATCTCACCGGAATCGACCCTGGAACGCAACTCGCCCAAACCGCGGATTCCTCCCACGAAATCTATTCTCTTGTCCGTACGCAAGTCCTTTATCCCCAATATCCTGTCCAGCACGCAACGGCTCAGCGTCTCCACGTCCAGGCGCTTCAAGGGGTCGGAATCGTCGTATCTGCCGGGGAGGGCGTCAAGGGAGTACCAGCGTCCCTGAAGGTACATCGAGAAATTGTGAAGGCCCTGCGGGCGATATTCACTCTCCCCCTTGCATTCCACGGTGAAATCCCTGCTCAGGGCGGAGAGGAATTCATCTGGACTCAGGCCGTTCAGGTCCCTGACGACCCTGTTGTAGTCCATAACCTTCAACCGGCTCTGAGGGAAACACACGGCAAGGAAGAAATTGTACTCCTCCTCCCCGGTATGGAACGGATTCAGGAGGCTCAGTTCCTTGCACACCCGCGCGGCCGCGGCCGTGCGATGATGTCCGTCGGCCACGTAAAAGGCCTCGACCTCGGATTGGAAGGCGTCAGTGACGGTCTGTATGTCCTCGGGGGAGTCGATGACCCAGAAGCGGTGAATGAAACCGTTTGCGTCCGCATAGTCGTATTCCGGTTCCTTGAGCGCTGTCTGCTCCATCACGGCATTCAGGCGGGCGTTGTCCTTATAGGCAAAGAACACCGGCTCGATGTTGGCGTTCTGAATGCGGACGTGGACCATCCTGTCATCCTCCTTGTCCCGTCGGGTGAGTTCGTGCTTCCTGATTCTGCCGTTCTCGTAATCGGGGGCATAGGCGCAGAGAACTATTCCGTACTGCGTGTGGTCCCCCATTGTCTGCGAATACAGGTAATAGAACTCCCCGGGGTCCTTCCTGAGCCAGCCTCTCTCCTGCCAGAGCCTGAAATTCTCCACTGCCTTGTCATAGCTGCGCCGCTCGTTCTCCCCCGCCGGCGGACAGAAGTCAATTTCCGGCCGGGTTATGTGAAGCAGGGATTCGGGACCGGCCTGCGCGGCCGCTTCGGCGCTGTCCAGCACGTCGTACGGAGGCGCCGCTACCTTCGACACCATTTCCCTGGGAGGGCGTATTGCCGAAAAAGGTTTTACTCTGACCATTACCGTTTATGTTTGAATTCGAATGTTCTCATACACTCCGTCAGGGCCTCCACGTCTTCCAGGGTGCAGGCGTTGTACAGGGACGCCCTGAGACCTCCGGAAATCCTGTGCCCCCTGATTCCTACTATGTCGGCTCCCTCCGCGAAGGAGACGAACTCCTCCAGCAGATTCTCCCGGCCCGGGGCCATATCGAAATGCACGTTCATAATGGAACGGTCCCGGGGGTCCGCAGTGGCGCGGAACAGGGAATTCCGTTCTATCTCGTCATACAGGGCCTGCGCCTTGAGCACATTCCTCCTGTTCATTTCCGCAACCCCGCCGTTGGACTTTATCCAGTGAAGGGTGCGGTTCATCACGAATATGGGAAAGACGGGAGGGGTGTTCGGCATAGAAAGCGCGTCTATGTACAGGCGATAGTCCAACAGCGTGGGGATATGCCGGCTGACGTGACCCAGCACGTCCCTTCTGACAATCACGAAATTGACTCCGGCGGTCCCGACGTTCTTCTGGGCCCCGCCATAAATGAGAATGTATTTGGAAACGTCCACGGGCCTGGTAAGCATATCGGAGGACATATCCGCCACGAGAGGCACCGGGCAGTCGGGGTCCGTCCTGATTTCTGTCCCGAAGACCGTATTGTTGGTGGTTATGTGCAGGTAGTCGAGGTCTGCGGGAATCTCGAACCCGTGGGGTATGTAACTGTATCTCCTGTCCGCGGAGGAGGCCACGGCGAAGGCATTGCCTATTCCGGCGGCTTCCCTGAGAGCGTTTCCGGCCCAGACTCCCGTGTCAAGATAGCCCGCCTTGTGTTCCAGCAGGTTCATAGGGACGCGGAGGAATTCCATAGAGGCGCCTCCTGCCGTAAAGAGGACCTCGTATTCCTGAGGTATTCCGAGCAGTTCCCTCCAGAGGGAACGGGTTTCATCCATCATATCACTCCACAGGGAGGTGCGGTGACTGGTGGAAAGAACTGACACGGAAGTGCCGGCAAAATCCCTGATGGCCCCGGCCGCCTCCTCGTAAACAGGCTGCGGCAGCAGGCTCGGTCCGGCATAGAAGATGTGCTTCTTTCCCATCTTATTGGATTTTCTCTTTAAAGATACCTGAATTTTCGGTTTTTTCCAAGAAATCGCGAAGCAGTTTCGTACGCACCCGCACCTCGACCGAACAATCCGCTCCGAAATTCTGGCCACGCTGGGGCAAATCCATATCTTTGAGCATTTTCATTGCCTTGGGCAGAAGTTCATACCTGAAATTCAGCCTGTACCAGCTTCCCTCAACCTTCTCCGTCCTTTCCGCCTTTCCCAGCGCATCCGCAGTCGCCGTCCTGTATGCGCGAATCAGACCCGGAATTCCCAGTTTTATGCCCCCGAAATACCTTACCACGATGACAAGGACGTCGCTCAGTCCGGCCGAATCAATCTGTCCCAATATCTGCCTGCCGGCGCTTCCCGAAGGCTCTCCGTCGTCATTGGCCCTCCATACGCCGCCGTCAAGCCCCAGACGGTAGGCGAAACAGTGATGGCGCGCGTCGTGGTATTCCTTTCTGGCCGACTCCACCAGCTCCTTAATGCGCGCCTCATCCTCCACGGGATACGCAAGCGCTATGAAGCGGCTTCCGTTGTCCCGGAACAATCCTTCGGACGGAGACAGTATGCTGTTATAGGTATCGGCGGACTGCATATCAATTCAAAATTAGTGAATTATTCTTATCTTCGCAATATGAATTTCAAATACAGAGTCACACTTGACGGCATAAAGGGCTTTTTCCGCGTGTACGCGGTGAGACCCGACACCACGCTCTACACTTTCCAGAAGCAGATGAGACTGGATATGGAATTCCCTCCGGACGTTCCTGTTCTGTTCAAGGGATATGATGCGGCGGGAACGGTCGTGGCAAGATACGCTTTCGTAGACCTGGGGTACGGCACCGTTGACCAGGTGACAATTGCGGACACCGTCAAGGCAGGAATATTCAGTTTTGTATTTTTTTATGACACGGCGGAAAAACGCAGTGTCACCGTCTCCTTCGAAGATGACTTTCCGGGAACGGTTTCCTCTCCGCTGATTGTCGAGAGCAAGGGTCCCAACCCGATAGAATTCCTGGAGCACGGGTACGTTTCCTTCGAGGATATGACAAAGGAGCAGCTGGCCCGGGATGAGGAGGACGACGATGAGGAAGAGGGCTTCGGCCACGACGGGGACTGCGACTGCGAAGACTGTGCTGACTGCGAAGACTGCGAGGACTGAGGTCCCTCACCGCTGACAATCTCTTTCGGAGAGCGGTCCGAAGATAAACGAAACGGCCTGCCGGGAATGTTCCGGGCAGGCCGCCTTGTTTTGTGTCAGGGCACTATTCCTCGGGCTCTGCGGTCTCTACGAAAGGTTTGATTTCCTTGACCTGGATTTCAAACTGGAGAGCCGTGTTGGGCTCGATTGCCTGGTTTCCACGCTCGCCGTATCCCAGTTCGGAGGGGATGTAGGCAATGATGGAACCGCCGATCTTCACGTGCTGGAGAGCCTCTACGAAGCCGGGGATGAGGCCTGAAGGAGAAACCGTGAAGGTCATAGGTTCTCCGGTGCTGGGGCATTCGTCAACCACTGTTCCGTCCTCAAGCGTGAGCTTGTAGAATGCCAGAACAGTGTCCTTGGGAGCGGCGAACTCGCCGGTACCCTCAGCCACGGTCTCGTAGCGGAGACCTGACTCGGTCTTCTGGACGCCTTCGCGGGCATCGATTTTCTGGAAGAAGGCATCCTGCTTTGCAAGGTTCTGCTTTGCCTGAATCTTGCGGCTCTTCTCAATGTATGAGGAGAACTGGGGGCCCATTCCGTTGGGGTCAATCCTGAACTGTTTTACAAACTCGGAATCCCTGGGATTTCCCTTTGCCTTGAACATATCGGACATACCCTTCTTGATTTGGCTGAAACTCAGTTCAGTGCCGAAGCCCTGGCCCTTTACTATAGAGCCGAGCCATACGCCCACGAGCTAGGATACTGAATCCCTTTCCGCGGATGAAATGGTAACATCTTCAGTTTCAACGGGATTTCCGTTCTCGTCAACCTGAGCCTCAACCTTGGGGGTGCAGGCGATGAATGTCAGGCCCAACGCAAGGGCCGCCATAAATTTTACTTTTTTCATATTAAACAAACATTGATAAGTTCAGTTATACCTCCCAGCCGAGGGCTGACGCGCCGAGTATGGCGGCATCGGACTCCTTGAGGGTGGAGAAGAGGAGTTTCACTTTGTTCTTCCACAGGAAAACCACATTCTCGTTCATAGCCCTGACTATGGGTTCCTCTATGAACTCGCGGGAGCGGGCCATTCCTCCGAACAGCACGATGGCCTCGGGCGCGGAGAAGGCTATGAAGTCGGCGAATTTCTCGCCGAGGATGCGGCCCGTGAACTCGAACACCCTGAGAGCCAGGGCATCTCCCTGCTTTGCGGCATCGTAAACGTCCTTGGAAGTGATGTTCTCCACCTGACGCAGAAGTGAAGGTTCATCGTTCATATCGAGCCATTCGCGGGCGGTACGGGCCACTCCTATGGCTGAAGCGTATGCCTCGAGGCAGCCGTCCTGACCGCAATTGCAATGACGTCCGTTGTGACGCACCGCGCAGGTGTGGCCGAGTTCTCCGGCAAAACCGTCGTGGCCGTAAACCACCTTGCCGTCAACCACGATTCCGCTTCCGACACCGGTTCCGAGGGTTATCATAATGAAATTCTTCATTCCCTTTGCTATGCCGTAGGTCATTTCTCCCATAGCGGCCGCATTGGCGTCGTTGGTGAGCGATACGGGGATGCCTGTGGCCTCCTTGAGCATCTTGGCGAAGTGGACGGTCCTGGAACCGCACCAGGTGATGTTCATCGCTCCTTCTATGTCTCCCGTATAGTAGTTTCCGTCAGGGGCGCCCACGCCGATTCCGCGGACCTGTCCTTCCACGTCAGCCTGCTTTATGAGTCCGAGGACCGTCTGCGCGAGATAATCCACGAATTCCTTGGCGTCGGTGTGCTTGTTGGAAGCTATCACGGTCTGGCTGAGGACTTCACCTCTGGCGTCCACTATACCTATCTTGGCGGACTGTCCGCCTATGTCTATTCCTACTACGTATTTCTTGTCCATAAATTCTGTCTGTTATTCAACGGGGATATCCTTGTTGACGTTCCTGCTGCCGACAAGGGCATAGAACACGAGGAAGAGCAGGCAGGCAATGATGAGCCAGTAGCTGTTCACGGAACCTATGCTGTCAACACCTGCAAGGAGATTCTGGAGGAAGGGGATAATACCGCCACCGCAAACCATCGTCATAAAGATGCCGGAAGCGGATTCGGTATATTTTCCGAGGCCTTCGACTGCAAGGTTGAAGATTGAACCCCACATCACTGAAGTGCAGATACCGCAGATGGTGATGAAACCGAGCTGCAGGGGAAGAGTGTTCTTGCCGATGGTAATCCGGACGGTATCGGGAGTGAATATGAAGGCCAGCAGGAAGACTATCGCGAGCAGGGAGGTGAAGCAGAGCATTGACTTTGAAGACACCTTCGCGCCGATGGCGCCGCCTGCCAGACGGCCGAGCATCATACAGAACCAGTATGCGCCAATCATTACGCCGGTAAGGGCGGGTCCCACCCAGTCAAGGCCTGAGAAATAGACGTTGGCGGTGTTGGGGATGCCGACCTCGATACCTACGTAGAAGAAGATTGCAATGGCTCCGAGCACGAAATGACGGAAACTCAGGGGTGAATATTTGTCCTTCTCCTTCTTGACGGCAACGTCAGAATGAGGTTCGGGGATTCTGGTGAGCGCGATTATGACGAATGCCAGGGCGAAGATTCCCATTGCGATGAGCATCGCGGGAGCGGCGTCCTTGACGCTTGCGTTCTCAACCTGACCTCCGATGAGATATCCGAGCAGGATGGGAGCTATGGTTCCTCCGACAGAGTTGCAGGAACCGCCGAACTGGATAAGCTGGTTACCCTTGTTTCCGCCTCCGCCCAGAATGTTGAGCATAGGATTGACGACCACGTTGAGCAGACACATTGAGATACCTGCCACGAATGCGCCGATTACATAGACGAGGAAGGATGCCGTGGGTCCGGCTATCCACTGTATGCCCACTCCGACGAAACCCACGGTAACAGCCGTGAGGGCGGTAAACTTGTATCCTTTCTTCTTGAGAAGAATTCCGCAGGGGATGCCGAAGCAGAGATACGCTATGAAATTTGCAAGAGTTCCGAGCTGGGAAAGAGCCTTGGAAGCTCCGAACTGGTTAGTGACTATCACACCCATTGACCCCGCGAAGTTGGTCACGAATGCAATCATAAAGAACAAAGCGAACATCACCGCAATGGCGGGAACGACGTTCTGTTTTTTTGTTGTGGTTGGCATAAGATTATTGATTTTGTTGAAATTTCATTTCAAACTACGAAGTTACTAAATAAATCGAATATTCGGGTATGGAATCGGAAGTTTTTTGTCCTGACGCCCGGAGAACGGACCTGTGCGGGTGGTCCCTATTTGAAAAGTCCGAAGAGTTTGGCGTCCAACATATTGGTGACCTTCTCGAAATCCTCCGGGTTGTTGCCGAACTTGACGTGGTCCGCGTCTATGATGAGAAGATTGCCCGTATAACCGTTTATCCACTCCTCGTATTTCTCGTTCAGGCCCGTGAGGTAGTCTATCCTTATCCCCCTCTCGTATTCGCGGCCGCGCTTCTGAATCTGGGACACCAGGTTGGGAATCGAGGAGCGCAGGTAAATCAGCAGGTCCGGCATACCCACGAGCGACATCATCAGTTCGAAGAGTTCCACATAGTTTTCAAAATCCCTTGTGCTCATCAGGCCCATATCGTGAAGGTTGGGGGCGAATATCTTCGCGTCCTCGAAGATGGTGCGGTCCTGGATGACTATGTCGTCTGTCCTGGTGATGTCAACCACGTCCTTGAACCGCCTGTTCAGGAAATAAATCTGGAGATTGAAGGACCAACGCTCCATATCCTCATAGAAATCAGCAAGATAAGGGTTGTAATCAACAGACTCGAATTTGGGCATCCAGCCATAATGGGCGGCGAGCATCTTGGTGAGGGTGGTCTTGCCGCTGCCGATGTTTCCTGCTATCGCAATATGCATATCAATAGAATTTCAACACAAAATTCATTAGTGTCCACTAAAAATTCATAAAAGTTCTTTGAAAATATTGAAAGTTAGG